>JBPCJT010000300.1:0-8369 GCA_051005015.1 Gemmatimonadaceae bacterium | reverse complement strand
ACCTGGTCACATCGATTCAGGGGCGTACCACGCCGGACTTTCGACGCCGGTACAGGGAGACAGACCTCCTGCTGGTGGACGATGTTCACTTCCTGAAGGGCAAGGAAGCGACGCAGGAGGAGTTTTTTCACACCTTCAACGCCTTATACGAGTCGGGACGCCAAATCATACTGACGAGCGATCGTCCTCCAAAGGACATTCCAGGCCTCGAGGCGCGGCTCGTCAGCCGGTTCGAGTGGGGAATGGTGGCTGACATCGAGCTCCCCGACCTGGAACACAGGATTGCCATCCTTCAGAACAAGTCACACCTGGACCATCTGGAACGGACGATCCCGGATGACGTGATCCGGTTCGTTGCCGAGCATGTAAGGTCGAGCGTCCGGGAACTGGAGGGTTCCATCATCCGCCTTCTCGCGTTTGCATCGCTACGGCGTAAAGACGTCACGGTGGAGTTGGCCCGCGAGGCTCTCCGAGATAAGCTACGCGCCAGTGCCGAGTCAGAGTCGCAACAGGGTGCGAAACTTACTGTCGCTACAATCCAAATGGCTGTAGCCAAGGAATGGGGAATTGGAACCGACGGTCTCCGGTCGAAGGGTCGGACGAAAACCCTTACCGTCCCCCGTCAGGTAGCCATGTACCTTACCCGCGACCTCCTTGGTACTCAGCTCGTCGAGATAGGGAACGCGTTTGGCGGACGGGACCACTCTACCGTTATTCACAGCATCGAGAAGACAGAAACCACTCTCAAGGAAAATCCGGTATTCGCCGAACGAGTTGCCAGGCTGAGGGGAGCCCTGGAGAGGATTCGGGTTTAGAGCAGGCTGCCTCCGCGCTGCAGAGTTTCCTGGCTAGTGGATGGGTCGAAATCGTGGTCCGTCGGAACGCAGTCCTGCATCCGCCAGGTTACCGTGCTTATGAGTCAATCCACCCATAACATTGGTGTGCATATCCCTCATTCTCTCCACACATGGCCGCAAGATTCCACACGGGTGCGAGCGCGTCATGCGGACAATTGGGGAGTGGCGGGGAACTTCCTTGTTGACCAACATCACTCTCAGCACGATTATCACGCGTTGCGGTAGGCGTTTGCGCTAATTCTCTACATCCCAACACTGCCCTATTTCTACTACTATCTCTTATTTCCTATATAACAGAATAGAAGAAGAGGCGGGGTTGTGAACAGTTTTCAATCACCCAGTGCCCGTTGCGTCGTATGAGGCTTCTCGCTCAGGCGCTTGCTCTCGCCTATGCAGCCGGGATCAGCCCATTCGCCACAGTCGCTGTTCTCGGAATCGCGCGTCGAATGGAGTGGCTTGGAGAACTGCCAGGCGCACTTGACCTGGTCGAAAACCCATGGGTCATTGGAGTCGCAGGAACGCTGTACACGCTGGAATTTCTAGCGACGATGGTGCCGGTAATAGCATCCGTCTGGGAGACTGTGCAGACATTCATACGCCCTCCTCTGGCTGCGCTCCTGGCCGGCGCAGCGGTTTGGGATACCGAGGGCCTCGCGCCAATCGCCGTCCCGTTAGGCGCCATGCTGGGCCTTACTACGCACGGTACAAAGCTCGGGATGCGCTACGCGATCGATGCATCACCGGAGCCCGTCACGAATGGGGCCGCTAACATCGCGGAGCTGAGTGCAGTGTCGGCCCTTGTTATCGGCGTATGGCAGCATCCCTACATCGCCCTTGGCGTCGCGCTGGCCGTGCTCGCTCTTCTGTTACTCCTGGTTCGGACGATCTGGGTTGGCATCGCCCGGACCGTGCGGGGCTGGCGTAGCGGTGGCGGACACGGAGTCCCAAGCGAGTAGACCCATTCCGCTGACAATAGATACAGCGAGTGGAATTGAAATACGCAGTCAATGCCGCTCGGATCCGGCAATGGAGGTTACATGCGAATCAGTGACACCAGGAGTGACGCGGTGCCGCGACTCACATCGCACTTTCATAACCTCCCATCCACTAGCATCATGCAACCCCTGTGACTATCGTTGCCTGCGTCGTTTCTCCGCAGATAATTCCCCTCTGCCGGCCCGCCGCCTCGGTTTCAGGGAGAGATAGCGGAATGTCACTCACGAACAGAAAAACCTGAGGAATAGGCCCGGAATGCGCTTTACGATCGCACGCGAGAAATTGCAGGAAGGTTTGAGTGCGGTCACCGCCGCGGTTCCAACCAAGACGACTCTCCCGGTGCTGGCGAATATCCTTCTGGAAACCACGGACAAGGGCATTCGGCTTTCCGGTACCGATCTCGACATCGCGGTGAGCACGGAAGTACTTGCCGATGTCGAAACTCAAGGCTCCATCACAATCCCGGCGAAGAAGCTCGCCGAGATCGCGCGCGAGTTGCCGTCGGCTCCGGTGAAGATCAGTTCGGCGGGTGAGCAGAAGGTAACCCTGGAGTGTGGCCGGTCGCGCTTCAAGCTGCTCGGCCTCCCGCGCGACGAGTTCCCGAGCTTCCCCACGGTAAGGTTCGAAGAAAGCTGGCGCGTCCGCTCGGGGGATCTCCAGAAGTTGATAGGCCATACCTCCTTCGCGGCGTCTACAGAAGAGAGTCGCCCAATTCTGAATGGCGTGCTCTGGGAGCTTCGTCCCGAACGAATGCGCATGGTGGCGACTAACGGACACCGTTTGTCGAAGATGGAGTTGCCGATCTCCTCCGAGGGCGCGCCATCGGGAGATCTGATCGTCCCGCCGAAAGCACTCGAGCAGATTCGGAAACTGTTTCCAGCGGAGGAAGATCTCGAGATCGCCCGCGGCGACAACCATCTCGCCTTTCGATCCCCGTTCACATCCGTATTCACCCGCCTCATTGAGGGCCCGTACCCGAATTACGAGCAGGTAATTCCCAAGGACAACGACCGCGTTGCACTCGCCGACAAGAACGTGCTTGCGCAATCACTGCGTCGTATGTCGATCATCGCGTCGGATCAGACTCACCGCATTCGGCTGGCGTTCAACGCGGGAATGCTCAAGCTGGGTGTTCAAACCCCCGATCTTGGGGAAGCGCAGGACGAGGTCCCGATCAATTACGAGGGAGATCCGCTCGAGATCGGCTTCAACGCAAACTATCTGATCGAGATCCTGCGCTACATGCCGACCGATGAAGTGAAGCTCACTTTCAAGGCCGCCGAGCGCGCGGCGACGATCGAGCCAGAGGGCTGGAAGGACGAAGCCAAATATCTGTGTCTGGTGATGCCGCTCAAGCTCATCGACTGATTATTCCCGCACCTTCACCTTCGTTACCTCCCGCTGGCTGAATTCCGTCTGGCTCCGCGCGGAGCTCACGGTTAGCGCTGTCTCACTTGTCCCATCCTCACCGAGGAAAAGCCCGCGCACCAGGTCGAACTTCAACACGGCGTCGGAAGAGCCCCGTCCCATTATCGCGACATGGCGTCCGTTGAGCGAGCTGCTTCCCGCCAGGGTGAACGTCTCGCGCCTTCGTACGCGCGCAACAGGGGCACCATTGGTAAGCTCGCGAGCCTCCACTTCGTAGTCGCGCACGGCCCCCGTTGTAATCGGCGTGCCGCCACGGCATACGGTCGTGCTTACCGAGTCGCTCCAGCGTGCGCCGGCATCCAGCGTGCCTGGAGTCGCGATGATCGCTCGCTGCGCGACCGCCAGGAGCGGCTCCTGAAGATTGCAACCGGCCGTGTCACCAACAAAGCTCACTACCTTTCCGGCGAGTGTGATCGCTGCGTGAAAGCTAGCCGTGGAGGGAGGTGTGCTGTCGGGTGCAGGGATGGCCGCGCCGCGGAATACTTCGTAATGGCTAACGGAGCCAGCTACGGCGAGCAACGAATCGGACGTCGCCTCGAAGGTGAGCGTAACCAGTGCCGATATTCGCACCGTCTCGCTCTGCGGTACAGTGTCGGATGCAAGCCGTATCCTCGCTTCGCTGCTAATCTCGTAGGTTCGTGTACCGAGCGCATATCGAAATGCCGAGCGCCCATCCAGCGGATCGCTGGCGATGGTCGCGGGTGGCGCGTTTACCGGCTCTGGCGCGGGGAATCGCTCGGGAACTGGCTCGGTGTCGGGCTTACCCGTGGGAGCGCACGCGAGCGCGACAACCCACGGGACCAGAAGTCGAATATTTCGTGGTAGGTATGGCCGCGCCATCATGACTCTTCGCTCATGCGATAGTTCCTGGTCTCTGGTCCCGGCCTGGCAACCTCTCAGCGTGACATACAACGAGCCTCTGACCACCATGCGGCTTGATAAATCAAACCCACGCTGTCAGAGGCTCGGTCCTGCGTTACGCAGCGCACCGGCCTGTAAGCCGGGTTCTGTCGGCTGTATGTCCCGATAAACCGAGGCGCACAACCGGACGGTCATTCCTCTAGGCCCGCGGTCGCCCGCGCGCTCAAGCAGCCTACCCGCGGCTCAATCGGGACGGGCCGTCCCTCGCCGCTTATTTGGCCTTGCTCCAACCGGGGTTTACCGTGCCGCGTCTGTTGCCAGTCGCGCGGTGGGCTCTTACCCCACCTTTTCACCCTTACCCGTAACCAAAACGGCTACAGGCGGTTTGTTTTCTGTGGCACTTCCGTCACGCCGTGAAGCGTGCCCAGGAGTTACCTGGCGGTCCGCCCTGCGGAGCCCGCACTTTCCTCGGTCAAGCGGTTCCCTTGCGGCAACCAAAAGATCGCGACCGTCCGGCCGGTGCCCCTTAAGTATAGACGAACGCGAACCTCAAGGAAACCGGGCACCGCGCACCGAGTACCGAGCACGAGGTACCGCGGGCACCAGGTACCAGGTACCAGCCACCGGGGGCCCCGGGCACCGCACTCGTTGCGCAAGGGAGCAGGTCCTGATCTTCGGACCACAGCCCCCTGATGTCCGGGTTACCGTGCACCGACAGTAAACCTTTCGCCGCGAGAGACTATCACGCAATATGCAGCGATGCCCCTTCCCAAAGAGATTCTTGAAGAGATGGCAAGGCGGTACGAAGGTAACGCCGTACTTGCCGAGCGCGACAAACTGTGGGATTACGTTCGCACCGTGCTTTTCTGCTTCCTGTGGTCGGCGTTGGGAATTGTGTGCATTCTCTGGAGTGCGCATACGACCAGCCTGCTGTATGGGCGAATTGCCTTCTTCGGCGGCCTGGGACTGGGCAACAGTGGAATAATCTTCACGCTGCTCGCGGCCCACCGCCGCGGCGAGAAGCGCGGCGATTGGTAGCAGGGTGAAATCCAGCGAGTATCGACCCGCCTGGTGGCTTCCAGGAGGGCACCTGAAGACTCTGTGGGGCAAACTTGCCCGCCCTCGTCCGCGCGTTGCGACCCGCAGGGAACGCTGGGAGACTCCGGACGGCGACTTCATCGACTTGCATCGGCTGGATGCAAGTCACGGCAGCCCGCGTCTGCTCATCCTTCATGGGCTGGAGGGATCTGCGCGATCGCACTATGCCCTTGGAATGTTGCACGAGGCCCGTTCGCGCGGATGGGCGTCCGACGTTCTTGTCTGGCGTTCCTGCGGCGGCGCGCCCAATAACACAGCGCGCTTCTATCATTCTGGCGAGACCACCGATCTGGATTTCGTGGTCAATCGCTTGATCGACATGCACTCGGACAGTCCACTCGTGCTCGCCGGATTTTCACTCGGCGGCAACGTTTTGCTCAAGTGGCTCGGCGAACGCGAAAACGCTCTGCCGGCGCAGGTCAGGGGTGCCGCCGCAGTCTCCGTCCCCTTCGATCTCGAGCGCGGGGCGCGCAGCATCGAGCGGGGGTTTTCTCGTGTGTACCAGGCGCACTTCCTCCGTTCACTGCGGCGCAAGGCGGAAGAAAAGCAGGAGCGTTTCCCTGGACTGATCGCGGATGACGCGCTTGGGCGTGCGCGTACGCTGTTTGAATTCGACGACGCTGTGACTGCTCCCGTGCACGGTTTTCAGAGCGCGTCCGAATACTACTATCGCTCCAGCTCGATTCGTTTCCTGCACCGTATACGCCTGCCAACACTTCTCTTGAGCGCGGTTGATGATCCATTTCTTCCCCCGGGCGTACTGCAGGAAGTGAAGGCGATCGCGCGAGACAATGCCGCGTTGTGCGTCGAGTTCGTCAAGCGCGGCGGTCACGTCGGGTTCATTTCAGGACCACTACCGTGGCGTCCGGATTACTACGCGGAGCGCCGGGTGGTGGATTTTCTCGGCGACCAGGTCTCAAGGGCACAGTAGATCCTGGCGTTCGTCGCACATGTCCCCGAGCCCATTTCTCACAGGACAGGCTGGCTTTTTGCGGCCCACCGCGCGAAGGTACGAACTTCCACCGAACAACTACCCCGCTTCCTCTACCCAGGCCTATGCGCTGCTCCATGGATTTGTCGGTCGCGTTGCTTCTCGCTCTCGGCTGCGCGCGCTCCAACTCTTCGCCAGCGACGGGCGAGAGTACACGATCCCCATCGGCGAGTACGCAGTCAGGGTCAGATGGCTTGCCCGCGGGCGAGGCCGGCGCCGCCGAGAGACTTCGTTCATCGCCGCGCCACGGTGAGTGGGCGATGGTTGCCGCTGGCGCGGGAGACAGCGTCCGGGTCTGGGTGGTGTATCCCGAGCGGCGCGAAAAAGCACCGGTCGTCGTTGTGGTGCACGAGATTTACGGTCTCACACCCTGGATACGCGCTGTCGCCGACCAGCTCGCGTCTGACGGGTTCGTGGCCATAGCTCCCGATCTGCTAACTGGGAAAAATGTCCCCGAAGGTCCGGAAGGCCCGTTACGAGAACCCGCAGTCGCGGCCGTTCGCGCGCTCACCCCGAACGAGGTGCAGCGCCGTCTCGACTTTGTCGCGGCGCACGCAATGTCCCTGCCGGCTGCGCTGCAGAAATACGGAATTGTCGGATTCTGCTGGGGCGGAAGCGCCTCGTTTGCGCACGCCGTCCACGCCCCGTCACTCGGCGCGTCGGTCGTGTACTATGGGGCCTCGCCTCCGCCTGCCAGCATCGCGTCGGTCCGCTCTCCCGTGTTGGGGCTTTACGGCGAGAACGACGCCCGCGTGAACTCCACCGTGCCGCCGGCTGATTCGGCCATGAAGGCGCTGGGAAAGGCGTTCGAGCATCACTATTTCGCCGGTGCGGGCCACGGCTTTCTGCGAGCCCAGGATGGACCAAATGGAGCGAACCTTGCGGCCACAAGGGACGCCTGGCCACGAACGATCAAATGGCTCCGCAAGCATCTCGAGCGCTAATGCGCACGCAGAGGCATGGTCGGCAAACGCTTCGTTGGGAAATCAGACCGATGCCTGGTTCGCATGCATTGCGCTCTGTGAGTGCCATTTCACTTTCACTGACGTGAGATGACGAGATTAATGACGGTATCTCCGTTTTTGATTGCTCTCATACTCGGTCTCGTACTCGGTGTGACTGCGATGCTCCGGGGAATCGATCGGCACCTGCAACGCAAGGGGCGCGTGGCGCTCTTCAACATGCCCACCATCGCCGCCTTCGCGACCGTCGCGGGCGCGGTGGGCTATCCTCTGGCGCGCTACTCGCCGCTAGAGATGGCGACGGTGTCAGCGATCGCGGCGGCGAGTGGTCTTGCCGCCGCCCTGGGGATGTTCGGGCTGCTCGCGGGCTGGGTTGTTCCGAGTGCCGCGCGCGTTAAAGAGGATGTGAGGTTCGCTTTACAGGGACACTTCGGCCGCGTCACGGAAGAAATTGGCGCGAATAGTTCAGGGAAGATCACTTACGACCAGGCAGGCACGCGTCACGCTCTTCCCGCGCGCGGGCTGGACGGCCAACAGATCGAATCTGGCGTGGATGTTGTCATAGAGCGAATTGAGGACGGAGTGGCGCATGTTGCGCCGTGGAGCACGATCGCGAAGGAGCTGGAACTGCCGGCCCAGTAGGCGAAATGGGCAACACCGAGGGCACCGTGCGTCTTGTTGAGAGAAGCGAGGAGACACTTGGCAGCGGTCATGGGCGCGACCCCGGTGTGTACCTGTCCACGTATCTGGCGATTCAAAACCGCTTGTGGTATGCTGATGGGCGAGGTGGCGCATGAGCGATGATGTGATTTTCGGCTGGGTGTTCGTCGGCTTCTTTGTTCTTAGAGCGATTGTTGCCACGGTCTTCTTCTACTACGTCCTTCCCAGGGGAGACCGCTGTCCGTGCTGCGACTCGCCCACAATCCGCGTACAGTCAAGGGGGTGGAACGCGCTCATGCCCTGGTTGCGCACAAGCTGGTGCTACGGGTGCGACTGGACCGGTTTTTTGCGACACGGCGTGATTACTCCAGAGCCAGCCGCCCGGCGGCGCCAGCGGCGCAGGAGTACGCGGCATCCGTAACCAACTACCAGCAGAAGCGCAGTCATGGTCTCATCGCTGTTCGCTGCGCCAATACGGCTACAAATCCCTCCGCTATCTTTCGGGGAGTTGTGCGC
>JBPCJT010000299.1:0-12336 GCA_051005015.1 Gemmatimonadaceae bacterium | reverse complement strand
AGCCCCCACCCATGAGCGCCGCGGACATGAAGAGCACGAGCAGGGGACGCAGGCCGTAGCAGGAAAACCGCTCCCACATTTCGGTGAAAAAGAGCGTCGAGAGCCCGCGTGGATGACCGAAGAAGCTGCGGTCAGCGGACGGTGTGGGCATGTCGGTGACTGTCGACGCAATGTTGGTTGCTAGCTGGCGGTCGGGCGGTTGGCGATTGGTGGCCACAGACATCCTCGAAGGTGTGATTTTCTACAGGCGGACAGTTCGATCATTGGTATCAGCTGTACTATCGACAATTTGCAAGACAAGATAACACTGCCTACGTCCGGGCTATCACCGGCATATGGCGATCAGGCTGCCGTGTCCCTCCTGCCTCCTTCTGCATTTCCCAACTTACAGTGGACGGTGGCTGCTTGATGCATGCGGCCCAATGGTCAGGCGCTTTCTCCTCGAGCGGTGGAACGATTACGGAGCACGCGGCGTCTTTGGCGGGGTGGTGACAGCGTGGGTGAAAAGGGCAACCTGGCGGAGGATTTGCTGGCGACGGCACGTCACCACTCAGCACTATCCGGCGCCTCCGTGTCCTGGGATCGGGAATGGGAATCGCGGAGAGAAGCGCCTGCGTATACGGCATGAGAGGCTCGCGGTAGAGGTTTTCACGCGAGGCAAGCTCCACGATCCTTCCAAGGTACATGACGGCGACGCGATCGGCGATGTGCTCGACGACCGAGAGGTCGTGGGCGATGAACAGGTATGCCAGCCCGCGGCCGCGCTGAAGGTCCTGCATGAGGTTGATGACTTGCGCCTGGACCGAGACGTCCAGTGCGGAGACTGCCTCGTCGCAGACGATGAAGCGCGGCTCCACGCTCAACGCGCGCGCGATCCCGATGCGCTGTCGCTGCCCGCCGGAGAATTCATGTGGGTAGCGCGAGGCATACTCGGGACGGAGGCCGACTTCCTCTAGCAGTTGCCGCATTCGCGCGTCAGCTGCGGCGCCCTCCGCGATTTCATGGATAATGAGCCCCTCGCGCACCGTTGCGCCGACCGTCATGCGGGGATTGAGGCTCGAGAAGGGATCCTGAAAGACGATCTGCATCTGGCGGCGCATTGCGCGCATCGCGCCAGCGTTGAGACTCATTACGTTTGTGCCGTCGAAGATGACATCACCCGAGGTAGGCTCGACAAGCCGCAGTATGGCGCGGCCGGCGGTTGTCTTTCCGCACCCCGATTCGCCAACAAGGCCTAGAGTCTCACCAGGCGCTATGTCGAATGAAATTCCGTCCACGGCGCGGAGACTTCCCGCCGCCCGCCGAAAAAGGCCGCTCTTTATCGGGAAATGCTTGGTGAGGCCGCGGACGGAGAGGAGGGCCTGTGCGGACTGGATGCTGGAGGCGGGAGGCGCTGAGCTCATGTCGCGGGGATTCAGGCGTTGGTATTACGCGGCACGTCGGGCGTGAATTTTCCGCCCCCACCTCCGCGTACTGTCGTCCAGCTCAGCGCCTCCCGCCTTCCGCCTCCCGCCTCTCGCCTTTCCGGCTCCTCCGCAAGATGACACCGCGACACATGCCCTCCTCCAATCTGGTACAACGGCGGATGCTCTTCGGCGCAGCGATCCCACGCATAGGGACAGCGCTCGCGAAACCGGCACGCGGAGGGCCAGTGCGTTGGAGGTGGAACGGTTCCGGGAATGACAGCGAGACGTTGCTTGGCCTGTCCCACCCTCGGCATGGCGTTGAGAAGGCCTTCCGTGTACGGGTGGTGAGCGGACGAAAAGAGAGTGTCCACGGTTGCCTCTTCGACAACTTCTCCCGCATACATCACAATCACGCGCGTGGCCACCTCCGCTATCACGCCAAGGTCGTGGGTGATGAGCAGGATGGACATGCCCACACGCTTCTGCAGGTCGGACAGCAGCTCGAGAATCTGTGCCTGGATTGTGACGTCGAGTGCGGTCGTCGGTTCGTCGGCTATGAGGAGCGCTGGATTCATCATGAGCGCCATCGCGATCATCACGCGCTGCCGCATGCCGCCCGAGAGTTGATGCGGGTATGCCTTCGCACGGTTCTCGGGATCGCCGATTCCGGTGAGGGCCATCATTTCCACGGCTTTCGCCCACGCGTCACGCCGTGATGCGCCCGCATGAATGCGCGCGACCTCGGCGATTTGGTCACCTACGGTGAATACGGGGTTGAGCGCCGACATCGGCTCCTGAAAGATCATCGAAACCCGATTGCCGCGAATTTGCCGCATCTCACCTTCGCGGAGCGAAAGCAGATCGCGTCCGTCGAGCTCGATTGTGCTTCCCGCTTCGATGCGCCCGGGCCGCGCGATGAGTCGCAGAATGGAAAGCGATGTTACGGATTTTCCGCATCCTGACTCTCCAACGATACCCACCGTCTCGCGCGCATTGACCACGAAAGAGACACCATCTACGGCGCGCGCGACACCGGCGTCGGTATGGAAATACGTGCGGAGATCGGTGATTGAGAGGAGCGGGCTCGGCATTACGACGGAAGCTGACGGGGGTCGATGGCATCGCGCAAGCCATCGCCGAGGATGTTGAATGCAATCACCGTTAGAACGATCATGAGCCCTGGGAAGACGGATAGCCACCAGAGCGTGGCAATCGAGCTCGATCCGTCCTGCATGATATTCCCCCAGCTCGCGACCGGCTGCTGAACACCCATGCCGAGATATGAGAGCCCTGCCTCTAGGATGATGAGATTGCCGATCCCGAGCGTCGCGGCGACGATCACGGGAGACAACGTGTTCGGCAGGATGTGGCACCAGAGAATGCGCGGATCGCGGGCACCCAGCCCGCGTGCCGCCAGGGCCCACTCTTCTCCGCGCAGCACCATAACCTGCGCGCGCACGATGCGGCTAACGCCGAACCATCCCGTAAGGCCGAGAACCAGGACCAGCGTGATGAGCGATACGCGTCCCCAGAGTGCAAGAATCGCGAGCAGCAGCAACACGCGAGGAATGGACAGAGCGGCGTCGATGATGCGCATCATGACGCCGTCCAGCCTGCCGCCGTAATAACCCGCAATGGCTCCGTATGTCGTCCCCACCGTGATGGAAAGGATTACCGCAAGGAGCGCGATACCGAGTGAAACGCGCGTACCGTAAATCACCCGGCTGAGCACATCACGGCTGAACGGATCGGTGCCAAAGGGAAACGCGGCCGATGGAGGGAGGTTGTCGAGGGTCGCGATGTCGAGCAGCTCGGTTGGCGCGTGCGGCGCAAGCCATGGCGCAAAGATGGCAAAGATCGCGAACACGCCTATGAACCAGAGTCCGGCGAGGGCGCTCCGATCGCGCGCGAGGCGCCCAAGCGCGAACGTCCATGGCGACGCGTGCAGCGAGCGAAGCTCGCGCGACCTCGCGAGCACCAGCACGATGGCCGCAGGAAGAACGATCACGAGGAACCACGCCACCACTCGCATTCCTAACTCCGGCGCAGGCGCGGATCGGCAATGGCGTAAAGGACATCCGCCATCAGGTTCCCGGCGCTAACGAGAACGCTTCCGATAATTACCACAGCCATGACCAGCGGATAATCCCGCGTAAGAATGGCATCCGCGGCAAGCCGCCCCATTCCAGGCCAGGAAAATATTCTTTCTATGAATACACTGCCGCCAAGGAGCAGCGGGAAAGCGAGACCAAACAGCGTGATTATCGGAAGGAGTGCGTTGCGGAGGATGTGCTTGACGGCCACGCGGCCCTCCGACGCTCCCTTGGCGCGCGCAGTGCGGACGAAGTCCTGTTCCGCTATATCGAGCATCGCTGCGCGCTGGTAGCGAGCCACCGCGGCGGAGACGAGCAGAGTGAAGGACGTTACCGGAAGCACGAGGTGGAGCGCCCGGTCTTGCATCCGCCGTCCGAATCCCCAGTAGTCGTACATCAGCGGATCCGTCATCCCCCCTGCTGGCAGCAGTCCAAGCCACACGGAGAAGACGAGCAGCATGACCAGTGCGAGCCAGAAATCCGGCATGGAATAGAAAAAAAGCGATACGCCGCCAAGCACGCGGTCCAGCGCGGTGCCGTGTGCGCGCGCTTGCAGCGCACCCAGGACGATCCCGATAATGAAGCTCGCACCGAGCGCTATTCCCATGATCAGCAAGGTATTCGGAACCGCATCGGCCAGCGCGGCGGCGACCGAGCGATGCTGGGAAAACGAATAACCAAAATCGCCGCGAGCCGTGTTCGCGATATAGCGCACGTACTGCTCATAAAGCGGGCGGTCGAGCGCATACGCCGCGCGCCACTGAGCCTGGACCTCGGGAGTTACACGGGCGTTTTCGGCCGCCGCGGAGAAGGGGTCACCCGGAGCTAGGTGGATGAGGGCGAACGTGAAGGTCGCCGCGAGAAAGGTTATAGCGACCGACGCCAGAAACCGGCGCGCTATGTGGCGCCGCACACAGACTACCGAGCGACCGGCCGCAGACCGATACTATCGCGAGCGATGCGCTGGTCAGCACGAATGAACCAATCCGCAATCCCCGCCCACCAGGCGTCAGCCCGGATCCCTGCCGGCTGGATTCGGCGATCTATCCCCGCGACGCTTACCAGCTCGTACAGCCATACTGCCGGTGCGTCCTTCATGATCAGTTCGTGCGCCCGCCGATAAAAGCGTCGGGCGTTCGCCGGATTCATCTGCACCGAGGCGCTGTCGATGAGCGCATCAAATTCGGGGTTCGAGTAGCGACCAAAGTTGCGCCCCCCGGGATTACGCGCGGATTGGGCGCTCCACGACTGTCGTATGCTCGCCGGACTGGGGTCGAGATGCGAGGCATTCATGGCGGCGTCGAACTTCCCGCTCTGCATACCCTGCATCCATGTGGTCATCTCGCTTTGCTCGAGGTCCACACGCGCTCCCACCTGCTTGAACATGTCCTGCAGCAGCACCGCCATCCGCACGCGATTGGTGCTGGACGATGGCGCGCCGATGCTGAAGCGCAGCGGCTTCCCATTCTTCTCCCTTACGCCATCGCTGTTCGCGTCCTTCCAGCCGAGCGAGTCGAGTAGCCGGCGAGCGGCGGCAGGGTCGTATGCGATCGGCGTGATCGTCGTGTCAGCGAGCCCCTGCGAGCGGACCATGGGTCCCTTGGAAACTAGCCCGAGAGAGTCAAAAATGTTTTGCACTGCGCTTTTCCGGTCGATTGCCATTGTCAATGCGCGGCGTACGCCCACGTCGCCAAACACCGGGTGCGGCCGCGTGGGATTCCCTGGATCCCGCAGGTTGAAGTGAAGGTATGCATGATCCAGCGAAGGCGAGCTCAGGGTCCGAAGTCGGGGATACTTCGCCAGCTCGGTTATTTTGTCACCAGTGAGATACTCTATGAAATCCGCCTCCCCGGCGAACAGCTTGGCCGCGGATGCATTGTAATCCGGAGAAATCGTCCAGATCAGCCGATCGAGCTTGGGACGCCCTCTGTGGTGTGTGGTGTCGGCAACCAGCTCCAAGCGCGAACCCGGCTCCCAACTCACAAACCGAAAACGGCCGCTGCCAACCGGACTGCGAATGACTTCGGCTGTTCGGAGCTCGGACCGCTTCACTCCCGATAGTATGTGCTCGGGGAGAATGCGCATCTGATACGCGGCATCGAAGAACTGTTCAGGATAACGTTTCTTATACCAGAAAACCGCCGTCATCGAGTCGCGGACGGTGACGGAATCCATCTGTGACAGGAGCTGTGCATCGGCCGATGCGGCGGCCGGATCGGTCGTAAGATCGTAAGTGAAGGCGACGTCGCGCGCCGTTACTGGCCGGCCGTCGTGCCAGCGCGAGCTAGGATGAACCGCAAAGGCGATCGAAAGCGAGTCCGGGCTCCAACTCCATTTTTCGGCAAGCTCGCCGGTGAATCCATCGTCGCCAACTGTGTTGAGCGCGGGGCTCGGCTCCGCCAGACGCTCGTAGACAATATCCGCGACCTGATTGCCCTGCACCGTGCCGACGAACGGCGGCAGCAGAAAATCGGCGTCCGCGCCAACTGTGATGACCATCGTTCCGCCGGCGCTCCCAGCGGTGCTTTCGCTGGAAGGGGCTCGTGGAATTGTATCGTCGCCCTGACATCCGAGCGCACTTAGCGCCAGGAGCGCCGGAAGCAGCCTATTTGGCAGGTGTGGCATCATGATCCATTGACAGTGCAAGTGGCGTGCGCCGTCCGGCGCGCTCAAAGGAAACGGATCAGCGTCGCCACGTCCAGTCATCGCCTTCGTACTTCAGCCGAAGCGCGGCCGCTGACTCCGTTAGCGCCGCGTCCGTGTTCAGGGGACGGACAGCCTGGCCGGTCAAGGTTCCGAGAGCCGCAACCATTGCCTCCGCGAACTCGGTAGCGACCGGCACTCGGCCGAGTTGCTCGAGGAGCGTCGCCGGTCGGCAACCCATCGCCGCTGGACGTAGCGCCAGCTCAGCCGCCAGATCCTGATCATCTTCGATGAGGACCGAGCCGTGCTGCAGCAGCACGCCCTTCTCTCGCACCTGGGCGCTGCCAACCAGTTTGCGTCCCCCTGCAACAATCTCACCGGCCAAGGCGGCGCCGAAGCAAGGGTGCGTGTCGGGAATACGTGCACGACCGGCCGGACTCGCAATTTCAGCCGCTACGCCCATTCGCGCGAGCGCATCAAGCAGGATCACGTTGAGCGCGCGGCAGGACTCACGCAGATCTCCAGTCGTCTCGACGGGAGCAGCAACGCTGTAGGTTATCTCGCGGTGGTGCAGTACTGCCCGTCCGCCGGTGGGCCGGCGAATAATGTCGATGCCTAGCGCATCGGCACGCGCGACGTCGTACTTGCCACGGGCACCCTGGTTGCGTCCGAGGGAGAGGGTGGGGCGTGCCCACGTATACACCCGCAGGAAGCACTCGTCGCGCTCCCTCGCGCGAAGCATGAGTGCCTCATCCAGCGCCATGTTCTCGGCGCCAGATAGCGGAGCCGACAGCAACCAGCGCCAGGGAAATGCAATCGCAGCGCTCATCGGCCGCACCAATGGCTCGCGCCATTAAGGGTGAAATGCCCAGTCACATCAAAACCTGCGGGTTCGTTCCGACATGGTGAAGCTCGCATTAACTTTGAACACCAACCGTCCACCGCCTGTCCCCGTCGCGCCTCCAGTAGGCGCCGAGAGATCATATGACCGCACCCGCCACCGCTTCGCGTCCCGTCTCCCTGCTGGCTGAACCGAGCTTCGTGTCGCGCCATATCGGGCCCAACGAAGCAGACATCGTCGAGATGCTCGCCACGCTCGGCTACGCTTCGCTGAACGAGTTCATCGACGCTACGGTGCCTGAAAAGATCCGCCTGCGACGTCCGCTCGCAATCGCGGCAGGTTTAAGCGAATACGAGGCGCTCGCTGCGCTCCGCGAGATCGCGGCCAGGAATCTCGTGCATCGGTCCTTTGTGGGGATGGGATATAACGACTGCATTACGCCGCCGGTCATCCAGCGCAATATCCTCGAGAATCCGGGCTGGTATACGGCTTACACTCCGTACCAGGCTGAGATCGCGCAGGGGCGCCTGGAGGCGCTGCTCAACTTCCAGACAATGGTGATCGACCTAACGGCTCTCCCCATCGCGAACGCATCGCTGCTGGACGAAGGCACAGCCGCGGCCGAAGCGATCGCGATGAGCTACAGCCTCAAGGGGAAGCCGGGAAAGGAGACTTTCTTCGTTTCGCGAGATTGCCATCCGCAGACGATCGAAGTGGTGCGCACACGGGCGGAAGCGCGGGGGCTTCAGATGGTTCTTGGCGACGTTCTTGATTTCACCCCCGGCATCGAGCTCTTCGGTGCGCTGATCCAATATCCGGCGACCGACGGCGCTATTCACGATTACCGCGAGTTCTGCGAGCGCGTCCACGCTTCGAACGCGATGGTGACAGTCGCGGCCGATCTCTTGAGTCTGACGCTGCTCACTCCACCAGGCGAGTGGGGCGCCGATATAGTGGTCGGGAATACTCAACGTTTCGGAGTACCACTCGGATTCGGCGGGCCTCACGCCGCATTCTTTGCGACGCGTGATGAATTCAAGCGTCAGCTTCCCGGCAGAATCATTGGGGTGTCGCGAGACGCAGACGGCAGGCCAGCACTCCGTATGGCCCTCCAGACGCGCGAGCAGCACATTCGCCGCGAAAAAGCCACGAGCAACGTCTGTACCGCACAGGTCCTCCTCGCGGTGATCGCGAGCATGTATGCTGTGTGGCACGGCCCCGAAGGCCTCAGACGTATCGCCTTACGAGTCAGGCGGATGACCGTAATGCTCGCTTCCGAGCTCGAAAGTGCGGGTTATGAGCTTGCGCACGAAGTGTACTTCGACACGATTCGCATCAAGCCTGGCGAACAGTCGGTCGACGCGCTGTTAGGGCGTGCGAGAGAACGGCGCATCAACCTGAGGCATTTCGACGATGGCTCAGTGGGAGTCGCGCTCGACGAGACGGTGACACAGGACGACCTTTTTTCCCTCCTCGCGGTGTTCCTGGACGAGAACGCTGAAGGAGGCAACCAGATGTTGGAGCGCGCTGACAGCGACGACCTGCGCTACGATTCACCGTTCGAGCGCACAAGCCCGTACCTTCTGCATCCGGTTTTCAACACGCATCAATCCGAGACGGAGATGCTCCGCTATCTCCGGCTGCTCGAGTCGCGTGATCTCTCGCTCGTGCACTCCATGATTCCACTCGGTTCGTGCACGATGAAGCTCAACGCTACGGCTGAGATGATGCCGGTTACCTGGCCGGAGTTCGGCAGGATTCACCCATTCGCTCCCCCGGAGCAGACACAGGGGTACCGGGAGATGTTTGAGCGCCTCGAGCAAGCCTTGGGTGAGATTACCGGCTTCGCCGCAGTATCATTGCAACCCAATGCGGGCTCGCAGGGCGAGTTTGCCGGTCTGCTCGTCATCAGGAAATACCACGAATCGCGCGGCGACTCGCATCGTACGGTCTGTCTCGTACCTCAGTCGGCGCATGGAACGAACCCCGCGAGTGCGGTGATGGCGGGCATGAAGGTGCTGGTCGTCAAGACGGACGAGCACGGCCACATGGACATGGCTGATCTCGAGGCAAAGGCCGAAGCACACCGAAATGATCTTGCTGCGCTCATGGTGACCTATCCGTCGACCCACGGCGTCTTCGAAGAGGAGATCCGCGATGTTTGCAGGGTCGTGCATTCTCATGGCGGCCAGGTGTACATGGATGGCGCGAACATGAACGCCATGGTTGGCGTCGCGCGGCCCGGCGACATCGGGGCCGATGTGTGCCATCTCAACCTGCACAAGACATTCTGCATTCCGCATGGCGGCGGCGGTCCGGGCATGGGCCCGATCGGCGTCGCAGGGCATCTGGCACCCTTTCTTCCCGGTCACCCCGTTGTATCGCTCGGCCGGGACAATGCGGTGGGCGCGGTTTCAGCGGCGCCGTGGGGGAGCGCCAGCATTCTCCCCATTTCCTACATGTACGTCTCGATGATGGGAGGCGATGGCCTCACGCGTGCGACGGAAGTTGCGATTCTCAACGCAAACTACATAGCAAACCGGCTGGAGAAGCACTATCCGGTGCTCTACAAGGGTCAGAACGGGTTGGTCGCGCACGAGTGCATCATCGACCCACGCCACCTGAGGTCTTCGGCGGGTATCGAAGTCGAGGATATCGCGAAGCGATTAATGGACTACGGATTCCATGCTCCAACCGTGTCTTTCCCGGTAGCGGGGACGCTCATGATCGAGCCAACCGAGAGCGAGAGCAAAGCGGAGCTCGACCGCTTTTGCGACGCAATGATCTCCATACGGCACGAGATCCGCGCCATCGAGCTTGGGATCAGCGACCGGCAGGATAACGCCCTGAAACACGCGCCGCATACGCTACGCCGCGTCACGGCCAACGAGTGGCCGCATTCCTACACACGTGAGCAAGCGGCGTTTCCCGCACCATGGACCCGCGATGCAAAGTTCTGGCCGTCAGTTGCGCGCATCGAGAGCGCCTACGGCGACCGAAACCTCGTGTGCTCCTGCTTACCCGCGGATGCTTATGTAGAAACTTGATTGCGGACAACTGTGAACTGCGAAGTCGCGCATCTGTAATCGGCAATCGCAGTGCGCGATCAACAATTTGCAGTCCACTTCGCAGTTGTCCGCAAACCGCAATCCTGTCTCTACTCCCCCACATGTCCCCGATATTTTTCAGCCGAGAGCAGCTGGGCCTCTTCGCCCGCATCCTTGATGCGAAGCTTTATCATCCAGCCAGCTCCGTAGGGATCGCTATTGACCAGGCTCGGCTCCTTGTCCAGTCGCTCATTCACCTCCACGATTTCACCTGACAGGGGGCAGAAGAGCTCGGACACGGCTTTGACAGCTTCAATTGTACCGAAAACATCCATTCGACTGTAGCTCGTTCCTACTTTCGGCAGCTCAACGTAAACGACATCACCGAGCTCACCCTGTGCATAGTCAGTCACGCCGATCTCCACTACGCCGGGCGTGCCGGATTTTTTGACGTATTCGTGCTCTTCCGTGTAGTGAAGATCGTCTGGTACCTGGGCCACTCGTCGCTCCTGATATTGATGAAGGGCGCCGGGTATACCGGCGCCCTGAGGGAAGGAGTCAGGACATCGCGCGTTCTCGCGCGCTGTCCCTTCGCACGGCTTCCGCTTCGAGGCGCTTCCATACCTCGTCCACTCGCGTCGCCAGCTCACTCATGCCCCCGGCATTCTCGATAATTATGTCGGCTCGAGCCCGCTTCAACTCCGAAGGCATCTGAGCGGCGATCATATTCATCGCATCGGTTTCGTGGAGGCCCCGGTTGTGCGTCAGACGTTCCATTCTAAGGGGACGCGGCGCGTCCACGAGAATGATCATGTCGAACTCATCTGCCAGCTTCTTTTCGAAGAGAAGCGGAATGTCGCAGATGACCATGCGGTCACCACGAGCGCGGGCTTCGGAAACGAGCGCCTCACGGAGACGCGCCACTTCCGGGTGGACGATTTCATTTAGAGCGCTGACCTCTTCCACCTCGCCAAAAACGCGCTGCCGTAGAGCGGTACGATCGAGCGCACCGTCGGGACTGAGGATTTCCGTACCCCAACGGTCAAGTATGGCGTGATAGGCTGGGGTACCGGCATCAACGGCACGGCGGGCGAGAATATCGGCGTCAATCAAGGTAGCGCCCCGCTCCTCGAGAAGCTTGGCGACTGTGGTCTTTCCGCTGGCGATATTGCCCGTTAAGCCGACGAGAAGCATATCGGCGCAAGGTAGGGTGTCGATGGAAGAACGTCAACGTTTGGGGGAAGGGCGGGCCCAGGTGGGCGGTAACCAATTGCGGGGGAATTTCCCCACTTCTCCAACCCCTACTCGCTGATCGGCACGCTCGCCGCGGAAAACAGCACTTCCTGGTCCTCGTCCTTCCTCGGGACCCGATGACAGTGGCGGCAACGGGCTTCGTACGCTTCCGTGCCGCCTACCATGATGGTGGGCGAGTCATAACGAGCTGGCCTGCCCTCGATGAGACGCTGGTTGCGGCTGGCTAAGTCCCCGCACACCACGCAGATAGCGTGAAGTTTGTCCACCTGTTCCGCCACGGCCATCAACTGTGGCATTGCACCGAAGGGTTCACCCCGAAAATCGGTGTCGGTGCCTGCCAGAATCACACGCACGCCGCTGCTCGCCAGGCTGGTAACAAGCGGAACCACGCCGGCGTCCAGAAACTGTGCTTCGTCAATCGCGATCACATCCGCATCCGGGTCGACCTGTCGGTTGATCTGAGCGGATGAATCCACCGGCACCGCCTCCACGGCCCGTCCGTCGTGGCTCGCGACCTGGTAAATGCCGCTGTATCGGTCATCAAGGTGGGACTTGAAGACCTGAACCTTCCTGCGCGCGATGATAGCCCGGCGAACGCGCCGTATCAGCCCTTCGCTCTTGCCGCTGAACATGACGCCGGCGACAACCTCGATCCGGCCATTTCTGGGACTGTGGTGCAGCATCGCAATCTTTTTCCGAATTATTCGCGCGGGCGATTTCGCCCGCCGGGCTGGCGATCGCTCCCCATGTGTGGGGACGAGGCCGAAGCACGTGGCCCGCGAGGCGCCTGCTTACCGGCATACGCTCCGCTCTGCCGGGCATCCCGACCCTGGGGCCGCGCACCATCGCGTGACCGGGGCTCCCGGCCCCGAGGCCTAGAAGCGTGATCGCGCGCGCGACCTTCCCGACCCTGTGTTTGAATGTCGCGATTCCGTGCGACACGGTCACCAGGTCCCAGTCTCGAGTCGCGGCCGTTCCGGGGGCCTCGCTCCGCGTCACGTGGGCCGCCCGAATCGATTTTGGAGGTGATTCTTCGGCCTCTTATCGTGATT
>JBPCJT010000298.1:0-8156 GCA_051005015.1 Gemmatimonadaceae bacterium | reverse complement strand
GGCACGGACCGCTCCCGCAAGGTGGCGGAACACATTCTCGCACGCTTTAAATCGTTCGGGCTTGACGCGCGCATCGAGGTTTTCGAGGCGCTTATGCCGCGGCCGATTTCGCGCACTCTCGAGATGATCGCCCCCGAAAAGTTCGTGGCGTCGCTGAAGGAAAAGGCGGCGCCGGGCGACAAGGACGGCAATGACGCGAACCAGCTTCCCACTTACAACGCGTATTCCCCGGACGGCGACGTGACGGGCGAGCTCGTATTCGTGAACTACGGCCTGCCGGAAGACTACCATATTCTGGACAGCCTTGGCATCAGCGTGCGCGGCAAAATCGTGATCGCGAAATACGGGCGGTCCTGGCGCGGCATCAAGCCGAAGCTCGCCGCTGAGCATGGTGCGATAGGATGCATCATCTACTCCGACCCGAAAGATGACGGCTACTTCGTTGATGACGTGTACACGGATGGGCCCATGCGTCCCTGGTCCGGTGTGCAGCGCGGCAGCGTAATGGACATGCCGACATACCCTGGCGATCCGCTCACGCCGGGCTGGGGGTCGGTGGCCGGATCACGAAAGCTCGCGCGCGCGGAAGCGAAGACGATCGAGCCGATACCCGTCCTTCCAATCAGCTACGAGGACGCGCTGCCGCTGCTTCGCAATCTCGATGGGCCGGTGGCGCCGGAGCCCTGGCGAGGTGCGCTACCAATCACGTATCACATCGGCGCAGGCCCCGCCAGGGTGCACCTCGCCGTGACCTTCGACTGGCAGATTCGGCCGCTGTACAATGTGATTGCGCGCATACCGGGCGCCCGCTACTCCGACCAGTGGATCATTCACGGCAACCATCACGACGCGTGGGTCAACGGCGCCAATGATCCCATCTCCGGCATGGTGGCTCTGGAGGAGACGGCGCGCGCCTTCGGCTCGCTGCTCAAGACGGGTTGGCGTCCAGCTCGCACCATCATTCTCGCCGGGTGGGACGGCGAAGAGTGGGGACTGATCGGCTCCACAGAGTGGGCCGAAGCGCA
The DNA here is from genome assembly GCA_051005015.1 of Gemmatimonadaceae bacterium. Classification (GTDB taxonomy): domain Bacteria; phylum Gemmatimonadota; class Gemmatimonadetes; order Gemmatimonadales; family Gemmatimonadaceae; genus JACMME01. The sequence continues at coordinate 7,131 of JBPCJT010000298.1, read as the reverse complement.
TGCGGACGAACTGCGGGCCAAAGCGGTTGCGTACCTGAACAGTGACAGCAACGGCCGGGGCTGGCTCGACATTGGCGGGTCCCATTCGCTTCAGGCATTCATGCGCGAAGTCGCGCGGGACATCAAGGACCCGAAAAGCGGCAAGAGCGCGCTCGATGCGGCCATGGAACGCAAACGGGCGTCGTCGCGCACGGACTCGATCAGCCCGCCAAAACGCGATTCAACCATCTCCGCTGAAGATTCTATCAGGCGCAGGGAGATCGACCGGATCAGAGGTGACCGGCGGCGCACCGCGGACCCTCGCCCAGTGACGCCGATGGAGGCCGACACATTGTTCCAGATCGGCGCCCTCGGCTCTGGCTCCGACTTCACTCCGTTCATCCAGCATCTCGTCATTGCGTCGCTCAACGTCGGCTATGGCGGAGACTCGCATGATGGCATCTACCATTCCATCCACGACACATTCGATTTCTATACTCGCTTTCTCGACACGTCCTTCGTATACGGAGTAGCTGAATCGCAGACCAATGCCACGACGCTGCTTCGGCTCGCGGATGCGACGATTCTGCCATTCGAGTTCCGCAGTGTCGTGCGCACGTATCGCGGCTACGTCGCCGAGATCGAGAAGACGGCGAAAAAGAACGACACCACCAGGGCCCTCGATCTCGCGAATGTACGCGGCGCAATCGACCGTCTGGCTACGGCATCCGACAAGTACGAGGCGCAGCTGAGAAAGCTCAGTGGTTTGCCATCTTCGTCGTTGCGCGCGCGCCAGGCACGGCTCGCGAGGGTGAATCAGATTCTCTACCGCACGGAGCGCGCGCTCGGAGACTCGACCGGGCTGGCCGGCCGGGACTGGTATCGTCACATGATCTACGCTCCCGGCTATTACACAGGTTACGGCGTTAAGACCATGCCGGGAATTCGTGAGGCAGTAGAAGACCGGCCGAATCTCGAAGTGGCGCGGCGCGAATCTGCGCGGGTCACTGCGGCGATCGAGCGATTGGCGATGGAGGTGGGAAAGGCGGCGGAGGGGTTGGAGGCGGCGATGAGGTAGGAAGGGGATCCGCAATCCGCAATCCGCAATCCAGTCACGGAGTACCTACATGATTCTACTGCAAGGTCCACCGCTCCCTCCAATGCCTCCGGATCCATTCATATTCGGCCCGGCCCACTTCACAGCCCTTCCGGACGGTGTGGTCGCTATCGTGATGGGTTTCTGGGTGATGATCGCGGTAATTGCGGTGGGGTGGCCGCTCGCACGGGCGTTTGGGCGCAGGATGGACAGACAGGCGCTCAGCCCCCAAATGCCCGCCGACTTTGAAGCCCGTCTTCAGCGCATCGAGAACATCGTCGAGTCAACGGCCATTGAAGTGGAGCGCATCTCGGAGGGGCAACGCTTCACGACGAAGCTGCTGTCGGAGCGTGGGGGAGTTGTGGGGGAGAGGTAGAAAGTGGAGAGAGGATTGCGAACTGCGAATCAAGGGCTAAATGCGAGTCTGCCCTCAGGTCTTTATTCCGCAATTCGCAATCCCCAATCCGCCTAATTGCGTCCGCTCTTCCGTCCAGCTGACTTGCGCCCGGATGACTTTCGTGCCCGCTGATTGTCGGCGTTATCCTTGGCGTCCACGTTGATTCCGGTCTCGGCAAGCTTCGTGAGGGCCTTGTCGGTATCCCCCTCCTCGTTCAGCGTCGTCTGCAGCAGCTCAGCGTGCTGTGGATAGCCGAGGTGTCGCGCATAGGTACGGACGCATCCGTAGCCCGCCATCTCGTAGTGCTCCACATGCTGCGCGGCCGCGATCAACCCGGCATCCAGCACATCCTTATCGGGCTTTTCCTTGATGAGCTCTGAGCCCTCTTTAAGCAGCCCTTCCATCCCGACGCATTTCTTGCCGGACGGGCTTTTGCCCAGCTCCTTGAGGATGCGCTCGAGGCGCTGAACCTGTTGCCGGGTCTGCCGCTCATGCAGCGTGAATCCGCGCTTCAGATCGGGGTGCGAGGCGGCCTTGATCATTTTTGGGAGCGCCTTGAGAATCTGCTTTTCGGCGCTCCAGAGGTCCTTCAGTCCATCGACGTACAGATCCTTGAGCGTGTCGAGCTCCATGGTCCCTCCGCAGGAATCGGTTAAAAGTCTCGATATGGTTACGTCGGGCTTAATTGCAATGCTGGTGCCACTCCCCGCGCGCCATACACGCAAGTTGACGGCTGCGCGACTGCTCCATGTTCTTTCGAAATCTTCGCACGCCTGACGTCACCACAAGCACCGCGATAACGGGGGTACCAGCGCGTCGGAGCTCCCCTATCCCAGCTTCGCGTCCAGCTGGATGTCCACATTTCCCTTGAACGCACCTGATACCGGGCATCCTTCCCTGGTCGCCGCGGCGATCTTCTGAAATGCGGCGTCGTCGATGTTCGGCACTGTAGCGCGCGTTACCAGTTTGATCGTCGTGACCTTGAAGCCGTCACCTACCTTCTCGACCGTGCATCCGGCCTTGGTTTCTATTCGTGTTGGCGGCGTGCCGTTCTTCTCCAGCGCTCCACTCAACGCCATGCTGAAGCAAGCGGCTTCCGCGGCCGCAAGCAGCTCTTCGGGGTTAGAGGCGCCGCCCTGCTCAAAGCGTGAAGTGAACGAGTACGCACCCTCGAGTCCCGATTCTCCCTTGAAGCTCCCTTTTCCACCCTTGAGGCCACCGTCCCAGGTAACCGAGGCATTGCGTGTCGGCATGTGATACACTCCGAAGATTGGTGATTATCTGTGAACTTGCTGGAGGAAAAGATAACTTAGGCGTTACTGCCGCGTCACGAAGCAACAGTTGCCCGCTCAGATCTTGCCGCGGTATGCCAGAACCTCCTTGTCCGCCATCGGGAGCCGTGGACGCATGCCCTGAAGTGTGCGGAGCACGACGGCGCTAATGAGATAGTCCCGCGCCAGCTTCTTGTTTGCGGGTACGACGTACCAGGGCGCCCAGGACGTGCTGCATTTGCGAAGCATGTCGGCATACGCGATGGTGTAGTCATCCCACCGCGACCGTTCAGCCAGGTCGCCCGCGCGGAATTTCCAATTCTTCTCCGGATCCTCCAATCGCTCGCGAAGCCGGATGGCTTGTTCCTCGCGGGAGATGTGCAGAAAGAACTTCAGAATCGTGACACGATTCTCCGACAGCATGCGCTCGAAATCGTTGATCAGGCCAAAGCGCTTCCGCCACACCGCAGCCGGCACGATCTCACGCACGCGAACGATGAGCACATCCTCGTAGTGGGATCGGTTGAAGATTCCGATGACGCCGTGGGCGGGCACGCGCTGGTGAACCCGCCAGAGAAAGGCGTGCCGCAGCTCATTCTCGGTCGGAGTCTTGAAGCTCGTGACTTCGGACCCCTCGGGATTGACAGCGCCGAAGACACGCCGGATAGTGCTGTCCTTGCCGCAGGTGTCCCTTCCCTGCAGGATCACCAGCAGCGCCTGCTTTGCTTCCCCGTACAGCCGGTTCTGAATCGCTGTGATGCGCTCGAGCTGTTTTTCAATCCGCTTTTTCAGCTCCCCGCGATCGGGTAGGCCATCCGGGGGGTCCGCCGCTTCGTCGGTTAGCGAAACTGAGCGGCCCAGGCGAACCGGGCGGAGAATCGTTCTAGCGCTGCTGGAGCGTGACACCGGGCTGATCATTCAATGAGGAGTGAGAAGGGACATGAGCGCCCACCGCTGCTTCGCGGGCACTCACCGCGACGTGGAGTGACTTCCAATTTCATATGGTCGCGTTAGGCAGCAGCCACTGCGCTCGTCCGCCGCCACGGTGGAATCATCACCGTGCTTTTCCCGCCACGCGAGTTAGCTGCTGCCTGACTGCCTCACCGTGACAGGACAATCTCCGACCGCACGTACACATAACGGCCGTTGTACCCGAACGGCGAGGACCCGGGAAAGATGAATGTCCCGTTGTTCGTGTTCGCAGCGATCTTCACCTCGTCAGGAAACGTGTTGAACAGGTTGTTCGATCCGAGCGAGAGGGCGACGCCAGCGAAGCGATAACCGATCTCGGTGTCGAACAGAACCTTTCCCCCGAAGTCCTCGATTCCGTCCAGGCTTCCATCGCGGAAGCTTCCGTAGTCGGAAACCCGCCCCATCGCCCGAAAGCGACCGGCCGCGTAGTTGGCCGTCAGCGATGACCGGCGGCCTGGCCGATTGCGCTCGATGGCGTTGATGATGACCAGGTCGAGCGCGCTGGTGTACGTCGTGCCGGTTCCCTCGAGAATACTCGGGAGCGGATCAACGCGCGTAATCTTGTTCCTCGTGTAGTTGAGCGCGGCGGTGAAGTCGATCGTCCCCTTCCACGTTGGTACAAGCCAGTTTCCAGCGACGTCTACGCCGTCGGTTTTCGTGTCGAGCGCGTTTGTGGGGAACTGCACACCGGCGATCAGGTTGAGCCCGGAATCGGCGAGGATCCTGGCGACCGCGGGGTCCGACGTGCCGTCGAATGTGGCGCCGAGGAGTATGCGGTCCTTGAGGGTGATGCGATACACGTCCACCGTGACGTTCACGTTTCGGTGCGGCGAGTAGGCGAGCCCAGCGCTCAGATTTGCCGACGTCTCTTCCTTGAGCGGCTTGGCGCCGAAGATCCGGGATGCCCGGTTGGTCACCGGGAAGTTGCCAATCTCCACGAGCACGCCGTTCTGGATAGCGGTGGTAGTGTGGCTGTACCAGCTCTGTGCGAGTCCCGGCGCCCGGAATCCTGTGCTGGCCGCCCCGCGCAGCACGAGCTGCGTCGATGCCTGGTACCGCATGGCGAGTTTGCCTGTGATCTTCTTGCCAAAGTCGCTGTAGCGCTCGAATCGCCCCGCGGCGTTGGCGAGCAGATTGGGCGACAGGTTCGTCTCGAGGTCCACGTACCCGCCGATGTTCGTGCGATCGTTCGTGCTCGCGTCCGTGGGTGCGAAGCCCTGGAAAACTGACGAGCCTCCCTGCGCGATCCCCGAGCTGTCCGCCGTCTTGTGATAGCCGTTGATGTACGAAGCACGTTCGCCCGCGACGACCTCGTACGATTCGCGCCGGAACGCCGCGCCGATCGCGACGTTTACCTCCCGGAAAAGTCCGACGTCCATGAGCTTCGAGATGTTTGCCGTCGCGTTGAACTCCCCCCGTCTCAGGCCGCCAGCGTCGAAGCTGGTCTGGTTGGGAATTCCGGGATCGTCCGCGGTACCGAGGACGCCATCCGGGCCTGGTGCGGTCGGTTGCGACAGGCTGGGCCCGAGCGACGAGTTCAGGGTGTTTCGCAGGTTGAAGTCGAAGCTGTTGAATCCGTACGAGGCGCCGAAGTCCATCGCCCAGCCCATGCTGTTCGAGCGAACGCCGCCAGCGGCGGAGTAGTCGATGACGCTCGGACGGAACTCCGGGAGGAACCCCAGCGGATAGATCTCCGGCCAGTTGCGTGAGTTCTGCGGCTTGCGAAAGAATCCATTGCCTGTGCCTTCGCGGTCGGAGTAGCCGCCGAACGCGTACACCTCCGTGGTGCCAGCTTCGTTAACCGGGAGCTTCAGGTTGGCGAACGTGTGGATATCTCGCTCCAGGCCGTCGCCCCAGTGCACATTCGGCTGTCGCACACCAGTTCGCTTCAAGACGACACGGCAATTGGCCACCGAATCTCTCACTCCCTGGAGGTCGGGAAAGCTCCCATCAGGGCACGCCCGGTTAGTGGACTTGCGATCGAGCACCTGGCCAAAAAGACTCAGCGAGCCGCGACCCAACGGCAAGCCTACGCCGCCGTTCACGTCCGCCGAGGTACCGTCGTTCTCATAGGCTCCCCCCGGGCGGTACTGGCCGACGCTTGCGTTGATGAACGGCGAGAACTCGCCTTCCCTGAGCAGCAGGTTCACCACACCGGCAATCGCGTCGGAGCCGTACTGCGTGGACGCGCCGTCGCGCAGCACTTCGATGCGCTCGATGGCGCTCGAGGGAAAAGCGTTGAGGTCCACGCCGCTCGAACCGGGAGCCGACCCGTTGGAGAACACGTTGAGGATCGATGTCTGGTGGCGGCGCACACCATTGATAAGGACGAGCGAATGGTCGGGCGACAACCCGCGCAGCGTGAACGGGCGCACTATCTCCGTAGCGTCGGTGACCGCCTGTTTGGGGAAATTGACCGAGGGAGAGAGGGTCGCGAGCACCTGCGAGGTCTCCGTGGAACCCGACCGCGCTATCTCTTCAGCGGTGTATACGTCCACCGGCACCGCCAGCTCCTCGGCCGCCGTATGTCGGGCGCGGGAGCCAACGACGACAAGAACCGATGCGAGCTGCCTTGCCGTACGGCTAAGGGTGACGTCGAAATCCGTGATCTGCCCTGGCGCCACAGTCACCAGGAGCGACTCTGGTACGAAGCCGAGAGCCCGGACGCGCAGAACGCGTGAGCCGACCGGGACGCCGGTAAGCATGTACAGTCCTCGCGCCGAGGCCGTGGACCGGAGCGTGGTCTCATCCACCGTCACCGAGGCGCCGACGATGGCCGTTCCGCTCGTGTCGGTGACCCTGCCCTGCAGTGATCCTGTCTGCGCGCCGAGAGACCGCATGGACGCGACGGCGAACACCAGCGCCGCTGCGAGTGTGCCTGCTCGACGCCACGATAAAACACGCATGTGTTTCCCCCTGTGAAGGCGTAACTCAAGCCTCGAGTCGGATACTCGATGGCGGGCGCTCGTGTTTGCCAACATGACACCGTCACGGGAAATGCACCAGAGGCGCTCGAGTGCCGTTGAAGTCCAGGCGAGTTATGGCGAAGGGAGTCCAAAATGACCCATCGACGAGGCTCCCCAATGAGCAAGGACTTGCCATCGGCGCTCTCGCGCCGCACAATGAAGCAGCAAGGAGCGCAAGTGACATTGTCGCCGCGGCCGCCGTTCTTCTCATTCTCCCCGGGTTCGCCGCGTATCCGCAGGACCACGCGCATCCGGAGCAGGCCGCTGAGAAGTTGGGCACCGTTCACTTCGCGACCTCGTGCAAGCCCAGGGTCGCGCCGCAGTTCAATCGCGCCGTTGCACTGCTGCATTCATTCGAATTCGGCGCATCGATCCGGGCCTTTAATGAATTGCTCGCCGCTGATTCCACGTGCGCGATGGCGCAATGGGGCATAGCGCTCAGTCGATGGA
>JBPCJT010000297.1:0-3968 GCA_051005015.1 Gemmatimonadaceae bacterium | reverse complement strand
ACCGGGTCGGGGGTTCGAGTCCCTCCTCGGGAGTTGCAAGGATAGATGTCGGTAGTTGTTATCAAAAGGCCGCTCGAGAGAGCGGCCTTTTGCGTAAAAATTCTCGAGTACCGCGGGACCAGCTTGGGTCGCTTTGGTGAATGAGTACTATCTTGGGTACCGCCTAGGCAAGTGCATTCGGCGCTAATCACATATTGCATTCGTGTCCTCGCTCGCGCGGTACTGCAGTTAGTCGCCACACCGCGGCATTCCATAGTTTGAACGGGCGCTCGCCATCTACAATGACATTGAACCCGTACCGCCCCGCACACGCGCGGACCGCTTGGCTGTGCTCCGCTATCTCGCCCCGGTAAGCGTAGTTCAGTATCGCGAAACTGCCGCCCCGCTTCAGCACCCGCGCCACCTCTCGAAAGTGAGTCTTTACGAGCGCCGCTCCCGCCTGCACGAGATACGGGAATGAGTCGACAGCGTACACGAGATCGAACATTCGGTCAGCGAACATGGAAAGATCGCGACCATCCGTCTTGGCCAAATGTACGTTTGAGGCTCCGCCGCACCGGCGTCGCGCGCGCCCGATCATCTCGCCGGACACATCAACGCCGTACGCGTCACGCACCAGCGGTGAAAGCGCGACCTCCATTCTTCCAATTCCGCAACCGATCTGCAGAATACACTTCCCGGATCCCAGCACTCCCCAGCGTTCGAACAGCTGGACGATCTCGGTTGTCGCTCGTTCCAGAATTTCCGGATCGCCCAATGAATACAGCGCGACGCTCGCCTCCTCGCTCTGCCGCACACTCCAGTCAAACAGGCGCTCGGCAAATGCCAGCCCCTCCTGTACCGTCTTTGCGGGCTCGCCCGAGTCCACGCCGGAAGCCAGCATGGCCGCGATCTGTGCGCACCCCGTCTCGTGCTCGACGGCCGCCAGGGCAAGGGCGTTTAACCTCTCACGCAGGGCCTGCCCGGAAACGTCGCCGGAGAAGGGAAATTCCCTTGCCGCGATGGCTATGGCGTGTTGCACTGCTTCCGCGCTCTCGCTTTCGCACAACATCTGCATGAGCGCCACCTCGGGGGAGATCGATCCGCGGATGTAGGTTCGAAGCACCTCTGCCAGTCCAGGCGCTAACCCCGATCCCGGTTGCAGCCCGGAGTTCTTACCACTGAAAGGCACGGTACCGCCACCTGGCCGCTTCGGGATCATCGCGTCCGGTTACCCCTTCCCTCCCCACTCGGCTCCAGCCATCCCCACTGAATCAGCCGGTCACGGTCTTCCCGAATAAACCTCTCTCCTATGTCGGTTCGGTAGCGGACATTCGGAATGCTCACCTTTTTTGCGAGCGAGTACGCCCGCGCGCGCGCCAGCTCAGCGCGTTCGCCGCGACCGGTGACTACGGTTACGTATCCGATGGTGCCGGCAGTCACTAGTCGGCCAGCTTCCATTGCAACCTCGCTGTGGTGCAGCCCCTGGCGGTCCTCGTCGGTCATGTCTGCGCTAAATGAGATCGGTATTCCCTTGGACAGGTTCGCATATCCGTACGAGTACGGGAATGGAGGAACCGTGAGCACTACTCCAAGCGCATATCCGGGATGTGTCGGAAAGGTCAGGGTCTTTCTCGTGGCCATCGCCGAAAATATGCCGGCCCATCCCTCACCCAGGTGCAGCGCATCGAGAATCGCGAAACCCGGGTAGCCAAAGCGGGTGGTGAACTCGAGTGGAAAGATTCCCCGTTCCGTGACTATTGTGTTCAGGTTTATGTAGCCGACGTATCCGTCCTGGGCGAGCAATGGCGTCATGCGTGCCAGGGTGCGTTCGAAGAGCCGCTCGTAGCCACGGTAAGTGACGAGCGTTCCCATCTCGCCCGTCAGCTCGCCAAGGTCCCCGTTGAAAAAGCGCTTGTGCTCCCAGTCGAGGCACGCCGGTTCCAGAAAATGCTCGCCGTCGAAATACGCACCAACGCCTATCTCGACGCCCTGAACGTGCTCCATCAGAACGAAGTCCGGCGTCTCCTCGAAAGTCCACCGGTCACGCTGCAATGACAAAACGGCCACGACGTCGGTTCCGTCGGTCAGCTCGCCAACATAATTGCGAAATGAGGCGTAACCTGCGCCGTTCATCTTGAATACGAAGCGGCCGGGATGTTCCAACAGAAAACGAATGCCAGCATCGAAGCTGGTGAAGTGATGGGTCGCAGCCGCCTGAACGTCCATGGTTTCGCGCATCACCTGCTGTGCGTACGGCCGGTCAATCTCGAGCCGCGTGCCCAGTGGGCTTCCGCCGATCACGTTGTAGCCCTGAGATCGCAGTTCCGCCTGCAGGTCACCATGCGTGCTAGTCTCGAAGAGAATGATGCCTTCGTCGCCGGCCGATCGCACCCAATCCAGCTCGTTCTTCCACTCCGTGGTGAACTGCAGCATGCCGCGCATGATGTCATCCCGCGCCTCTACGTCGTCCGCGTAAACGCGCACCTCGTGTCCCTTGGCGGCAAGCCTCAGGTACATATCCCCCAGCGCGACGTGCTCGCCCATTCCCAGGAATCGCATCTTTTCGCTCAGGGAGAGATCGAGTGAAGAGGGGCGTCGACCGAACCATGCAGCTCGGCGCGCAGAGCGATTTCGTCCCACCGATCCAGTAGCCAAATGCGGTTTTTAATGGCGCCTTGAAATCCAACCAGCGCGCCGGTTCCGCGCTCCGCGAAGTCGGCGCAAAGGGAGCGCACACATTCGCGTCCGCCATGCGACACCATTCCGATACGGGTGAACGCGCCGGACATGAGCAGATACGCAAAACGCGCCGAACCGTCTGGGGCCACGGCGACAAGCGTCTCGTTGGCGCTGTTGAGGAACGAAGTTGGAAGTGTTACCAGATAGTCGTGGACCGAGCCGGAGTACTCGCCATCCGCGATTACAACTACGAACAGTTCATCGAGCTGATATCCAGCATCCTCCGCCTCGCCAACGACCCCTTCCGGATCGCAGAGCGAGCACCACGAAAGCACGAGCCCCTCTGGTTGCGTCGCCTTGGCCAGCGCGACAACGCGGCGCAGATGTGCGCTGCCGTCGGCCCCCGCCCCCGCTTCCAGGGGCAGCGCAGCGCCCGGCCGCTCGGGAACGTACGGCGGATTGCAAACGAGCAGGTCGGCACGCTCGGCGCGGAGCACCGATTCCATTCTACCGTCCCAGAGGCTCATGCACGAAAAGCGCGCTCGGCTGGCGCAGTCCAGCAGCCGTGCATTCGCCCTCGCACAGATTTCCGCGTCGGGATCTACGTCCACACCAAAGAGTCTGGCGCCCGGCGCAAGATTCAGCAGCTGGAAGCCGACCAGGCCGCTGCCGGAAGTCAGTTCCACAATACTGGAGTTATTGCCGACGCGGGCTGCCAGCGCTCGCTCCCCAGCCAGGACACAGAGCAGTGTGTCCTCCGGTGAAAAAAAGCTGGAGAAGCGGAACGGTGGCCGGTAGCGCTCGAGCCGGCTTGCTTCCCTGGCAAATGGCGCGATCAGGGAGTAGGGTGGAACGGGACGGATGAAGGTTGGCCTGCGGGCACGGTCCGAGATGGATATATTCCTCGCCTCTGTTGGTTGGGGGCAAGAGACTTGCACTTAGCGCGGCAGCGAATGCTAGGCGCCGCAGCGTGACTCGCAGGTGGCGTGCGAGCCACCGCCCACTTCGGGAACCCACAATGACAATCGTTCACAGTGAAGGCGTTGTCTCCCATGGCGACACGAAGCGGGACGCTGATGTTAGCCATACCATGGATCGTGTGCGGCCGATCGCGCGATTTATCGAGCTGCCGGACCTCCGTCGTCTCCACCCGGCTGGCAAGGCAGATTTCCCGGCAAGGCTTCGCGACATCCTCTCCGCTGGCCCACTGGATACGACGCTTGCTGGAAAGCCAGGACTGGAGCACGAGTGGATCAAACAGGCGACTTCGCTGGCGGCGCGCGCCTATCCTTCCCACGCCACTACCG
>JBPCJT010000296.1:0-13820 GCA_051005015.1 Gemmatimonadaceae bacterium | reverse complement strand
AGAAGTGCGGCAACCGTGACGATGCCGGCGACATACCTCCTCCCTGCCGGCGCGCCGGCTCCCACGCTGGCAAGCGCAACGACCGCAAGTACGTGCAGCCACCTGGCAAGACCTATCGCCCGCTGTTCGCCCATTGCCGCGGGAATGGAGTGCAGCGAGTGCTTTCGGTCGAACGCGACGTCCTGCAGCGCGTATAGAATGTCGAAGCCCGCAACCCAACTCATCACCGCCACCGCGAGCATTAGGAGCATCCACCAGGGGGAGCTCCATTCCCCTGTTATAGCCAGGTATCCACCCACCGGCGCTATGGCGAGGCCAAGGCCGAGCACCAGATGGGCCCAGCGTGTGAAGCGTTTTGTGGAGCTGTACCACAGAATCCAGGCGAGCGCCACGGGCGAGAGCGCCAGGCATAGCGGATTGAGGCGGGATGCCGCGAAGACGAAAAGAAGTGAAGCAACCACTACCGCTGCGCTCGCTCGCCTGGGAGCGATAATGCCAAGCGGGATCTCGCGTGTCGCGGTGCGCGGGTTAATCGCATCCACGTCGCGATCGGCAATGCGGTTGAATGCCATCGCCGCGAAACGTGCCGACGTAAACGCAATTACAACCCAGACTGCATCCCAGGGAGTTACGCGTATGACATAACTGGCGAGTACAACCCCCACGAGCGCGAAGGGCAGCGCAAAGACCGTGTGGGGAAGCTTGACCAGATTGGCGTAGTGAACCAGCGCGGACCGACCATCAAGAGTCTGCCATTCGCGTGATTCCGTAGTCGCGGAGGCGCCAGCGTCGCCCAAAGTTCCTCGCCTCATTCAGGATTACCGAGCACGCTTCACTGTATTCCCAGTCTCTGCCACATTCCGTCCACTCGCTGTTTCGTTGTGCCATCCATCACAATCTGCTTCGGCCACTCTCGCGTGAAACCTTCCTCAGGCCACTTCCTCGTCGCGTCTATGCCCATCTTTGAGCCGTAAGTAAACCCTCGGCTGGAGTGATCCAGGACATCCATTGGTCCCATCGTGAAGCGCGTGTCACGCTCCGGATCGATGTTATTGAGCGCTACCCACCACGCCTCCTTTGGATCGCGCACGTTTACTTCCTTGTCGACAACGATGAGGACTTTCGCCAACGACATTAGCCCCTGTCCCCAGAGCGCGTTCATGACCTTGTAGGCCTGCCCGGGATACTGCTTGTCGATGGAGACGAAAACGAGATTGTGAAAGATCCCCTCCGCGGGCATGTGATAGTCCACGATCTCGGGTACGGTAAGCTTCAAAAGTGGCAGAAAGATGCGCTCGGTAGCGTGGCCGAGGTAGAAATCTTCCATGGGCGGACGGCCTACTATCGTCGTGGCGTAGATTGGGTCTTGCTTCATTGTAAGCGCGGTTACGTGCACCTGCGGATAGAGATCCGCAAGGGAATAAAACCCCGTGTGGTCACCGAAGGGCCCCTCGGTAACCAGCGGCTCGGCCGGATCTATGTAGCCTTCGAGGACGAAATCGGCATCCGCTGGAACTTCGAGATCGCAGGTCAGAGCCTTGGCAAGACGCACCGGGGCCTTGCGAAGAAAGCCGGCAAAGAGGAACTCGTCCACCGTTGGCGGAAGAGGAGCGGAGGCAGAGTAGATCGATGCGGGATCCCCGCCGACGGCAATGCAAACCGGCATCGTCTCCCCGCGCTCCGCCATTTCGCGCCAGTGGGCCGCGCCGACCTTATGTCGCTGCCAGTGCATGGCGAGTGTGCGTTGTCCAGTGAGCTGAACTCGATACATGCCCACATTCCGGATGCCGCGTCTGGGATCGCGCGAGATGACCATCGGCAAAGTAATATACGGGCCACCGTCCTCGGGCCAGCACTTGATAATTGGCAGCGAGCGCAGATCCACATCCTCATTCCGGAGCACCACCTGCTGGCATGGAGCTTTTCCCCCCACGCGCGGTGGAAATTTCCCCACCTCCAGAAGCCTGGGAATGAGCGAAAGCTTCCCGATCAATCCATCGGGCACCTTGAGCTCCAGCAGCTCGGTAATCCTCTCCCCGATCTCATCGAGATCCTCGACGCCAAGCGCCATGGACATTCGCCGGTGCGACCCATACAAATTGATCGCGACCGGATATGCCGAACGGCCACCCTCGATGAGCGTCACGTTCTCAAACAGGAGCGCCTTTCCTCCACCGGGGCTTTTCATGACGCGGTCCGCTATCTCGCACAGCTCCAGGTTCGCGGACACGGGCTCGGCTATGCGCACCAGTTCCCCTGCCCGCTCCAGCTGATCGATAAATTCCTTCAGCGTATCTAAAGCCATATGCTCGACGTGATCCGTAATTTCATTCGCTCAATTGGTCCGCAACGAGCGATGCTTGACTGGCCGGCAACTCCCCGAGTCTATCCCGCAATCGGCTCCTTGTCTTCACCCCCACCCTTCTCTCCCACGTGGATTGCCGCGATCCCGAAGCTTAATCGCCGCCACCGCACGTTCGAGAACCCAGCCAGCTCGAGGCGCTGGGCAAGCGCGTGTTCCGTAGGAAATCTCGCCACGGACTCCGGTAGGTAGCGGTACGCCGTTGGATGTCCGCTCACCAGCCTTCCGATGACCGGAAGCAGGAGGTGGAAATACGTGTGGTAAACGGCTCGAACGAGCATGGACGGAGGCGTGGAGAACTCGAGGATTACGAGTCTCGCACCATATGCCAGAACGCGGTGCAACTCACGAAGACCGGCATCGAGGTCGGCCAGATTGCGAACGCCAAACGCGACAATAGCGCCTGCCAGCTTGTTCCCCGCGACCGGTAGCTCCTGAGTGTCGCCGATGATCGGGGAAAGCGCGGCACCACGTGTTTTTTTCCGTCCTGCTCGCACCATGGGTTCGGCGAAGTCCGCCCCGACTACATGCCCGCGGAAGCCAGGAGTGCGTGCCAGTTCATTTCCTACGTCCAGAGTTCCAGCACACACATCGAGATAGGTGGCCCCCGGGCGGCGCTCCCAACCCAATTCAGCTATAGCGTGCCGGCGCCAGGACCGGTCTACATTGAAACTGAGCAGATGGTTGAGCAGATCGTAGCGTGGGGCGATTTCGGAGAAAATCTGCCTCACGTACGCCCTTTTGCCGACACGACCGGATGCCGCGGCGAGCGCTTCGCTCAGGTCTCTGTCGGCCAGATGCATTGCGGAGCAAGTTGGCCGGCACAATGCGGTCACGCAAGCGGTACGCTGGCTGCGCAGGCGAGATCGGCCTAGCTTTGCTCCACGTCACGCCACTTACTTGTCCGCCTGAGGCGTGCCAGCTTCGTCCCGAGCCCTGATTCCCGAATCTCCCTCCGATGGCGCTCGCCTTCGATCTCACGACGCTCCCGGACGCGGATGTAGCCGCCCTCGCGAAACAGGGCCGCGAGAGTGCCTTTCGCGAGCTGGTGCGCCGGTATGAGCGCCCGATCTTCTCACTGATCTATCGCATGGTGCGCGACCGGGAGACCGCGGAAGATCTTTCGCAGGACACGTTCATCAAGATTCTGAACAACATCGACAGGTATAGCCCTGCGTTCAAGCTCTCGAGCTGGCTATTCAAGATCGCAAATAATGTCGCGATCGATTATCTGCGCAAACGTCGGCTTGACACCGTTAGTATGGATGGTAGTCCTCACGCAGCAACGATGTCCCAGATCGAAGCCAGCTCCTTCGAAGTCGGTGGTCAGCACGAGACCGCACTCGAAGAGCTGGAATCCCGGGAGTTGGGCTCGGCAATTGAGCGCGCCATCGCGTCGCTGCGTACGGAATACAGGTCGTGCATAATACTTCGCCACGTAGAGGGGCGTTCCTATGAGGAGATAGCCAGCATCCTCGATCTCCCCCTGGGAACCGTAAAGACCTACATACACCGGGCGAGACATGAACTGAGGGAGGCATTGGAGCCTGTCAGGGACCAGGAACCAGGGAGCAGGCCCCAGTGAAACCTGTCCAAACACAATCACGTAATCTCCTTATGACGATGAACAGGCATTTGCTACCCAACGAAATCGACATTCTTCTCGACGGAGATGTGGGGTTCGGCATCCCCCCCCTCAAGGCGCATGTACGGATTTGTGCCGATTGTCACAGGGAGTTGCAAGCCGCCAGAGCATTGGTTCGTTCGCTGGAAGAGATGCCGCGCTTCGCCGCGGCACCGCTGTTCGCAGAGCGGGTGATGGCGCGCGTTCACGTATACATACCGTGGTATGTTGCGCTGGCAGACATGGTTCGGGGATTCGTTCCGCAGTCGCGGCCAGGCCGCGTGCTCCTGGGCGCGAGCGCCATGGCCATCGGCGTGCTGTTGACGGCCGCATCGCTCTGGATACTTTCGCGCGCAGATGGTCTGATTTTCCTGGCTGGGGTCGCTGTCGAGCGTGCGATCGCAGGGTTGGCGTCAGCGGTTGGCGGTGCGCTTGGCGCCACAATAGGTGAGCCCGCGCTTCACGCTCTTCGCTCTTTCGGCTGGCTGGGCGTGACAGCGGCCGCGATGCTGTTTCTGTTGATGATGGCCGGCGCAACATCGCTGCTGCGCGGTCTCACTGCGCGGACCCGGATCAGCTAACCGCCATTAGGACTGACCGTGAACTACCGCCGTATCACCTTTTTCGCAGCCAGTATGCTTCTGGCGCTCCCGCTCACCGCACAGGACCAGGCGGAGACCTCCAGCCACGGGTCTTCGCGGATATCTTCGCAGGGCGGCGAACCGGCTCGTACCGGCCGCGATTCGCTGGCCATCCTGCTCGGTGCGTTTTCGCGAGACCCATATGGCAGCTCCATTACGTCAGCGGCAAACGTCACCCGGGGCTCGCGCCTGGTGACCGCGTCGGAGCGAGTCCCGCACGATGTGGTAACCTACCACGGCGACCTGGAAGTGCGGGGGTATATAGATGGCGACGCAATCGCACTGCAAGGCAATGTAATCCTGGCACCTGGGAGCGCCGTGACCGGTGACGTGATCTCCGTTGGCGGCACGGTGCGCCAGAGCGGGGGTAGCGTTGGCGGTGAGATTCGCGGAATAAGCCGCATCGCGACTCCCGGAGGGCCTGGAGACATCGACGCCATGACTCCAGTTCAGGCGACTCGCCGCGCTCTGGCACTTGTGGGTGCGTGGCTGCTAGTGCTTTCCACATTGGCAGCCGGCATCTTCACCTTTGCCCGGTCAAATCTCGAGACCGTGGCGGATACGATTCGCGATGATTTCGGTCGCTCGCTTCTCATGGGTATCGGCGCGCAAGTCGCCCTCCTTCCAGCGCTGATCGTTCTTATTGTGGGGCTTGCGATCACGCTGATAGGGATTTTGCTCATACCATTCGCAGTCGTCGCGTACGTCACGGCCGCCGCCGGCGCCCTCGCGCTCGCTTTCATAGCCTTCGCGTATGTGGCCGGAGACTCCATTGTGCACCGCTGGAGTGGCGACGCGACGGCGGCACCGGGCTTCGCGATTCTCATGGCTGGATTGTTGTTCTTTTTTTTCCTCTGGTTGGGGGCCGCCCTGTTCACATGGGCTGGGGCGCTGAGTCCCGCACTTCGCGTTCTCGCGTCTCTCATCACATGGCTCGCGGTTTCCGTGGGATTCGGCGCAGCATTGATTTCGCGCGGAGGCACGCGATCCATGTCGCCAACATCGGTGCAGATACCGGCTCTTGACGACGAACACACCTGGCAAACTCCAACACCCGTGACCGGCGTCGTAGCCGCCCGGCGTCCGACGCCCGCGTCGCGAGACTGATTTAGTGACGAAAGCGCGCACGGTTGCCACGCTTCTCGCGTCGTTCGCCCTCACCGCTGGGCTCCCAGCCCAGTCGTGGCGTACAGTTACGACTGCCCGGCAGCTGCACGATGTCGACAGTCTAAAGGTCAGAGTGGACTACGGCGTGGGCACGTTGCGGCTGGCCAGCTCACCGCGAGCGTTGTTGTACGACGTTCAGCTCCGCTACGACGAGGAGAAATTCGCTGCCGTTCGCAGCTTCGATACCGGTAGTACCACTCTCACCGTCGGAACTAGGCAACTCGACGAACGCAACACGGTCATATCTGGCCGTAAGCAATTAGGGGAGATGTCGCTGGCGTTCGCCCCGAACGTCTACCTTGACATCGATCTTCAAACCGGCGCGTCGCTGGCCGATCTGGATTTTACGGGCTTGTCGATTACGCGCCTCGTCGTCAATTCCGGGGCCAGCGAAACAAAATTCCGGTTCGGCACCCCCAACCCGGCAGCCTTGCGAGAGCTGGTAATTGAAGTCGGCGCCGCAAGCGTTGAGGGACGACAACTCGGCAACGCGGGCGCCGATCGGGTGAGCGTCGAGTGTGGCGTTGGCAACGTGGACCTCGATTTCAGTGGCGTCTGGGCGCGAGACATGACTGTCGCTCTCGACGTAGCGGTTGGCGGCGTTACACTTCGAATTCCGCGCGACATCGGCGTACGAATCCAGCTTGACAAGGTGTTGGCAAGTTTCAAGAAAGATGGCCTCGAGCGTCGTGGCGATTCGTATTACAACGCGGCATGGGATACCACTTCGCGCAAGCTCACGATCGGCGCGTCCACGGTCCTCGGGTCGCTCAACGTAGACTGGATCGGGCGCTAGAGGACTGCAAGCTCGAAAGCTGGCTGGCACCAGCGCACACTTGGTCCACACTTTTGCTTCGCTCGCCGAGAATCGTGTCCATTTCCAGGGAGTTGGTCGATGGTCCTGAAGGGGTATCGAGTCGGGCCGCTACTCAAGAAAACCGGACAGGAAATACTGGACGACAACGTCCTGGGGCTCGCCGCGCAGACAGCGTACTATTTTTTCTTCTCGCTCTTTCCACTCTTCCTGTTCACGGCTCCACTGCTCGGGCTACTCGGCGATGAGAAGGAGATCTTTGAGTGGATTATCTCGAGAGCCGGTCGCGCTGTTCCGGACAGCGCGCTCGAGCTTGTTCGGAGTGTTGCCGCCGACGTCGTTTTTTCCGACAGTGCGCCGGGCCTCATGTCGGCGGGCATCCTGTTGGTGGTCTGGGCAGGCTCCAATGTTTTCGGCTCTCTTACTGGAGCGCTCAACCGGGCGTATGACGTAGAGGAGACGCGTCCGTGGTGGCGTCAGAAACTCATGGCTATCGCTTGCGTCGGCGCCTCTGGAATCTGTCTGGGCGTCGCCAGCGCCGCTCTGCTCGCCGGGCCCCAGATCGCCACGTGGCTCGCAGATAACACGGCGCTCGGCCCGACCTTCAAGTCCCTCTGGCGGGTCTTGCAGTACCCGCTCGCGTTTTCCATGTTGTGCGGAATGCTTTTCATGACGTACTACTACCTTCCCAATCTCAGGCAGCATAAAGGTCAGGTGCTTGTCGGTGCGGTATTGGCGGCGCTGCTGTGGGTGCTTGTGACGCTGCTTTTTCGAGCCTACGTCACCAACTTCGGAAGCTACAACAGGACGTACGGTACCATCGGCGGCGTCATAGTGCTTCTTACCTGGATGTATCTGACCATGCTCGTAATTCTCATCGGCGGGGAGCTGAACGCGGAACTGCATCACGGCACCGGAGCACTCGACCCGCGTAGTGGCGTCGTTTACGCCGGCCGCATCGTAAATGCGACGGAACCACCCAAGGCGTCCACCGACAGGATAGACCCGGTTCAACCGTTCCACGCGCGAGAGGCGTAGGGAGACGAAGGGACCAGGCGCCAGGCACAGGAGACCTATGCGCACGGTCGTTACGCTTCTCACAGATTTTGGCACCGCCGATGGCTACGTTGGCGAGATAAAGGGAGTACTGCTCTCCGCCGCGGCGAGCGTGGAGGTCGTGGATATAGCGCACGACATTGCGCCACAGGACGTGGAGAGCGCACGGTTGGCTGTAGCGCGCTACTGGCGCCGATTTCCGGCTGGAACCGTGCACATGGTCATCGTGGACCCGGGAGTAGGCTCCTCGCGACGAGCGCTCGCGGTAGCGAGCGATGGACTCTTTCTCACCGGTCCCGACAATGGAGTGCTGTCCCCGGCGCTCCTCTCGGACGGGTCGCGTGTAGCGGAGCTTCCGATCCCTCACTCGGCGGCACCCACCTTTCATGGCCGCGACGTTTTTGCCCCAGCGGCCGCTCGCCTCGCAACCGGAGCATCGCTCGATTCTCTTGGCGTTACCGCACTCGATCCCGTGGTGCTCCGGACTCCGCCCACGTACCGTCTGGATGATGGCTCGATCGCCGGTGTCGTGATAGCAACGGATCGCTTCGGGAACCTGATAACCAATCTGTCGGCACCACGCGAGGGAGTAATCGTCATCGGTGACGTTACGATCGGCGAGATCGTGCGCACCTACTCGGTTGCTTCGAGCCACGGACTCGTCGCCATTATTGGGTCGGGCGGCTTGATCGAAGTAGCCCTCCGCGATGGCAGTGCTGCCAGCAAGCTCGGCGCGGGCAGGGGATCTCCGGTGCGATTGTACCCACCGCGACTGTAGCCATTCACTTTTGCGCGGAATTCGGTTCGCGGCGGCGTTAAGGATCCTGCACGCTTTATTCCTTTCTGGCCGAGGCAATGGCCTCGGTCACGCGTTTCGTCATCTCGCGGAGTGCGTTGGCGGCGCCGGAATTTGGTTCGGCAATAACTATCGGTTTCCCTTCATCACCTCCAACTCGAACTTGTGGGTAAAGCGGTATCTCACCCAGGAGCGGAACTCCCAGCTCCGCCGCGAGCCGCGCGCCACCCCCGGATCCGAAGAGTGGAGAGGGCTTCCCGCAATGCGGGCATGCGAAGTAGCGCATGTTCTCGACAACGCCAAGAACCGGCACGCCTACGCGCTCAAACATCTTCGCACCTCGAAGCGCATCACCAACGGACAGTTCCTGTGGAGTGGTGACTATCACCGCTCCGTGCACCAGGGTCGCCTGGACGAGGGAAAGTTGCGCGTCTCCAGTACCAGGCGGCATGTCGACGAAAAGGTAGTCGAGTTTCCCCCATTCAACGTCTCGCAGAAACTGCGTGATGATTTTCATGATAATCGGGCCGCGCCAGATGGCGGGCTGGTCGCGATCCACCAGGAAGCCCAGGCTCATTAGCTTCACGCCATGAGCGTCTAGAGGAATGATCCGCTCGTTGATAACCGGGGGAGACGCCTGAACTCCCATCATGCGCGGGATGTTGGGTCCGTAGATGTCGGCGTCCATCAGCCCTACCACGTTACCGCTCTGAGACATCGCGACTGCGAGATTCGTCGCGACGGTCGACTTCCCGACGCCTCCCTTCCCACTAGATACCGCGATAATGCGACCCAGATTGGGGTAGGCGACCGGCGTCGGCGCGGCCGGACGTGGCGGCGCGGCCGGACGTGGCTGCTCCACTACTGGAAGAGCCCTTCGCGGCGTGGGTCCGGCCGAAGATTTTGCTGGTGGCGCGGGAGGCGCGCCCTGAACCGACTGAGACGGATCTTTTATGTCCACCCTCACCTCGCTGACCCCTTTTACTTCCTCCACCGCCCGTCTTACATCCCGGACCATGGTTGCGGGATCCTGCGCACCGAGCAGGAAACTCAGCCGCACACGACCTTCCGCCTCCACACGCAGGTCCGCAATCATTCCGGACGCAATGACGTCGCGCCCAGTTCTTGGATTTGATATTCGGCCGAGTGCAGTTGCGATGCGAGTTGCCAGCGTATCAGTCACCGATTCCTCAATGATCAGATGACCCGGATTTCACGGATTTCCGGGACTTTCGTTCGCAGATGGGCTTCGATCCCCGCGCGCAGCATGACAGCAGTGAGATCACAGTCAGGGCAATCGCCTGCGAGGCGCACCACGGCAACGCCAGTGTCACTGCAGAACTCAACCAGTTCAATGCGCGCAGTATCGACGTGGAGGAGTGGCTTGAGCGCGCCGAGTGCGTCACGAATGCTGCTCTCGACAGCGCCGCTGGTGCCTCCTGAACGGCTAGCCCTCTTCATTGAGCGCAAACTAGAAAGTCACTCACTGAACGCAAGCGCGCGTGCCGGAATCGGTTTTCCGCCATCCGTCAGCCATCCCCCAAATACTCTCTTGCCGCTTCGACCACGCGATCTCTCACCTCGTCGAGAGAACCCGGGATCAGAGCGCCGGCCGCCTTGGCGTGTCCGCCACCGCCAAATCGGCGAGCAAAACGGTTCACGTCAACAGAGCCTGTGCTGCGAAACGAAACCTTCACCTGCCGGTGTCCGAGATCCCTGAAAAAGAGCGCCATGCGGGTTCCCGCCACCGACCGTGGATGCTCGGCCAATCCGTCCAGTTCCTCGGCTTTCACTCCATGCTGCTCGAGCAGCCCGGCCACAAGTGAAATCCACGAAAGTCCTCGCTCCTCATCTACCTCAAGTGTAGCAAGTACATCACGCAGGAGACGCAGCCGTCCAACGGGCACCGAAGCATATATGCGCCGGTACATCTCCTCAGGCTCGACGCCTGCCGCGAGAAGCTGTGCGGCGATCGCCAGGCAACGCGGTGTCGTGTTGCTGAACCGAAAGCCCCCGGTGTCGGTGACCAGGGCTGCGTACAATGATCGCGCGATCGGGGTCGTGATCTCCAGGTCGAGCACGGTGGCAAGATCGAAGATCAGCTCACCTGTCGCGGCGGCGGCCGTGTCAGCGAGAAGCAGGTTGCCCGCAGGCTCGTCGTGAGGAACGTGGTGATCAATTACGAGCCTCGGCACATTCAGCGCGCGCACGGCTTCGGCGAGCGTTCCAAGCCGCTTCAAGTCGCTGATATCCAGCACCACCAGCAAATCGATTCCGGCAAGGGCCTTGCCCCCTTTTGCGCTCAACTCACTTATGTCGTCCCCCAGAAGGAAGTCGTACATCACTGGCCACGGGGTGGGGTTGACGATGCGGGACGTGACGCCAAGCTGAGCCAGGAGACGCGCGAGCGCGGCCTCGGAGCCGCAGCCGTCGCCATCGGCATTTATGTGCGTCGACAGCGCGGCTACGCGGCCAGCCTGGAATTCCACCGCCATCCGCTGGATGGCCGCGCGCCGGGCGGAAGGCACCGAAAGTAGATCCTGAAATGTCATAGTGAGAGCATGAATGCGAAGCGGCGCCCGGAAATCCGGGCGCCGCTCGTAAGATAACAACCGCGTAGCCTAGTCGCCGCTTGCTGACCGTGTTCGATCGGCGCGCCCCAGATGCGAATGGTGGCGGCTGTAGAGAAAGTACACAAGCATTCCAAGGCCCAGCCATACAAGCAGCCGGAACCAGGTATCCAGCGGCAGAAACGCCATCAGACCAAAGCAACTCAGAATTCCGAGAATGGGCACCACCGGAACCCACGGTGTGCGGAAAGCGCGCGGGATCTCCGGCGAGCGCACCCGAAGAATCCAGACGCCAGCACAAACGATCACGAACGCCAGCAATGTTCCGATGCTGACGAGCTGGCCGAGCAACCCGATCGGAAAGATTCCCGCGACAACCGCGGCAACGGCGCCCGTAAGAATCGTTGTGATGTACGGCGTTCTAAACCTGGGGTGAACTTTTCCGAATATCGGAGGCAGTAAGCCATCGCGCGCCATCGAGTAGAAGATGCGTGGCTGTCCCATAAGCATCACCAGAACTACTGAAGCAAGACCGGCTATGGCCGCGATGTTTATGAGATAGGTAAGCCAATTCAGCCCGGGACCCGCCTTGGCGACCGCGACGAAAACCGGATCGGGAACATTGAGCTCCGTGTATGGGGCCAATCCGGTCATGACGAGCGCCATCAGAATGTACAGAACTGTACATATAGCGAGAGAGCCGAGAATGCCGATCGGCATGTCCTTTTGTGGATTCCTTGCTTCCTGGGCGGCGGTAGACACCGCGTCGAAGCCTATGTAAGCGAAAAATATCACTCCGGCTCCGCGCAGAATTCCACTGATGCCGAACTCGCCAAATGTTCCGGTATTTTCCGGTATGAACGGATGCCAGTTGTCGGAGTTCACGAACACGAATCCGAAGCCGATCACGAGGAATATGATCGATACCTTCAGGAAAACGATCACGTTGTTGAAGTTCGCGGACTCTTTAATCCCGACTACGAGAACGATCGTCAGCAGGCCGATCAACACCATTGCCGGCACGTTGAGCACAGCGCCGGTGCGCGAAAAGTTGTTTGCAGCATCGACAGCGAGCGGCGCATTCATGTAGGCGTCTGGAAGGTGAATGCCCAGTCCATCCATGAAAGCCCCGAAATATCCGGACCACCCAACCGCCACCGTCGCAGCTCCAAAGAGGTACTCGAGCATCAAGTCCCAGCCTATGATCCAGGCGAAGAACTCGCCCAACGTGGCGTAGCCGTACGTGTACGCGCTCCCAGCAATCGGGATCATGCTGGCGAACTCCGCGTAGCAGAGCCCCGCGAATCCACACGCGATGCCTGCCAGAACCATGGATAGAACCACCGCCGGACCCGCATAGGTCGCGGCTGCATTCCCGGTGAGCACGAAGATGCCCGCGCCGATGATCGCCCCGACCCCCAGAAGTGTGAGATTTACAGCGCCAAGAGAGCGCCGGAGTGTTCCCTCACCTTCGCTGGATGCCTCGGCTTGAAGCGAGCTGATGCTCTTTTTTGACCACAAACCCATGCGAGATCTTCCTTGGAAGGAGTGTGAGGGATGTGCTGGTGGGATGAACAATACCGCGGACGGCAGCAACTTTTCCGAGCGGAGCAACGTTCTTAGGCGGCTCCGCCTTTGTCAAGGAGGGAAAAGGCGATTGCGGAATGCGGATTGCGCACTCACACGGAGTAGTTCGGCGCTTCCCGTGTTATCGTCACGTCGTGCGGATGCGATTCGCGAAGGCCAGCGGCGGTGACGCGAACGAACTCCGTGCGCGTTCTCAGGGCTTCGATGTCCGGACAGCCTACATACCCCATTCCGCTTCGCAGACCGCCAACCATCTGGTAAAGCACGTCGCTCACAGGCCCCTTGTAAGGCACTCGTCCCTCAATCCCTTCGGGCACGAGTTTGCGCGATGACATCTCCCCTTCCTGAAAGTACCGGTCTGCGCTTCCATCCTGCATGGCGGAGAGGCTTCCCATACCGCGCACCATTTTGTACCGGCGCCCTTCCAGCAGGAACGCCTCGCCCGGACTCTCCTCAGTGCCAGCTAGCATCGATCCCATCATTACGCTGGATGCTCCCGCTGCCAGTGCCTTGACGATATCACCGGAATACTTGATGCCACCATCGGCGATGACCGGAACGCCATCCGCGCCGTCCACCGCATCCAGCACCGCGGTAAGCTGTGGAACCCCGACACCGGTCACAACTCGCGTCGTACAGATGGAACCCGGCCCCACGCCAACCTTTACGGCATCGACGCCTCGTTCCACCAACGCCGCGGCCCCCTGCCTGGTGGCGACGTTCCCCGCCACAAGCTGCACATCAGGAAAGCGCTCCCGCACCGTCCCGGTAACGTTCAGGACACCCTCACCGTGTCCGTGTGCCGTGTCAATTACTATCGCGTCGACTCCCGCGTCGACGAGCGCTCGCGCCCGGTCCAGAAAGTCGCCTCCGGCACCGATCGCCGCGGCCACACGCAAGCGTCCATGCTCGTCCTTGTTGGCGTTGGGAAACTCCCGGCGCTTGTGAATGTCCTTGACGGTGATGAGTCCCTTGAGAAGTCCGCGCTCGTCCACCACGGGCAGTTTCTCGATCCGGTTGGCTCCCAGAATGCGTTCAGCCTCATCGAGTGTGGTGCCGAGAGGGGCGGTAATGAGCCTCTCGCGCGTCATGGTATCCTGCAGAGGCCGGTCGAGATCCCGTTCGAACTGCAGGTCGCGGTTCGTGATGATCCCGACCAGACGCCCGTCGCGGTCGACTATGGGCACTCCCGATATCTTGAAT
>JBPCJT010000295.1:0-27614 GCA_051005015.1 Gemmatimonadaceae bacterium | reverse complement strand
CAACGGCGTGTACGGTCTCACAAAGGGGCAGTTTTCCGCCTCGGCTGACGTTGGCTCCAAGTCGAAGGGTGGCGAGTCCAATGCCCAGCGGCCGATCGACCCCGTGCTGCTGGCACTGAGCCTGGGTGCGACTTTCGTGGCGCGGGGCTTTTCAGGGGACCGAACTCAGCTTGTCCCGATCCTGAAAGCGGGATTGAGCCATCGGGGGTTTGCGCTGGTGGACGTGATCTCGCCTTGCGTCACGTTCAATGATCACGACGGTTCCACCAAGAGCTACCGCTACACGCGGGAGCACTACCGCGAAGTCGCGCCGGCCGACTTCGTGCCGTTGCGCGCGGCGATTACAGCCGCGCAAGATGACGGCTCCACCACGGCGGTGACGATGCACGACGGCAGTGTCGTCCGATTCCGAAAGGTTGGCGAGGCGTATGATCCGACCGACCGCGAGGCCGCGTATGGCCACGTGCGGCGGCTTCAGCAACTCGGCGAGGTTGTGACCGGACTGCTGTACATCGACGAGAGCGCGGCCGATATGCACGGGAACAACAACACGGTCGAGGAGCAGCTCGCGGACCTGCCTTTTGAGAACCTCTGCCCGGGGGAGAAGGCGCTGGAGGAGCTGCAGGCAGAGTTCAGGTAGAGGGCGTCGTCAAGAGATTGATGCAGCTGCTGTGCTAACGCCCGCTACGGCATTGTCACTTTCCTCAGTCAGAAGCAATAAAGGAGAGCGTCCTTGACTTACGGCTGGAATTGTACAAATTGACCGAAACATACAAAACGCATTGCCGACTTAATATTCGGCTACCGCGCTTGGGCCAGACGCTGGCCCAGGGACATGGACCAAGGCCCATTTCTGTAGCGTTAAGGGGCAAATCATGCGCGCCAAGCGGCATCCAGCTAGTAAAGCCCGAGAGAACTTCTCGGCCATTCTCAACGAAGTCTCCGTTAGAGGTGATCGTGTCGTACTCGATCGCCATGGCAAACCCATCGCTGCCATGATCCCGATTGCGGATCTGGAGTTGCTGGAAGCACTGGAGGATCGCTATGGCATCGAGCTGGCTCCCCAGGCGCCGGACGGATCAGATGCCCGGATTCCCTGGGAGCTGGTCAAGGCGTCGCTGGACCTCTAGCGACCTTCCAATGGCGGCACCGGTGTCCTGGCCATCCATGCCAAACCCGTTACAGCCCACTACTCGACTTTGGAGTCCTCGCTCTTCGCGTGTTCCATTGCCTCGGGCTCCAGCTCTTCCGCGCTCTTGTTCAGTTTGACAAATAGCCCCCACGCGGCCAGTAACGCGGCCGCGCCCACGGCAATACCGGTTGCCTGCGGCAGGTGCGTTGGGTCGTCGTGGACAAACTGAAAGACCGCCACCAGCGACTCGATTGCGAGCGAGACAACGACGACCACCAGAAAGCGGGAGAGAAACCGCCGCACTCTGGTCGGAGCGCTCATCTGAGCCTTTCGCTGCACCTCCTCTTCGAGAATCGTCTGGCCGAGCTCGAGCGCCGCGACAGCGATGGTCAACAGCCCGATGGTCTCGAGTACAGAGTTGAAGCGCGCACGCAGCGGAACATCATGACCCGGATCGAGGCCTTGCCAGAGTTCCAGCACGCTGAAAGTAATCAGAGCAAGGGCGCAGCTGAAAAACAGGACGACGATAACAGAGTATCCGACGCCAAATGCTTTCCGGATGATCTCCACCGCGCAAATCCTCCGCAGTCAGGTTGAGCATTGAGCACAGTCAGGTTGGGGAACCTGATCTCCCTGGTGGTCATTCCGCCAGTGCGCAGCCTCAGCTTTTTTGCCGCGCGCGTGAGTGCCTTCGAAGCGAAAGACCTCACCCTGCGCGAGTTCACCGAAGATTATCGTGTCAGTAAAAGTTTGCGGCACGACAGTGATCGAGAAAGCGCGCACTCGGAAAACCCGTCGCTATTGTAACACAATCATAGTCGTTTGTTTAACTCTGGCGCGAACGCTCTGGGGGTCTAAGTTTATCGCGCATCGCACGCTTCAGGATCGGCTCCATACACGCACGTCTGCCCTCTCTCCCCAAACGAGGTTTCGTTCATGCTCTCACGAATGGTCACCAGCTTTTGCGCTTTGGCGCTCGGTCTCCTGTTCGGCTCTTCGGCGCTGTACGGGCAGGGGCAGGCGACCACTGGAATCGTCCGCGGCACAGTGACTGACTCCGCCTCCGAGCGCGTGGTTGGCGCGACCGTCACATTGCGCAACGTCAACACCAACTTCGAGCGAACACTTCAGACGAACGATCGCGGAGTCTTCGTGGCTACACTGCTGCCACTCGGCACCTACGAGGCAACCGTGCGCTCACTGGGGTTCAGCCCTGAGCGCCGCTCGGCAATCGCGGTGCGACTCGGCGAGACCGTGGAGCTTGGCTTCGTGCTTTCACGAAGCGCCGTGGAGATCGCGGCTGTGGAGATCATCGGCGAAGCGGCAGTCGTGGACGCTGACCGCTCCGCGGCGGCAACTCGCCTGAGCACCGAGGTGGTAACGGGCCTGCCGAACAACGGGCGCAACTTTCTGAATCTCACGCTGCTCACTCCGAACGTGGCGATCATACAGGGTCCCGACGGCGACGAGCTGAGTGTCAGCGGCCAACGCGGTATTCACAACAACGTCTCCGTTGACGGTGCGGACTTCAACAATCCCTTCTTTGGCGAACAGCGGGGCGGACAGCGTCCGGCATTTACATTCAATCTCGACGCGGTGCAGGAGATGGTGGTGATCAGCAATGGCGCCAACGCGGAATTCGGCCGGTCTGGCGGCGGCTTTGTCAACGTCGTTACGAAATCGGGCACGAACGAACTGCACGGTTCGGCGCATTACTACGGAAAGTCCGACAAGATCTCGTCCGACTTTCACAGGGGGGGCGGCAACCCGGACTTCTCGCAGCACCAGTTTGGCCTCACACTCGGCGGACCCATCAAAAAGGATCGCGCGTTCTTCTTCCTTGCGTACGATCAGCAGGAGTTCAACCAGACCAAACAGACGAACCCGAATCGCATCGACCCGGCGCTCCGCCAGTATATGGACACGGCTTTCGGCGGCGCGCTGGCTGGCGACTACGGACCCATCCGGCGCACCAACGACGCGAACGCTCTCATGGCGAAGTTTGATTGGCGGCTCTCCAGCGAGCACAACTTCTCGCTCAAGTACAACTACACCAACTCCAAGCAGATCAACGGCACCTTTGACGTGAACGAGTGGGGCCGGAGCGCGAACGCGGTGGAGAAAGACTACTCCCACGCGGTGAACGGCAGCCTCACATCGGTGCTCTCACCGACTATCTCTAACGAGTTCCGCTTTCAGCTCTCCCGTGAGGACCGGCCGCGCCCATACGAGGGACCCACGATCGATGGGGAACGTCCATTTCCCGACACCGGAATGGACTTCGCGAGCGGTTACCGCTTCGGCATGCCCTTCTTCATTCCGATCAAGTCATACGACACACGCATTCAGGTGCTTAACAACGTCTCGAAAGTAATGGGTACGCACCTGTTCAAGCTGGGCGCCGAGTGGAATCGCACGGAAGAGAAGCAGACCTTCGTCGGGTTCGCGAACGGACGCTACCTCTTCAGCAGTGTGGATGGCTTCCTGAACTACGCGGCGAATCCTCGCTACGTGGAATGCTTCGACAACGCGAGCGGTAACTTTGTAACGGCTAATAATTCTGGAAGCTGCCCACTTGGCAGCAGCATAGGCGGACCATTGCTCTTCTACCTCCAGCTGGCACCAGTGGCTCCGCTCACATCCGCGGAGCAGACCGGAACGCAAAGCCTGCCGCAGCACGAGATTGCGCTGTATGCACAGGACACCTGGCAGCCGCGCAGCAATCTCACCGTGAACTACGGTCTAAGGTGGGAAGCGCAGATCCAGCCCGATCCAATCACACCGCCGGACGAAGTCTTTTATGCGCCATTTATCGGAACGACACGCATGGGACGCGAGTTCCCGTCGGACGGTACGATTCCGTCGGACTGGACGATGTTCCAGCCACGCCTCGGAGTAGCCTGGGATCTGGATGATGACGGCAGGAAAGTGCTGCGCGGGAGCGCTGGACTGTACTATGCGCGTATCCCCGGGCTGGTGTTGGCCGGCACGCGGACGAGCAACGGATCCCTGGGACAGAACATCTTCCGTGCAAGCTTCTTCAACGGCTTCGGTCTCACGCCGCCCAGCTATCCTGACCTCGTGCCGGTCGCGAACGTCTTTCCGGACCATCCTGGCGTAACGGTCACCGACAAGGATTTCAGAAATCCTCGTACCGCGGCGTTCAGCGCTGGTTACGAGTGGCAGATTACCGAAGGGTGGGCGCCCTCCATCACGTATAACTATTCGCGGACGGACTTTCTCACGCGATTCGTGAATCGTAACCTGGCCATCTTTGGCGACGGCACAGTCGGCCCATTCAGTAGGGGGC
This sequence comes from Gemmatimonadaceae bacterium, assembly GCA_051005015.1. Taxonomy (GTDB): domain Bacteria; phylum Gemmatimonadota; class Gemmatimonadetes; order Gemmatimonadales; family Gemmatimonadaceae; genus JACMME01. The sequence continues at coordinate 23,172 of JBPCJT010000295.1, read as the reverse complement.
TCCCCGCCCAGGCGAACGCCCCGGCGGGACCGGCGGACACACTCAATGGAATCGATTCATCTCCTCCAGTGGGCTTCACCGTCGTGGAGAGCAGCGCGAAGTCTCGCTACCAAGGTGTGACTGCGTCCCTCAAGGGACGTGTCACGCAAGCCATTGACTTCCAGGCGAACTACACGCTTTCCTGGGACAAGTCGGACGATGACAACGAGCGCGATCCGTTCAGTTACAGGTACGCACGGGCCGACCAGCTCGACCGGGAGTACGGGTACTCCGACCGCGACCAGCGCCACCGCTTCAACCTGTGGCTGCTCGCGCAAGCTCCATGGGCCATCGACTTCAACAACCGCGTTAGCTACTACTCGGCGCAGCCGGTGTCGGAGAAGTGCGAGAACAACGAGCCGTCCGGAAAGCGCACGGCAATCGCGGCTGACCGCATCTGTGAGAATGGCAATATTCTGGAGCGCAATACGCTCCGAAAGGACAACGAGTTCTTCTCATGGGACGTTCGCATTTCGCGCCCATTCAAAGTCGCGGATCGCAGGACCATCGAGGCGGTTGTCGAGATCTTCAACGTACTGAACACGGATAACTTCAAGGATCCAGCGCCGGTATCGCCACTGTTCAATTTCGACGGGACAATTCGCTCGGGGCTCGGCGATCCACGGCAGATGCAAGCGGGGCTGCGGTTCGTGTTCTAGCGGACTTCGTGAATTAGCGGACGTTTGCAGTCCGCGAGCTGGTGGAAAGACGGAAGCGATCTGATTGATGCCGTGAGCGCCCGAACCGATGGCGCTCGCGGCTTCTTCCGCTCTACACCGTTCTCCCTGGTCCGAAAACCAGGTGAGGTCAGGTCGCTATCGGACGCGAGCGCCCGCGAAGAAGACCGATGGCCAGGGCCACGGCTCCAACCGCGATATTCACGAACGCTACCGCCTCGTTCACGTTCAGAATTCTGACGATGAAATCTCCGGGGCCCGGAACGAATCTCAGAATTCCAACCGCGAGTAGCAGGCTGCCGAGAAAGATGCAGAACCCCCGTGCCTTCTTTGCCAGCCCTGCTCCGATGCCCGCGGCGCCGAGGAGGATGTGAATGATTGCGTGAGTACTGTTTGTAGTCAGCACCCCGAAGACGACCGGGCTGAACAGTCCCCAGGCCCCCTCGATTAGCAGGAAGACCCCGATAATAATCGCGAAAAGACTGCTGGTTGCGGAACGGTTGCCGGTTTGGTGTGAGTGATCCATTTTTTCGATGTGGTTAAAACGATCCCCTCGTACGCGACGGCGAGTCTGCGCGGCCAGGCGGTGCAACATTTGCGCCTACCCACAGTTTCCCGGGGAAACAATGCTCATCTGGCACAAGGCGCTCCAATGCCCCGGTGCGCAGGCCGGTTAACGAGTCGCACATCACCATTCCACCGTTCACCGCACCTGTATTAAATTCGCTCTGAAGACAGGCTGTCTGCCTGCACAATTTCGACGCAAGTGAACCAGGCCCGAAATGTGGTTAGTCGAATGCAATCATCATTTCAGACTCGGTCCACTAATGGTAGACGCCTGACGCCCTTCTGGATCCGTCGTCCCTTTCTCGTCCTGGGAGACGTCCTGATCGACCGCGAACGGCCGAACCTTGCCGCGCTCGCTCGGATCGATGACCCGGAACGCTTCGTTTGGGCAATTCTTCCCCACGCGGCGCGCACCTTTTCCGCCTGCATCGCGCTCCTTCCTTCCCGCGCAGCGCTGCCAGCGGCGGTGGCGTATCTCTACTGCCGAATGCTGGACACCTATGAAGACCTGGTTTCGGATCGGGAGGAACGCGAAGCGTCGCTCCTCGCGTTTGCCGCGCGGCTCGATGGTGCCGCAGGACAGACGGATGTGCCGCCCGCGCCTCCCATCGTCGCGGCGAACCACTGCGACGAGCGTGACCGCGCGCATCTTTTTCTCGTCCAGCGTTCGGCGCTGGTTGACAGGGTGTTCGCGTCGTTCGACGGGCCGACAAGGAGCGTCGTAGCCGAGCTCGTGCGGAACATGGCAGAGGGAATGCGTTGGTCATCGGAGACGTTCGCGGCGCAGGGTGGCGTGCTGGACGGAGAGGAGCAGCTCGCGAAGTACTGCCGCTACGTCCTCGGAAATCCTGTCATCTTCGTCGTGCGGCTGCTCCGCCTTGGACGCGGGCTCGACACGTCGCTCGCTCCCGATGAAAGCGCGCGCGCCATGCAGGTCGGCGAGATGGGGCAACTTGCGAACGTGACGCGCGATCTGGAAAAAGACCTCCGTCGCGGAATCGCGTACGATGCATCGCTTCGCGCCGACCTTGGCCGCGATGTGCAGACCGACCCGGCGGCGACGGAGCGCGTACGGTTCGTGCGCGAGCGGCTCCTCCGGATGGCACTGGTTCGCGCGCCGTCATACGGGAGGATGGTGGATGCGATGCGGCTTCCGCGCGTGAGTCTCGCGCGCGCGTCAGCTGTAGTCATGCTCCTCTTCACGGAGCGGTACTTCCGTGGGTGCGCCAGGCGGGCTGGTCTTCCACCGTGGTCCGGTCCCGACTCGGCCGCCTCGATTTTCGTCCGCGGCTTCCTCGCCGCGGCGTCGCGCGATCGAGCCGCGCGTGAGATCGCGAGGATTGAAGCCGAGTTCCTGAAATGCGCGCGGGGATCTTGAACAGTGGTGCTCAGCCTTCTGCGCGCAACGCGTGCGGTGCTCGGTGTTTGGTGCCCGATGCTCGGTTAGCACAGCGCGGTGAGAGGTGCCCGGATACCGCTAACCGCGCAGTACCACCCGTGCACCGAGCACCGAGCTATACCAGTGACACGGGTTGCTCCTCCGGAAAAGTCGCAATTACCCGCTGCTCCAGTGTCGTCACTTCGCGCCCGGCCTCGCGCAGTTCCCCGAGGCCGCTCTCCAGCTTGGTCCGCTCGGTTTCGAGAAACCTTCCGTACGGCGCCACGATCTCGAGGATCTGCCGCTCGTAGCGCGCGAGCTGCTCCTCGAATTTGGTGCGCAAAAGCGTTGCGAGATCCGAGTTCAGCTTCGCGATTTTCGCCTCGAACTCACGTACCAGCCTGCGCCGGCGCGCGGGGATTAGCAGCCAGCCCGCGATTGCGAAGACCGTGGCGGTCAGCACTCCCGTGACGTCGAGTGCCGCTGTGGTGAACGCTGCGACGAGAATGCCACCCAGGCCTATCGCAAGTACATTCACTCCGAACGCGGTCGTCACCGCCTCTTTCACCGACTCGACTATCTGCCGCGCCTCCTTATCCGTATCAAACTCGCCAAGCCGACGCTCGATGGGCTCGCGCAACCGGGCAAAAAGCTCTTCGCGATTGTAGTGGAACTCCGTGTCTCCGTGCGCCGCGAGCGCACCTGATTCACGAAGCCGAACGGTGTGCGCGTCCAGCTCGGCAAACACGCTGCTCCAGAGCCTCAGGTTCCGTTGCACGGTCCAGTCCACCATGCGGTGCACGACTCCCTCGATTGCCTGGGGCGCGTCGCGAACCACCTCGGCGCGAAAGCGGTTCTCCACCGCGTCCTTGTTGCGGAGAAAGTTCGCGTTCCCGATCCTGATGGTTCGCTCGAACCACGATCTGCCGCGGCTCTCCAGCTCATAAAGCACATTGCGCACCTCGATCAGATACCGTTCGGAATCCGACCGCATCTCAGCCGAGTATGCTTCGAGTTGCTCGGTGATGGAGCGCAGCACGCGCGCGTCCTCCTGCACAACCAGAAGCCGCCCATCGAGTGCGGTAATATTTCCCTTCAGCAGATTCCGCAGCACGCCGAGCGGCGTGAGAAGCTTGAGGCGTACGCGCTCCGTCTCTCTCAGAGTTTCGAGCACATATCGCTCGAGGGCGGGGTACTCGTCGCGTGGATCCGCCACGGCCGCGGCGGAGGCCCGGGTTCCCGAGGCATCGGGCTCGGAAACCTTCTGTCGCACGGCAAGCTTGCCGCGGAGGGCCTGCAGCGCGCTGATAAAATACATGGTAGGCGGTGACGCGCCGAGCCGCGCCGTGATTTCGCGAGTGAGGTATTCGCGCACCCGGTCCACCTGATCGTCGGAGTTGCGCCGATCGACCCCGTTTACAACGAATACTACCTTCTTTCCCCATTCACGGATGTGTGTCAGAAAGTCGAGCTCACTCGCGGTGAGTGGTTGCAGCAGGCTCGTCACGAAGAGCACGAGATCCGCGCGCGGGACGAAACCGCGGGTGATCGCCTCTTCCATGCGCTCGATGGAGTTGGTTCCCGGCGTATCTACTATATCGAGGTCGCGCAGCACCTCTAGCGGGTAGTGGAAGAGATGCACGTTCTCACCAATGGACTTCGGCGGCCCGGCCTCACCATAGCTCAGGATGGAGATGGCACGCGTCGTCGGAAGATCGCCCATGGCAAACACTTCGTCGCCGAGCAGTGCGTTGATGAATGTGCTCTTGCCGGTGTTGTACTCTCCGACCACAACCAGCAGGAATAGCTCGTCCATCTCGTTCACGAGCGATGCCAGGCGCTCCAGGTCCGCTGGTGGGCCATCGGACTTCGCAAGCGCGTCGCGCACGCGTAATACGAGTCGCCGTTCGAGTGCTACCAGCTCGCCCTGCTGACGAGTGAGAACCTGTTCCAAGCCTAGACCTCCGCGAGTCGGTAGCGGTAAATCGACGAGCGTCGCAACTTTACGGGCTCTTCCAGAAAACAGCTAACTGGTGTGGTCAATGCAATCATCACAGAGGCCGCGCGACCAGAATTCCGGTGGACCGCTGAATAGCCGCGACGTATTCCGGAAGCGTTGAGCGCGTGACTTCAACCACTCCGCCCGAGAGCGGGGCGTGCAATACCCGTAGATTTCCCTTCGCATCCCGGTAGGCCAAGGCGGCGTGGGTCACATCAAGACCGGGAATACCGGTCGCAAAGGCCAGAACATCCCCCGTCTCGATGCTGTCCGCCACTCCCGCAATCCGCTCTGTGGGAACCACTATGCGCGGATGACCATCCAGCCGGCGCTGCATCGCGCCGATCTCACGGAACACTGCGTCATCGGCCAGGGCGAGGTAACTCTTGCGATATTCTGTCATGAAGCGGAGCGGGCGCGCATCCAGCACCCCGCCGAGCTCCGACCCAAGATCTCGAAGCAGGCCGCGCTTCTCGCCGTCGGCAATCCACTCGCTGAAATAGTGCAGCCTGGAAGTGAACTCGCGGCGCTCTCCGCCGCGGTAGCGCATTCGCTCTACTTCGCGCGCGAATCGCTCCCACGAAGGAGCGCCCTCGGCAGCAGCGACCCGCGCCACGGCAAGACAGCTTTCCACCAGCGTTACGCAATCGAAGCGAGTGAGTGAAAGTGTGAGTGGCTCGGTGCGCAGCGGGCTGCCCCCCGCGCGCAGATACTCCTCGAGCGTAAATGGTTCATACGGAGTTCCCGTGGCCAGCTCGCCGACGCGGGTGGCGCTGCGACCTGGCGGAGCCTGCGTCTGACCCTCGGTGCGGAGCGCTGTCGTCCACTCCGCGAGACGAGCGCGGTCCGGGTCTACTACCTGCTCGGACGGCACGAGATCGCTGTCTGGCTCACGCGGATCCGCTTCGCTTTCGCATGCGGTGAGGGTGAGGGGGAGGGGAAGGGCATAAGCGGCTGCGGTGATGGCAGCGCTCCTCAGCAAGGTTCTGCGAGAGATTGGGCTGTTCATTGCGCACTGTACCACTGCACGTCAGGGGCCGTCTCGCTGCCAACTACCTCGAAACGGCACCGTGGCCGGCCGCTCCTGTCACAGCGCTCCAGCATCTGAGCCCGCGCCAACCTACTTACCAGGGCGATCCCGAACTGGCATGTCTCGGGATGCTCCGGAACTATGGCCGCCAAGGGGCAACTGTAGCACTGGATGAAGATCGCATTCTCCTCCTGCTCCAATTGTGCATCGCCCCCCAGGCTCTCCAAAACCTGCACGGCTGCATGGAGGCGGGACCTGAGGTTGCCCTCGGGTACTCGTAGCCCGGCTGCGGCACGGCGCCCGACCTCGCGGAGAAGTTCCGCCACCGCAGCCCGAGGCAACCGTTCGGACAGCACAGACAGCAGCAGTCCGAGCACCTGCCCGTACGCCTTTGGCAGGAGTGTATCGGCACTCTCTGATAGACGATAGACATTCGCCGGCTTCCCAATGCCCCTCCGGACTGCATGTAGCTCCACGAGCCCGTCCCGCTCGAGGGCGGCTAGATGTGGGCGGACCGCATTATTCGTCAGCCCGAGCTCTGTCGCCAGGTCACTTACCGTCCGGCTGGAGCGCCTGAGGAGTCTTACAATCTGGCCACGGGTGCTTCCCATCAGGCGGTCCGTCCACGTGGCACGCGGCATTTTCTCTCCCTAGACGTTGCAGTTCGAGTTAGGAGAACCTCGATAAGTGTACATTAAGTCAATATATTCCTTGATATAATGTAGAAATCCTAATTAAGTGTCTCAGCGTATTCAACACAAGGGCGCGGCACCGTCACAAACCGACTGCGATGCTCGCGCCCTCCCAGGAAAGCGACCCCCAACTCAGGAGATTCGATGAAAAAGATTGCATTATCCCTGCTGACGCTCGCGGTAATGTCCGCCTGCGCGGGCGGGAAAGAAGATGATAGCGTTAGTGACACCACTGCGTCGGCGGAGATGCAGGAAGCCGTGCCTGCAGCCGGCGCAACCATGGGAGCGGCTCCCGCAGTCACTGATCCCCAAATCGCGGCTATCGTCGTGGCGGCTAACAACGCCGACATCGAAGGTGGTCGTTCGGCCGCGTCGAAGTCGACCAATCCCAAGGTGAAGGAGTTCGCTCGGCGGATGATCACCGACCATGAAGGGGTCAACAAGGCTGCGGTAGCGCTCGTGACCAAGCTGGGCGTGACGCCCGAGGAGAATTCAGTTAGCCGCCAGCAGACTGAAAGCGGACAGCAGAGCCGCGCCTCCCTTAAAGACATGAGTGGGGTGAGCTTCGACCGCGCCTACATGGCGAACGAAGTGACGTACCACGAGAACCTGCTCAGCGCCATTGACCAGGTGCTCATTCCGAGTGCGCAGAACGGCGAACTGAAAGCGCTGCTCGAGCAGACGCGGCCCGCGGTGGTGGATCACCTCAGGCACGCAAAGGAACTCCAATCCTCGCTAGGCCTGAGCTGACCACACGGCGGCTCGACGTTGGCACACACTCGCAATATCGGGAGTGGGTGCTGACAGCCGCTTCGGCGTCTCCCTGAAGTCGCGTGAACTCCGCGACGAGCGACGCGTGCCGCTACTAATCAGAACTCGCCATCCTGCGCGGAAACAGGCGCGCTTTCCGCGACGTAGTGTATTAACGAACTGCGAACCGATTGCGGAAAGTTCCAGATGGGCATCAATAACAAGCGTTCCACCGGATGCAGCTTATTCTGAGTAGACGGTCAGGCGTGAGCCAGTTTTAAGCGTGGGAAGATGGACGGGTGCGCACTGATTAATCCGAAGTATCCGTTTTCATCCGGAGCATCCAGCCAACTGTTCGGTGTAGCCCCGGTTGCCGCAGACGCAGCTCTGTAACGCGTCCGCATGATGAATCCCGGTACGCCTCCGCAATCCGCAGTCCGCCCTTCCCAGTTCGCAGTTCGTAGGTCGAATCCGGTAATTCTCCAACGCAGAGGACTCAGGTGGCCAGGCTAATGGGAGGCGGCGTGCTGCTGTTGCTCTCCATGTTCATGCTCCTCGGCTTTTTCCGATCGGATGTGGCACTCGGTTCACCTACGACAATCTTTGCCCTGCTCATCGCTGTCGGAGTGCCCGCGGCGGCCGGCACCGCTTTACTGGCGGGAAAGCTGGGGCATCGCCGTCACCTAGCGGGGCGGAAGGAGCAGTTGCGGCTGCAGACACTGGACGCGGAGATTCTGCGCCTGGCCGGTAAACACAACGGAAAGCTCACGCTCGTGGAAGTCGTCAGCGAGCTTGCCGTAACTCCGGAAACGGCCAAGCAAGCTCTCGACGCCATGCACACGCGTGAGCTGGCGGAGATCGAGATCACCGAGTCGGGGGTGCTGGTGTACGCCTTCCACGACGTGCAGCGCGTGGGCGAAAAGCCCCACTCCAAAGGAATTCTGGATGCCTGAGCTCGAAATACGCTATCCCTGCCCGGTGTGCCTTGGCGTCATGATGGAAAAGACGCCGATCGGCAGGGTAGCTATTGGACAGCGGAAGACTTTGCTGCTCGACCATTGTGGACGCTGCGGCGGAGTCTGGTTCGAGGCCGGAGAAGTGCAGCTCTTGCGAGACAGCGACGCCAAACAGCTTTGGGAGGCAGTCGTTCCGCGGGAGGAGACCTTCCGCATGCAATGCCACGGCTGCCACGGCTTCATCGATCGCAACGACGAGTCGTGCGCGTCGTGTGGTTGGCACAATGCCCTTGCATGTCCCGTCTGCCAGCGCCCAATGGAGACGGCGACTCACGAGGGCGTGAAGCTCGATGCGTGCAGGTCGTGCAAGGGTGTGTGGTTCGATCACGACGAACTATCCTTCATTTGGCGGCTCGAGCTGAGCACGTCGATTCAGAGGCATCAGAACCAGCCGGGCGGACTTGCAGGGGGAGACGGAGCGCTCGTTGTAGCGGACGCCCTGATGTACAGTCCCTGGCTGGTATTCCAGGGAACTCACATGGCGGGACACGCGGCGGCGGTTTCAGTGGAAGCACTCACGCACGCTCCGGAGGCGATCGCGGGGGTCGCTGAAGTCGCGGGAGAGGCGGCAGGCGGGGTCTTCATGACCATTATCGAGATACTCGGCGACCTGTTTTCCTGACGGGACAGATACCAATGCTCATTGCCATGACACGGGGAGTGAGCCCCGCATTCGAGCAATGCCAGCTCACGCACATGCCACGCGTGAACATCCAACTCGACCTCGCGCGCGCGCAACACGAGGAGTACGAGCACTGCCTGCGTACGTTGGGGTGTACCGTTCAGCGCATCGCTACGGCACCCGATCTCCCCGATTCAGTGTTCATCGAGGATACCGCGGTTGTTCTGGACGAGCTCGCGCTCATAACGCGACCGGGTGCGGTTACCCGGCGTCTCGAAACGCCTGCCGTGGCGGAGTCGCTCAGCGAGTATCGCACGATTGTGTGCATCGAGCCGCCCGGCACGCTGGATGGTGGTGACGTGCTGCAAGTCGGCCGAACAATCTTCGTCGGGCTCTCGGGCCGAACGAACAGCGAGGCCATTGGCCAGATGAAGGTGCTGCTCGGTGCCCACGGGTACTCGGTGCAGCCCGTATCGGTTGGGAGCTGTCTGCACCTCAAGACTGCTGTCACCCGCATCGGCGAAAGCGTTCTGCTCATCAACCGCGAATGGCTATCCGGGAATGATTTTCCGGAATTCGACCTCTTGCCAGTGCACCCTGACGAGCCGTTCGGCGCGAACGCGCTCCGGATTGGCGATCGAATTATCTATCCTTCCGCATTCCCACGTACCCGGAAGTTCCTGGAGCAGCGTGGGTTCGACATCCAGCCCGTGGAGGTGGGAGAGCTTGGCAAGGCAGAGGGTGGAGTGACCTGCTGCAGTCTGGTATTCAGCGCGTGAAACGGTGAACGTGCGCGGGATCTCGCGCCGTTGCTATTCGGTACTCTCAATTTTATGTGGCTTTAGCGCCGTTCCTGTGATTGAACCGGAGTTCCCTGTGTCGCCCATACCTGCCAGCGTCCGTCGCGCTTGACGAATGTATCGGTGAAACGAACGCGCCGGTCAAAGGCCTTGCCTTGTTCATCACGTCCCTTGACGTGATTAACACCTGTCACAATGGCCGCGGTCCCCTCAATGCGGACATCGAGATCCGAAAGCTCGAGGGACTCCATAACGCTCTTGTCATTTTTCATCGACGCGATTTCTTCCGCCTTGCTGTGAATCTCGCCCGTACGACTGCTTACGTCACTTGCGTCGGATGCGTAATTTCGCTCGAACCATGCCGCGTCGCGCTTCCTGGAGGCGTCGTTCCAATCACGCTCCATGTAAAGAAGGATGCCGGCGTCGTTCAGCGGATGACCGGCATTGCTCACTACCTGCCAGCGGTCTCCTCGCTTCTCCAGAACGTGGACGCTGCGGCTAAAAAAGGTTTCTTCCTTCCCATCAGCCTTCTCCGTAAACGTGTTCCGGTGTGTGATTGTGGCTGAGTTCGGTGTGCAGGCGATGATGTAGTGGTCAAACGTGGTTTTGGAGGCGCCCTCCGGATTGGCCTTGTTTCGCTCGGCATCCCTGAGGGTATTGTCGATGGTTTGAGCTTTGGCCAATGTGCCGCCCGGGCCGAGGCCCATGAAATTGTCGGCGTAAACGTTTTGCAGGAAAGCTCTGTCACCACGCACTCCTGCATCACTCCAGGCCTTATCGAACTCTTCCAATTTTTTTCTGTCGGCGTCAGTGCACTGGGCGTAAGTGGACGCTGATGTTACCAGTGTCAATAGAGCAGCAGCCAGGATCGTTTGCATGGTTCGTCTCGTTTGGTAGGGGGCGAGGCATTGGTTGTTTGGCCGCGAGTACGTGGGAGTCTGCGGCCGAACTTACGACGGAACCATGCGCTCCGGAAGTATTGCGGTCCCAAAGCGTTTGCGCAGTTCCTTGGGATATGCATTTTCAATAGACGGATAGGACTTTCAGGGGCGCTCCGCGTCGGCGGCATGGAAGTTAGCGAGTCGGCGGAGTGGGAGGCACCGTCCTTGCCCGGAGGTGCCCGCGCTTGCGAGTCCGGAGATGGGTGAGAGTGCGATGGATCACCTCTCGGAGGATTCGCATGAATATCCTTGTCGGCGAAATCATCGGCACCATGCTATTGATTCTGTTGGGCGACGGCGTGGTCGCGAATGTGTTGCTCAACAAATCCAAGGCCCAAAATTCAGGCTGGATTGTCATTACTACCGCCTGGGCCATGGCGGTCTTCGTCGGGGTGTACGCGTCTCTCGCCCTGGGCGGCAATGCGCATCTCAATCCGGCCGTGACCATCGGTTTGGCCGTTACCGGGGCGATTGGCTGGGGGGACGTGCCCCTGTACCTCGTGGGTGAATTCATCGGAGCGTTCCTCGGGGCTGTGTTGGTGTGGCTGCACTTCCTGCCCCATTGGGAGGCGACCCCGGATGCCGGCCTTAAACTGGCCGTATTCTCCACCGGCCCGGCCATCCGCAACACCACTGCCAATCTGATCTCGGAGATTATCGGCACGTTTGCGCTGATGTTCGGCGTGCTCCTGATCAAGGGCGCGACGATGGAGAGTGGCGGCGCGATCACAAACATCAGCCTCGGTTCGCTGGGCGCACTTCCGGTGGCATTGCTGGTGTGGGCGATCGGTCTGGCGCTGGGCGGACCGACGGGTTATGCCATCAACCCGGCGCGTGACCTCGCCCCGCGCATTGCGCACGCAATCCTGCCCATCGCGGGCAAGGGTGACAGTGACTGGGGTTACTCGTGGATTCCGGTGGCTGGCCCTATTATCGGCGCCATCATCGCCGCCGTGTTGTTCATGGTGCTCCCCAAACCGGTATAACCAAACAGGACAGGTAACGGATCGGTCGTCGCCAAAAAAGGGCGCGCCAGCTGCCTCGGCGGGCGCAGCGCTGGACATCAGGACCCGGCGCAACGTCATCGCATCTTCTGATCAAGACAGCAGCGGATACGTGCGGATAGTCATCAGTCAGCGGTACACTGCTAAACGGCACTTTCATTCAAAGGAGAGACTGCTATGCCTCGATATGTCGCCGCGGTGGATCAAGGCACCACCAGCACCCGCTTCATGATCTTCGATCACAGCGGCAAAGTGGTGGGCCTTGATCAAATGGAACACGAGCAGATTTTTCCCAAGCCTGGCTGGGTGGAACACAACCCAATTGAAATCTGGGAGCGCACTCGGGAAGTGATAGAGGGCGGGTTGAAGCAAGCCGGCATCTCGGCCTCGGACCTCGCCGCCGTCGGCGTCACCAACCAGCGCGAGACAACGGTTGTCTGGGAAAAAGACACGGGCAGGCCTGTGCACAACGCTCTCGTCTGGCAGGACACGCGCACTGACAAGATTTGCAGCAAGCTGGCCAGGTCTGGCGGACAAGACCGCTTCCGCAAGAAGGTCGGACTGCCCCTGGCCACTTACTTCTCCGGCCCGAAAATCAAATGGATTCTGGACAACGAGAAGGGCGCCGCTGCCCGCGCCAAAAAAGGCGAGTTGCTCTTCGGTAACATTGACACGTGGGTGATCTGGAATCTCACCGGGGGGCCGAAAGGCGGAGTGCACGTCACCGACGTCTCCAACGCCAGTCGCACCATGCTGATGAACCTCAACACGCTGGACTGGGACAACGACATCCTCAAGACCATGGGCGTCCCGCGCGCCATGCTGCCGCAGATCCGGCCCTCCAGCGAAGTGTATGGCTCTGCGACCGGTGCACTGAAAGGCGTTCCCGTTGCAGGCGACCTCGGCGACCAGCAGGCTGCGCTCTTCGGACAGACTTGCTTTTCGCCGGGCGAAGCCAAGAACACTTACGGCACGGGCTGTTTCATGCTAATGAACACCGGCAACAAGCCTGTGCAGTCCAGGAACGGCCTGCTCACCACCGTGGCGTACAAGATCGGAGCGGAGAAAGCCGTGTACGCGCTGGAAGGCTCCATCGCCATCACGGGCGCGCTGGTGCAGTGGCTGCGCGACAATCTTGGCATGATCGAGAAGGCGGCGGACGTGGAAGCTCTGGCCAAGACGGTCGAGGACAGCGGCGGCATCTACTTCGTACCCGCGTTCTCCGGCCTGTTCGCGCCGTACTGGATGAACGACGCGCGCGGCGTGATCGTGGGCATGACGCGCTACGTGAACAAGGGCCACATCGCCCGCGCCGCGCTGGAAGCCACGGCGTTCCAGACCCGCGAGGTGCTCGAAGCCATGAACAAGGACTCAGGCGTCAAGCTCAAGAACCTCAAGGTGGACGGCGGGATGGTCTTCAACGACCTGCTCATGCAGTTCCAGGCGGACGTGTTGGGCGTTCCCGTCATCCGCCCGACGGTGGCCGAGACAACCTCTCTCGGCGCGGCATACGCCGCTGGCCTCGCGGTCGGCTTCTGGAAGAAGATCGAAGACCTGCGCGCCAACTGGGGCAAGGACAAGGAGTGGAAGCCGGGCATGAAACCCGCCGAGCGCGAAAAGAAATACAAGGGCTGGAAGAAGGCGGTGACGCGGGCGTTCAAGTGGGTGGAATAGAGGGGAGGGGAACTGGCATGCCGTGCGCGGTGGCGGGAGCACGGCGCTAGGCGTCGACCAGAACCCTGAAACCGCCGTAGACCATGCGCTTACTGTCGAAGGGCATTGACTTGGGATCCATCATGTCTGCGAGTCGAGGATCCTTCATCACCTTGGCGTTGACACGATCGCGATGCGCTCGCGACTTGAACACAATCCACGAGAACAGCACCGTTTCGCCGCGTTTGAGCCCGAGCATTCGGGGGAAGGAAGCCATCCCCTTCACATTGAGGTCGTCGCCGGTGCACTCCCGGAACTCCACGGCGCCGTGCTCCCGCCAGATTCTTCCCGCCTTCTGAGCCATGCGGCGGTAGGCCGGCAGGTTTTTCTTCGGCACCGGTATAACGAAGCCATCGACATAGCGCATGAATCCTCCGTGGTGAAAGTCTCTCTCCTACTTTCTCTCGTGCCCTACCTGCACAGGCTCCCGCTGTCTCGCCTCGAGCGCGGCCAATGCGTTGGGCTCCGCGAGTAGACGGGACATGAAGCGCTGGCCTTCCGAGACGCGCTCCATCTCCACAGCCACCGTGTCCACCGCCTCTTCCAGCCGCTGGAGTCGCACCACGGCCTCTGACGGCATCCCTGGGCGGCCTACTGCAGTCGCCTTTTTCCACAAAAGCCGGGCAAACGCCAAGGCAATTGGAAACAGCACCAGAACGGTGAAGACGATCGAGATGCCGGTGATCTGGCCCGGTCCGAGTGGCAGGAAACCGTCAAAGGCCGGGGCCGTAGTCGCGATCAGGCCGGCTGGCGCCGATGTGAGCTCCCTCCCGGTTTCGGCGATATCCTGCTCGAGCTGGACGATGCGCTGGTCCAGCACGCCGATTCGTTGCTCGAGTCCCGCACGGGCGGCAACGTCCGCCTCGCGCAACTCATCCGCCAGGCGATTGCGCCGGGATGCCGCCGACTGGAGTTGACTCGAAAGCTCCTCTCGTCGCTCGCGAATGGACGCGATGTCCTGCCGGGTGAGTGGGCCGAAGATATGGGGGGCGGTGCCGACGACCGGAGTCGTGGGGCTCGCTGGCGCTGGAGCCTCTCGGATTGTAGTAGGCGTTTGCATGCTCTCCCTACGCAGAGGGGAGGCGTTTGGGTTTCAAGCATCCTGCCCCGAAAGTTCTCGCGGAAAAAGAAGGGCTGGGTGAATTTCACGCCTGTGCTCTCACGCCGCGACCATCTTCGCGCGCCTGTCGCGCAACACAGACTGCGCAAAATCGAGTGTCTCTCGCGCCACGCGGTCCCAGTTGTAGTATGTCTCCACAAGCGTGCGGCCTCTTCGTCCCATCGCCTCGCGCTGGTCCGGGTGGAGTAGCAGCTCGCGGATAGCGCCCGCCACGGCGAGCTCGTCCATGGGAGGTACCACGAGCCCGGTCTCACCGTGGCGAACCGCGGAGCGTACTCCCCCCGAGTCACCTCCAACCACTGCGGTGCCGCTCGCCGAGGCCTCGGCGAAAACCAGCCCGAATCCCTCGACGTTGATTTCCTCGTGCAAACGCGATGGCCCCACGAACAGAGTGGCTGTCGCGTGCGCTTCGGCGACATCCGGTGTGGAAAGCCCGGCTTCGAACAGCACGCGTTCCGCGACGCCGAGTTCCGCGGCGAGCTGTCGCAGCGCCCGCTCGTGAGGTCCGTCGCCGACGATGAGATAGTAAAGCCGGGGGAATTCGCTGACCAGAAGCGCCATGGCGCGGATCGTCACATCCTGGCCTTTGTGCGGCAGGAGCCGTCCAACGGTGAGCAGGAGCGGAGCATCACCAAGCGCGAGCCGCGTGCGGAGGGTGCCGGTGTCCCGCGACGGATGGAACTGCTCGGGGTCGGTACCCAGATCGATGGCCGCGATCGGCGGCAATTGCTTCACGCCGACTTCGGCCATCACCTCGGCGGCCGACTGCGCCGTCCACGCCGAGTTCGCGACAATCCCGTCCGCACCGCCGAGCAGTGTGCGAGCGAGTATCCGCAGCCGAGCCACCCGCGCCCTGCGTCGCTCGAAAAGCAAGTCCAGTCCGTTCACGTAAAGGATGTAGGGAACGCGCGCGCGCCGCGCGGCCCACCAGACGGCTATGCTGGTCGGACGAATCTCGCCGCAGTGGATGATCTCGGTGCCATGCGCGCAATGCTTCGCCAGCCAACCCGCCCAGCGCGCCGTATTGGTGAAACGCTTAGCCTCTCGCTGCGTGAAGGGCTGCCGTATAATCCGGTAGGGTTCAGCGCGATCGAACGCTGGCGCTTCTGCATGCGAGGTGCGCACGGTGGACACTTGGAGCGCCTGCTCGGGGCCAAAGCGGCGGCAGAGCTGCACATGACGCTGATCGATTCCGCCCCAGTGCGGTCCAAAGTTCTGAGTCACGAACACATGCTTCAAACTGGAAATCCTGGTTTCGGTTGTCGGGGATGTTTATGCGACACGGCGCGCTTCAACGCCAGTGGAGATTGGCGAACGGCTGTAAGTCATACAGGAGCATATCACGCGGAGGGTTTGTGACGGAGATAGAGAAAGAGTTCCAGAATCAAGGTGCAGGGCCGCGGTTATCGCAATGATCGTGACGGTTTCGGTGGAGGAAGATGGCTCCGTCATCTTCGTACTTGCCACCAGCATGGATGGTGATAGTGGGTGTTTTGCGACGGCCGCCCGAGCCGTGGCATCCGTCGTAACAATTTGGGTGTCACATGTAGGATGACTCTGCCTCGCCCGGCGCTGCTTGACTGTCCCGTATCCGCCCGTCAAGCTTCGCAGGTTCCCCCAACCCACCAAGCTGGTCTCCCAACGCGAGCATTACAATGAGTTTCTCACGCACTGCGCCGGTCGTTGCCGGTGCCATTCTCCTCGCCGCTAGCAGCACGATCCAGGCTCAAATCGACGCGCGAATGCTCCGCCAGCCGACGGTATCGGCGACGCAGATCGCATTCGTCTACGGCGGCGACATCTGGCTCATGCCGAAATCCGGCGGCGTTGCGCAACGGCTTACGTCGGCGCGAGGAGAAGAGAGCTTCCCTCGCTTTTCCCCCGACGGATCGCTGCTCGCGTTCACGGGCAACTACGATGGCAATGAGGACATCTATGTCGTGGCGTCGACTGGAGGGAGCCCGGTGCGGCTCACCTATCATCCCTCGCCCGACAGAATCGTAGCCTGGTACCCTGATGGGAAGTCCATCATGTTCGCTTCTCCCCGGGCGAGCGAAACCAACCGCTATAACAAACTCTTCAAGGTCGGACGAGAGGGTGGGTTGCCCGTAGCGCTGCCGATGCCGTACGGTGAATTCGCGTCGCTCTCCTCCGATGCAAAAACTGTTGCCTATCTGCCCGCCGCCGTGGACTCGCGCACCTGGAAGCGCTACCGCGGCGGCTGGGCCCCCGACATCTGGCTCTTCGACCTCGACAAGCAGACTGCTCGGAACGTTACGAAGGATAACGCGAACGATGCTCAGCCCATGATGCATGGTTCTACGCTTTTCTTCTTGTCCGACCGTGGGTCGAACGAGCGCGGGAATCTCTGGGCGTACGACACAGGGAAGGACGCTTTCCGGCAGGTGACTACGTTCGACGACTTCGACGTCAAATATCCTTCGCTGGGACCGACAGATATCGTCTTCCAGGCGGGCAGCCGCATGTATCTGTTCGAGATCGCCACCGAGAAGATCCGGGAGGTGCCGGTTCAGGTCTTCACCGACCGCTCGACGCTCAAGTCGCGCCCGGAGAACGTTGGTGCGGCCATCGCGGAGGCAAATATCTCCCCAACCGGAAAGCGCGCGCTGTTCGAGGCGCGTGGCAACGTCTTCACCGTGCCCGCCGAGAGCGGGCTCGTGCGTGATCTTACAAAAACGTCGGGTTCGGCCGAGCGCACGCCAGCGTGGTCGCCGGACGGACGGAGCGTCGCGTACTGGAGCGATCGTACCGGCGAGTACGAATTGACGATCCGGAACGCTGACGGCACCGGGGGTGATCGCACCGTGACCAAACTTGGCGCCGGGTTCCGGTACCGTCCCCAGTGGTCCCCCAACTCCAAAAAAATTGCGTTCATAGACCAGGCGATGAAAATCCATGTCGCGGACGTCGCAACCGGACAGACGCAGCGCATCGACTCGGCTCGCTCGTACTCGCACGATGAGCTTCAGGGGTTTCGTGTGAGCTGGTCGGGGGACAGCCGCTGGATCGCCTACTCGCGCGACGTCGAAAACCGCAACGACGCGATCTTCCTGTACGACACGCGCGCTTCCCGGGTGCACCAGGTGACGTCGGGGTACTTCAACGACGGCTCGCCAAGCTTCGACCCGGATGGAAAGTACCTGTACTTCCTCTCCGGGCGGACACTCCGGCCCGAATACAGCGACCTGGATAACACGTGGGTATATCCGAACAGCACCAACATCGCGGCAGTGCCGCTCAGGCGTGATGTGTTGTCACCGGTGGCGCCCCGCAACGACGAGGAGCCCGTTGCAGCCGATGTGACGCCGCCAGCGGCGCAGAAGCTCGACTCGGCGCAGCGCCGAGCTCGTGAGACGCTCGCCGCTGCGGCACCGGCCACCAGGCCCGCCCCAAACGCCGTCGAGATAGAGCTCGCCGGCTTCGAGCGCCGCGCGCAACTGCTGCCCCCGCGGCCCGGCAACTTCGGGGGTCTGCACGCAATGTCCGGCAAGGTGCTGTATCGCCGTGCGCCTCGCACAGGTTCGGGGGACAGCACCGGCGCGATCGTATACTTCGATCTCAACGACCGCGACGAGAAGGTTGTCATTGACGCCGCCAACGGATTCGTGGCGTCGCACGACGGCCAGAAGATGCTGGTGCGAAAAGGTCAGGACTACTTCGTCATAGACATCAAGCCGGCGCAGAAGCTGGAGAAAAAGATCGCGACGGCATCGATGGAAACGACCGTCGACCCGATGGCCGAGTGGAAGCAGATCTTCAACGATGCATGGCGCATCGAACGGGACTATTTCTACGATCCGGGGATGCACGGCGTCGACTGGAACGCCATGCGTGAGCGCTACGGCAAGTTGATCGACGACGCCGTCACGCGGTGGGACGTGAATTTCGTGCTCGGTGAGCTGATAGCCGAGCTGAACGCATCGCATACGTACGTGAGCGGCGGCGACTTCGAGATTCCTGTCCGGAGGGGCGCCGGACTGCTCGGCGCGGATTTCTCAATCGAGAATGGCGCATACCGAATCAGGAAGATCGTTGATGGCGGTCCCTGGGACAGCGAAGTGCGCTCCCCCCTGCTGGAGCCCGGCTCGAAGATCAGGGAAGGGGACTACCTGCTCGCGGTGAACGGCACGCCCGTGGACGTAGGAAAGGAGCCGTACGCCGCGTTCGAGGGAATGGCGAATACGGTTGTCGCGCTCACTGTGAATGACCGTCCGGGAATGACCGGGTCGCGGGTGGTGCTGGTGAAGACACTCGCCAGCGAGGGACGCCTGCGCAATCTGGCGTGGATCGAAGCCAACCGGCGTCGCGTCGAAGAAGCGAGCAATGGTCGCGTCGGCTACATCTACGTCCCCAGCACGGGCGTCGATGGACAGACCGAGCTCGTGCGGCAGTTTCGAGCACAGTTCCACAAGGAAGGCCTCGTAATCGACGAGCGTTTCAATAGCGGGGGCCAGATCCCCGACCGGTTCGTCGAGCTGCTCAACCGCCCGGTGACGAACTACTGGAAGACCCGCGACGGCGTGGATTGGCAGTGGCCGCCGGTGGCGCACCAGGGTCCTCAGGCGATGCTCATCAACGGCTGGAGCGGCTCGGGTGGCGACGCGTTCCCATTCTACTTCAGGAAGGCGGGGCTCGGCCCGCTCATTGGCCGGCGCACATGGGGCGGATTGATAGGAATCAGCGGCACGCCCGCGCTGGTCGACCGCGGAAGCGTAACGGCGCCGACCTTCGCGATCTACAGCACTGCAGGAGAGTGGATCATCGAGGGACACGGGGTAGAGCCCGACATCGACGTCGTGGACGATCCGGCGCAGATGGCGAAGGGCGTTGACCCGCAGTTGGAACGGGGAATCCAGGAAGTAATGAAGGCTCTCGAGAAGGCGCCCAGGCGTCCGAAACCGCCTGGGTACACCAAGCGCATCGCTGGACAGAGCGGGGGTGGTGGCGCGGCGAAGACTTCGGTTAAGCCGTAGCCCTCACCTAAGCGCCACCACGCGCTCGCATCGCGCGACTATCGCGCAGCCTGCTTCTGTTCCCGGAAGAGCTTGGGAAACTGACTGCGCAGGTTCGCAACCTTGGGTGCATCGTTGTACACGATGTATGGCTGGTTCGGGTTGCGCGCCGCGTAGTCCTGGTGGTACGCCTCGGCTTCGTAGAACTTCTCCAGCGCGACGATCTGAGTGACGATCGGCTTGCGAAAGGTCTTCGCTGACGTCAGCCTCGCGACGGTTGCTTTGGCGGCGAGCTTCTGCTCCGCGTTGGCGTAAAAGATCGCGGAGCGGTACTGCGGTCCGACGTCCGGTCCCTGCCTGTTCAGCTGAGTGGGGTCGTGGGCAACGGAGAAGAAGATGGAGAGCAGCGTGGCGTAGGAGACCTGCGCAGGATCGTAGGTCACGAGCACCGCCTCCGCGTGGTCGGTCGTGCCGGCGCTCACCTCGTCGTATGAAGCGGAAGCCTTCGTGCCGCCGGCATAGCCCGAGACGGCTCGCTTTACCCCCTTAACGTGTTCGAAAACCGCTTCGATGCCCCAAAAGCAGCCGCCGGCGAACACCGCCGTCTGATCGCCCGCGACTGACGCCACTAGCGCGGCGCCGGGCATCAAACTGGTGGCGTGCACCGGATTGGGGCGCATGGCGGTGCCAGCCAGGAGGGCAAATACGGAAACCGCCGTAAAGGCCGTGGAATTGCCGGCTAATGGTAAATGCATCTGGGCTTCTCCGTTTAAGTAGGACTGTCTATATACAAACACGAATCAGCGGGAAAGAGTTCCCCAAGTCAGGCGTTGGCATCGTTCCGACAGCCGCAACTCGAGTTCCACTGTGTTTACCTCCTGGCCAGCGCATGTTGAGACTGCCGCGCGGTGATGTAGTATTGGGTGCATGCCCCCGTCCGCTGGATCTCACGATAGCCGGCTGACAACAGCCCTTCCCGCGCATACCCCCCACAGCGCTGACGCGCGCGCGAGGGTACAGCATATCCCGCATTTCTGCACCACATGCGGAACCCAGTTCGCGGCGACAACGGGCCCTCCTGCACACTGTACCGTCTGCGAGGACGCCCGGCAGTACGTGCCGACGGGGGGCCAGCAGTGGATCAGCTTGCCAGATCTTCAGCGGGAGCATCGGAATGCCTTTCAATACGAGGCACCAATGCTACTCGGCGTGGGAACTACGCCGTCGTTCGCCATTGGGCAGCGCGCGCTGCTCGTTCGTTCCGCCGCGGGAAATGTCCTGTGGGACTGCATCAGCCTGATCGATGAAGCTACTCACGATCTGATTGCGGCGCTCGGCGGCGTAAGCGCAATCGCAATCTCTCACCCGCACTTCTACTCCGGAATGGTGGAGTGGAGCCGCGCCTTCGGCGGCGCACCCATCTACCTGCACGAAGCCGATCGCCCGTGGGTGATGCGCCCGGACCCAGCGATCCGGTTCTGGTCTGGCGAAACGCTGGAGCTCATGGATGGACTCACACTCGTGCGTTGCGGCGGCCATTTCGAAGGGGGCACAGTATTACACTGGCCAGCCGGCTCGGGTGGACGCGGCGCCCTGTTATCCGGCGATATCGTACAGGTCGTTCAGGATTCGCGATATGTAAGCTTCATGTACAGCTATCCCAATCTCATCCCGCTGCCAGCGGCAGCCGGTGCGAGAATCGTCACGATGCTGGAACCATTCGCGTTTGAGGAGCTGTATGGCGCATGGTGGGGACGCATCGTGCGCGACGATGCTCATCGCGCCGTGCGCGAGTCGGCGCTTCGGTACATTGCCGCGCTGAGCGGGACCGGTGCACGCTGACAGGTACAAGCACTCCAATCGCGGTCGCGCCAGGTAAGGCATACATTCAGCCCGGCCCAGCGAAATGCTGTCGTGCCGACCACCAGCCGGACGCGTGGTACCACGCCATCGTCAATGCACCTCACTGACCTTTTCGATCTTTCGCTCATCGGTCGCGCAGGCAATGCCGCGCTCGAGCATTACGCCGACGGCGGGAAGCTCCGGGCGCTCACTTTCGGCCAGGTCGAAGCACGTGCCAGTCAGATGGCGCACGAGCTGCGCGCGCGGCCTCACGCACGGTGACCGGCTCTGTGTTCATCTCGCCAATCGAATCGAATTCATCGATCTCTTCCTTGCCTGCACGCGACTCGGCGTGATCTTCGTTCCGATGAACGTGCTGTACCGCGAGCGCGAGCTGCGACACATCGTCAGCGACTCCGATCCGAAAGCGGTGGTGACGTCGAGCGGGTCCGACGCAGTCTATCCCGACGGCGCCATGCTGTGGCCCATCGAGGACCTGGCCCTGGTCGCCGCCGATCGGCCGACAAACCGGTTCCTCGTACCACTCGATGGCGACGAACCAGCGATGATCGTGTACACGTCGGGCACTACCGGCGCCGCGAAAGGCGCTGTGCTCTCCCACAACAACCTCGCCGCGAACGGCATCAACCTCGTGAGCTGCTGGCGGATAACCGACACCGACCGGTACCTCGCCGTGCTGCCGCTCTTTCACGTCCACGGATTGGGGAATGGTATTCTCTGCTGGCTCATTAGTGGCTGCTGCATGCGGCTCGCCGAGCGCTTCGATCAGAGGACGGCGGCGTCGTTGTTCGGCGAGTTCGCGCCCACGCTGTTCTTCGGGGTGCCGACGATCTACGTGCGTCTGCTCGATCCAGCGGTGATTTCCGACCGCGACGCGAAAGCTATCGGCTCGCGCGCGCGACTCTTTGTCTCCGGCTCGGCGCCCCTCCCCGCGCATGTGCTCGAGACCTTCCGCGAGCGCTACGGCCATACCATCCTCGAGCGCTACGGCATGAGCGAGTCGCTGCTGATCATCAGCAATCCCTACGAGGGAGAGCGGCGCGCCGACACTGTCGGTTTCCCTTTGCCTGGCGTCTCCGTGCGGCTCGTCGACAACACCGACGCGCGGGTTGTCGCGGGCGACGTTGGGGAAGTTCAGGTCCGCAGCCCCGCGCTGTGCGGTGGCTACTGGCGAAGGGCCGACGCTACAGCGTCGGCCTTTACAGCAGACGGCTGGTTTCGCACCGGCGATCTCGCCGTCCGCTCCGCCGATGGCTACTACACGCTGCGCGGTAGGCGCGGTGACCTGATCATTTCAGGCGGGTTCAATATCTATCCGCGCGAGATCGAAGAGCTGCTGCTGGAGGATTCGCGGGTGCGCGAGGCTGCCGTGGTTGGCGTCGCGGACTCCGTGCGCGGAGAGATTCCGATCGCTTACATCGTCGCCGAAGAGTCACTCGATGATTCGATGCTCGCGCAGCGCTGTCGCGCGCAGCTAGCGTCGTTCAAGGCTCCGCACGCCTTCATCCGGGTGGACGCCCTTCCGCGGACCGCGCTCGGCAAGGTGCAGAAGCATCTGCTTCCGCCGTGGAAGACGTGAACAACAACTCCCGCGCGACCCCCAGGTTGAGAAGTTGACACCCGCTGTTCTCGCGCTCCTGGCGCTACTCCTCGCGATCGGCCTCAGCATGACGGCGCGCGTCAATGTGGGGCTCGTCGCGATCTCGCTTGCATGGGCGATCGGCGTCTACGCAGCGGAGATGAAAGTGGACGCGGTGATCGCTGGCTTTCCGTCGAGCCTCTTCATTACGCTCGCCGGCGTGACGTTCCTGTTCGGCATCGCCAAATCGAATGGCACGCTCGACCTGCTCGCGCTTCGCGCGGCCAGGCTGGTACGTGGAAATGCCGGCTTGTTGCCCCTGGTCTTCTTTTTCCTCGCGTGCTCCCCGTCTACCATCCGACCGGGGGCAATCTAGAGTGTCGCGTTCGTGGCTCCCATCGCGATGGCG
>JBPCJT010000294.1:0-3723 GCA_051005015.1 Gemmatimonadaceae bacterium | reverse complement strand
CAGGGCAAGAATGCCTTCATGATCCTGCCCCAACCCCAGCTCTTTCGCCGAGCACAGCATTCCTTCCGACAGCGCTCCACGGATTTTTCGCTTCTCGAGCTTCAGGCCGCCGGGCAAAACTGACCCGACCGGAGCGAACGGATAAAGCGCGCCCGCCACGACGTTGGGAGCACCGCAGACAACGTCCCGGACCGATCCGCCGCCGGCGTCCACCTTTGTCACCCACAGGTGGTCCGAGTCCGGATGTGGCGCGGCTTCGATCACGCGGCCGATGATAATTCCGGCCAGATCCTGGCGAAGCGGCACGACGTCGTCGACCGTCGCGACCCGTGACGTGAGCAGATCGCGAACGTCGTCCGGTGACATGTCCGAAGGCACAAACTCCAGCAGCCACCTGAAAGACACGTTCATCAACGCGCCTGGCTGAGGAAGCGCATGTCTGAATCGTACAGTAAACGGATATCAGGCAGCCGGTACCGAAGCATCGCAATGCGAGCGGGTCCCATCCCAAATGCCCATCCGGTGTACTTCTCGGCGTCGACCCCCGTCGCTTCCAGGACACTCGGATGGACCATTCCCGACCCCAGAATCTCCATCCAGCCCGTGTTCTTGCAGCTGGCGCAACCGCTGCCTTTGCAGAGCTGGCACTCCACGTCCATCTCCGCTGAGGGTTCGGTGAACGGGAAATAGCTCGGGCGGAACCGAGTCCTGGTGGCGCCAAAGAACCGATTGGCGAAATGCGTGAGCGTCGCCTTGAGATCGACGAAGCTGACGCCTTCATCCACTGCCAGCCCTTCGATCTGGGCGAACATCGGGGCGTGAGAGGCGTCGAAGAAATCGCGCCGATAGACGTTGCCTGGCGCAAGGATCCGGATCGGCGGCGGAAACGTCTGGAGTGTCCGAATCTGCACGGGCGACGTATGGGTACGGAGAACGACACCGTCGCTCAGGTACAGCGTGTCGTGCATGTCCATCGCCGGGTGGTCGGCTGGGAAATTGAGCGCCGTGAAGTTGTACCACTCGGTTTCGGCTTCGGGCCCAAGGGCGATGGTGAAGCCAAGCTCACGGAAAATCCCCTGGATTTCCTCGATGACAACCGTCACCGGGTGCAGTCCGCCAGTCCACGAATGCCGCCCGGGCATCGTGAGGTCGAGGGGGGTTGCGGTGGGGCCGGCGGAAGCGAGCGCGGCCGCGCGATCGGCCAGCGCGGTTTCGAGCGAAAGCTTGGCTCGATTCACTGCCTCGCCGGCGGCGCGCCGGTCGCCAGCTGCCAGTGACACCAGGGTTTTCATCAGGGTGCCAAGCTCGCCGCTTTTCCGGCCGACGAGCTGATTGCGGACCGACTCCAGGCCGGCTGAAGTCGCAGCGGCCGCTATCAGGACAGAGCCGCGCTCCTCGAGAGCTTTGACCTGGTCCGAGAATTCCTGCAGGGTCACCGCAGGATCACACGGCGGAGAGCGCTGCTCGTGCTTTTTCGGCCAGCGCTCCGAATGCGGCGGCGTCGTGAATCGCGATGTCCGACAGAACCTTGCGATCGATTTCGATACCAGCCTGCTTCAGGCCGTTCATGAACACGCTGTAGCTCATGTCGTGCTGCCTGGCGCCGGCGTTGATGCGGACGATCCATAGACGGCGGAAATCGCGCTTCTTGTTCTTGCGATCGCGGTAGGCGTATTTCCAGCCACGCTCGACGTTTTCCTTTGCGGCTTTCCAAAGCTTGCTGCGAGCGCCGAACGCGCCGCGAGCAGCCTTCATCACCTGCTTCTTACGCTTCAGGCGTACAACATTTGATCTTACGCGAGGCATTGTAGTTCTCCTTTATGCCTGCAAGAGGCGCTTGATGTTTTTCGCTTCACCGGGAGTCGCAATGGTGGTCGACTTGCGGAGGTTCCGCTTCCGCTTCGACGACTTCTTGGTGAGGATGTGGCTCTTGAACGCCTTCATGCGCTTGACCTTGCCGGTTCCCGTGATCGAGAACCGCTTCTTTGCGCCCTTGTGGGTCTTCATCTTCGGCATGATCTGTCTCTATTGGTTGTAGTGACGAATCGCGCAGCTACTTCGGCGCGAGAATCATCGTCATGAACTTTCCTTCGAATTTCGGCTCGGTCTCGACTTTCGCGATATCCGCCAGCTCCGTCGCAACCCGATTGACCACCACTCGGCCCAGCTCGGGATGCGCGATCTGCCGCCCTCTGAACATCAACGTCACCTTCACCTTGTTGCCTTCACCGAGGAACTCGCGCGCGTGGCGCGTTTTCGTCATGAAGTCATGCTCTTCGATACCAGGACGGAACTTCACTTCCGTGCGGTGGATGATGTGCTGCTTCTTCTTGGCTTGTCGTGCCATCTTGGCCTGCTCGAACTTGAACTTCCCGTAATCCATGATGCGAACGACGGGGGGACGTGCCAGAGGAGCAACTTCCACCAGATCAAGCCCCTGTTCCACCGCGGCGGCGAGTGCGGTCTCGACATCCATGATTCCGAGCTGCGCGCCGTCGGCTGCAATGACGCGGAGCGGGCTGATGCGAATCTGCCTGTTCACGCGCACGCGTTTTGTGGTGTCCTGGATACTCGGCTACCTCACTAAAGGAAAACGGCCCAACGAAAAGCGCGAGCCCCTCGAAAGGAGCTCGCGCGCAATCGGAACCGGATACACCTTCGGCGCCGAGTGGCTTGAACTCCTTCAGCACGCCTCGCTGTGATGCCGAGGGCCAGAGGGTGGGACGGCCCGCCCGGGCAGTCTGCTTGTCGTTTTTGTAACCTGATAAGAGTAAGCGACCTGGGGGGTGGAGGCAAGGCAGAACAGATCCGATCGTTGACCAGAAATTCGGCGAACCAACGGGCGATGTTCGTTTACTCGGTGGTCTCGGTGGTCTCGGTGTCTAAAACGCCCTGCCGTAACCATCATTCCGGCTTGAGCCGGTAGTTCTTCCCATCGTGCTCGACTCGTCCCCACGGCACAGTCGCATCGTGCTCGAAGATCAGCAGCCACTCCTCCTGTTCCGCCTGGTGCAGAATCCGGCGTTTGGTCTCCAGCGTCACCAGCGGCTCGACGTCGTACCCCATGATCCATGGCAGGGGCAGGTGAGCATGGGTGGGCGCGATATCGCCAAGAAAACACGCACGCTCGCCGCCGGATTCCAGCAGCACGCTTTGATGAAATGGCGTGTGACCGGGTGTAGGAACGACCCTGATTCCCTTGACGATTTCCTTTTCCCTGATCACGAACTCGAACTTGTGAGCTTTGACGATCGGCATGAAGTTGCGCTCGAAATAGCTGGCCCCGGTCCGCTCGTTGGTGTGAGTGGCGTAGTCATACTCGCCGCGCTTCACGACGTAGCGCGCCTTCGGAAACGCCAGCAGATTCTCGCCTCCGCCGTCCCGGAAGGTGTTGCCGCCAGCGTGGTCGAAGTGCAGATGAGTGTTGATGACGATCGCCACATCCTCCGGGCGGACGCCAATCTCGGCGAGCCCGTCCTCGAGCATCGTGCGCCCGTTCGCGCCCCCGTTTTCGATACCGTAAACGTCGAGAAACTTCTCAGCTTCCTTGTTGCCTGCCCCGGTGTCTACGAGAATGAGGCCGGACTGGTGCTCTATCAGCAAGCATCGCATGCCGAGCTGAATGCGGTTGAGCTCGTCGGCGGGGATGCGTCTTTCCCAGAGCGGCTTGGGCACCACACCGAACATCGCCCCGCCGTCGAGCCGCACGCCGCCCGCCTGGAT
>JBPCJT010000293.1:0-4695 GCA_051005015.1 Gemmatimonadaceae bacterium | reverse complement strand
TTTGTGAACTGCTCGGTGCCGACGAAGATGATTCGCGTTTTGGGGTCGAGCGTGAGGATTTCGTGCGCCACGGCCTGCATCAGGTGCGTTTTGCCGAGTCCCGTCTGGCCGTAGATAAAAAAGGGATTGTAGAGCTTTCCGGGTGAAGCTGTGACAGCGTTCGCCGTAGCATAGGCTAATTCATTGCTCTTTCCGACGACGAAGTTTCCGAAGGTGTAGCGTGAACTGAGTTGAGCGACGCTTGTCACTCCGGATCTCGCCTCGGAAGATCCCTGAGACCGTTCCGGAGGGGGTGCTACAAAGAGATCCATCTGAGGCCGCAGCCTCCGCTCCTCATGCACCTTGAAAACGACAGTCATCGGATGGCCCAGCGCAATGGGGGCGAGGCTGGCGAGCAGCGGCGCGTGCTTCGACTCATTCCATTCGGCGGCGAACCGGTCCGGAGCTCCTACAATCAGAGTGTTGCCATCGACCTCGAGCGGCTCCGTGGGCTCCAGCCAGGTGCGAAAGGTCTGCTCCGGGATCTGCTGTCGGGCGCGGTCGAGGAGTCGGGTCCAGATTTCGGCTGCGGACAGCGTCATTAACGGTCCGATGTGGAAAAGTCAGAGGGGACGGCGAAGCTAGGGAAGCGGAGAGTCAAAGTCAATCCGTGTGGGTAGCAAGAGGCGGTCTGCGGCGAGCTCCGGACACGGCGCGCGCCGCCTGCCGGCAGCGGCTTACTTCCGATCGTCGCCTCTCTTTGGCTGTGGGCGAAAGAATGTTCCGGCTTCCTCGGGACTTATTGTCACGCCAACGAGAGACAGAGCTTTTGTCATAGCCGGGTCGCGGCGCGCAGCAATGTCCGCACCGGTCGGAATCACCAGGTGATCGGGGATCACCCCGATGTTTTCCAGACGCTGTCCGTCGGGCATTATCACGTCGGATATCGAAACCTGCAGCCTGTAACTCAGGACCTGGGTAAATCCGACTTCGTGCGGTACGCCGATGCTGGTCACTACGGCACCCGCGGAGCGGTCTCCAACAATGATTGCGCGGTTCTCGAGCTGCATGATGCG
Source organism: Gemmatimonadaceae bacterium (assembly GCA_051005015.1). GTDB lineage: Bacteria > Gemmatimonadota > Gemmatimonadetes > Gemmatimonadales > Gemmatimonadaceae > JACMME01. The sequence continues at coordinate 3,640 of JBPCJT010000293.1, read as the reverse complement.
CGACGTGATTTCCGAGGCCGAAGCCGAGTTGGCGTTCATGAGAATCACCAGCATCCCGCGGAACGGTTCCTTTCTGCGCGCCCTGGCGATCATCGGCTTGCTTTCCTTTCGCGTTTTCAGCTCATACACGGGGACATCACGATCGAAGAAGTGCCCGACGAGGTGCAGCATCGTGGTTACCAGTCCGCCTCCATTGTTCCGCAGATCAAGAACCACAGACCGGTGCTTTTTTGCCCTCTTCATCATTTCATCCACACCGTCGGTACCGACTGCGAAGCTCGGCATGCGCCAGATCAGGACGGAGTCCCCCAGGCTCCTGTAGTAGTGATCGGGCCTGCGCATTGCCGCATCGTACTCATCGATCAACCGCGTTCGCGTAATGGGGTCATCTATATCGACGATTCGCTCTCCCATCGTGATTTTCGCCTCGACGTCTATCTGCCTTTGCGCGGAGTCGGGTGAGCGCACCTGTAACCGCAACTGTGGCCGGGGGCTGAGCGCATAGTAAACGTACCGCACTGTTCCGAACGTCCTGCGATCGGGCCTGAACGCCTCGAACTGGAGCACGACGTCACCGCGCTTGAGCCCCTTCTTGTCGGCGTCGCCCCCCTTCGCAACGGAAGTGACGAACAGCGAATCGCCGAAGAACCCAGTGGTGAACCCGTAATCGATCTTCGCGACCCTGGAAGGCGGAAAAAATCTGGTGTGGGAATCCTTCAATTCGTGGACGTATTCGGCGATAATCGCGAGCATATGATTGTTGTCCCTGGCCGAGCGGATAGCCGAGTCCGCTTTCTCGAACCGCGCGTCGAGGTCCAGCCCCTGGTACGTCGTGTCATAGTAGAATTCCTTGAGATCCTTTCTGATCTGCGCGAGCATCCTTCGCCCGCGCTCCGTTGTTTCCTTGTTCACGCCTTGAGCGTGAGTTGGCGAGGGTGGCAAGCCTGCGAACAGGCAGGAGAAAGTGAGGAACCCAATCACCTTCGCGAGGCGGCGCGGCACGAGAAGAACGTTGCTCATCAACAATATCGTTTGAGGGGCCTGGCAATGGCACGGGAGTGTTCCTGAAAGCCTTTTGCCAACCGCGGATAAGACATTGGAATGTTTACCCACTGCGAACGATTGGCTAGTCTGATCGGCTTCGGTCGCGCGCCGGGTTGACCAGGTGCCAGGCGTGCCGGACTTCCGTACGAGCGCGGCCTCATCGCCGCCGGCTCGCGACGCTTCCCCGGGCATACCCGTCCCAATCCAGCCAAGAAGTGTCAAACTGTTGACCCAAGTGTGCTTCCGGACTAGGTTTATCGCTCTAAACCCATAGTATGTCCCCCCGGGTTCGTTTTGGCGTAGCTGTCACTCAATTAATACTGTTCTCATATGGGCAAGCCCACTTATCGTCCCCGTAACAAGCGCCGTATCCGGACGCACGGCTTTCGCGAGCGAATGTCAACGCGTTGGGGCCGCGAGGTTCTGAGCCGCCGCCGCAGAAAGGGCCGCCAGCAGCTGACGGTGAGGTTGCCGTCCAAGTACGCCGGCGCCTGACCGCCGACGCTTTGCGCGCAGCCACCGGCTGACGCGAGGCGCCGAGCTCAACGCTATTGCACGAGAGGGGAAGCGCTATCGGACCGAGCACCTCGAGATCCGGATGGCTGCTTCCCTTTTGAATCATCCCCGCGTAGGACTCATCGTGCCGAAGCTCAAACATACAGTCGTCGAGCGAAACCGTCTCAAACGAAGGCTGCGTGAGATCGTGCGAACATGCGTGCTCGTCGCGTTGCCGGCGATCGATGTGGTAGTTCGTGCACGCGCCGAAGCGTATGACGCCTCATTCGATACGTTGGCCGGTGAGCTCATTCTCGGCACCGCAAAGCTCCGGTCACTCATTGGGAGCTGATCATGCGGGGAATACTGACAGCGCTGGTGCGCGGATATCAGCTGGCGATTTCACCACTCCTTCCGCCTTCGTGCAGGTATCTCCCGAGCTGCTCGGCGTACGCGCTCGAAGCAATTGAGAAGTATGGGGCGGCGCGCGGAGGGTGGATGGCGCTACGCCGCATTGGACGCTGTCACCCGTTCCGCCCCGGCGGTTACGATCCCGTTCCTTGATAATTGCCCACTGATTTATGGATAGACGCTTCTTAATCGCGATCGCACTTACAGCGTTGGTCGTGCTGGTGACTCCCAGGTTGCTTCCAGTCTCCAAGCTGCCAGCGCGGGCCGCGGTGGCCGCGGATTCAATCCGGCAGGCGCACCAGCCCGGGGCGGACACCGTGATCGCCTCCGGTAATTCCCCAGCGCCTGCTCCGGTGCTGGACTCGCTCCCCGTCTCAGTGGCTGACACAGTCACCGTTACCACGGAAAAGGTGACGTATCAGTTCAGCACCGTAGGTGCTTTGCCGCTAAGGGCGAGCCTGACCGGCTACAAGTCCCTGGCTCATCCTGGGGAGCTGGTGGAGCTCGCCAGGCCGCGAACGCCAATCGCGAGATTCCGTCTAGTTGCGGCCGGCGACACGATTCCTCTGGACCAGATGCCGTTCGCGGCAGAGCAGACACCGGCCACAGCATCCGGCACCGCGCCACTCACGTTCAGAGCCCCAATAGGTCCTGCGGCAACGGCAGCGATCACGTACACCTTTGCCGCTGAAGGATATCTGGTCGGCGTTAAAGGCCAGGTGGATGGACTTGCGGACGCACAACTTCTGATCACGCTGCCAAACGGTTTGCGATCGGAGGAGGTGGATTCGCTGGACGACATCCGCCATCTGGCATACGTCGTCAAGCCCGAGCGAGACGATGCAAGAAGCATCCAGTTCCCCGATCTGGACACTGCCCGCGCACGTACCGAGATCGACGGGCCGTACTCATGGATCGCCAGCAAGAACAAGTATTTTCTCGTGGCGCTGCTCGTTCCGGATTCCAGCGCCGGGGTGACGCGTCGCGCCTTTACGAGTGTGAGTGTAGCCCCCAGACCGCGGGGGAAGAAAGACCTGGCTCGAGACGCCGCCGCCATGGTGACCCTGCCTCTTACGGACGGCCGTTTCGCGTTCGACATGTACACGGGGCCGCAGGAGTGGCGGCGGCTGCGCGAGATCGGTCGCGAATTCGACACGGTCAACCCGTACGGCGGATGGCTCCAGGGGTTCGTTCAGCCCTTCGCGACGATCTGCATGCGAGCTCTGCTCTGGCTGCACGACACGTTCAAGCTCAGCTATGGCTGGGTGCTCGTGATCTTCGGCATAGCGGTGCGATTGATCCTCTGGCCTCTGAATCAAAGCGCGATGAAGAGCAGCATTAAAATGCAGCGACTTCAGCCGGAGATGCAGGCGCTCCAGAAGAAGCATGCGCAGGACCCGCAGAAGCAGCAACAGGCGATGATGGAGCTCTATAAAGCGCATGACATGAGCCCCATGAGTCCCGTGTTGGGGTGTCTCCCGATGCTCCTGCCAATGCCGGTTCTCTTTGCGCTCTTCTTCGTTTTCCAGAACACCATCGAGTTTCGAGGCGTCTCATTTCTCTGGCTTTCCGATATCTCTCAGAAGGATCCGTATTACATCCTGCCGATCCTTATGGGCCTTTCCATGTTTCTGCTAAGCTGGATTGGAATGCGCAACTCGCCGCCCAACCCGCAGGCCAAGATGATGGC
>JBPCJT010000292.1:0-10076 GCA_051005015.1 Gemmatimonadaceae bacterium | reverse complement strand
TCCGAAACTCCAGCTCTCCCCACCGTCGGGCGCTAAGCTGGTCCTTTTTCCCGGCGCGGAGGCGCTCCTCCACTTGCATGATTCTCGTAACTTCGGGTTTAATCGCCGAAGCAGTGGTTTCCCATGTGCTCGGGTGTGGCGTGCGCGTGAGCCGTTGAAGCAACCCGGCCAGGAGAGGAGGAGTCAGCGGCCTCACCACCTCGTGTTTCAGTATGTACCTCCTCCCTTTGCCGGTTGCCAGCCCAAGAGCCTGGACTTCACGCCAAAGGTGGCTCCAATGTCCCTTTCGAGCCGAATCCGCCAGCGACCGCATGCCAGTGTAACTGATCGTGGAGTTTCCCTTGTGCCCAGCGAGCATTACTCTGACGCCCTCGGTTTTCGCAGCCGCGTAAATCCCATCGAACCACCCAACGTTACTTGGGTTACGCGCCGGAGCGCCCGTCATTCGAAACGACATCTCGATCTCATCGAACGGAGTCCGCCCGGTTCGGTGAATTCGGAGGTCAATGTTAGGGTGCATGCGAGCGATCGCCTCGACGTCCGCGGATTCGTCAGCCACCTTACCCAGTCGCACCGCACCTTGAGAACCGGACCGGGGGGCTGCGTGAAATGCGCTCAAGCGATTCCCCTGCTCGCGCATTTGCGCGGCTGCCACCGTGGCGACCGATGACGAATCCAGGCCGCCGCTCAGCATGATGCCAACGGGTCCGTCGCAACGCAATCGTGCGCGAACAGCCTCCCCGAATACCTCGAGGAAGCCTTCCACGTATTCCCTGTCAGACCGGAAGACGATGCTCCGCTTCTCATCCGGCGACCAGAACCGTTCGATGCGCAGAGCGTGACCACTTGCGGTAAGCGTGTGACCGGGAGGAAGGCGCAGAACTCCTTCGAAGAAAGTGCTTTCAGGGCTTTGCAGGAGGACGAGAAAATCTGCGACCTTCTGCTCGTTCAACCGCGGGCGCACATTATCCAGGGTTGCCACCGCGTGCGCCGACGTAGCGAGTGTCAAACGCTGGGGAGAACTCTGGTAAAAAAGCACGCGCTGTCCTACGCCATCCCGGGCGCAAAAGAGCGAGCGACGCCGGTCGTCCCACAAAGCGAAGGCGAAGTCGCCCAGCAGACGGCGAGGACAGTCCTGCTCCCACGCTTGATAGGCGGCAAGAATGAATGCCGCGTCCGGGAGCTCACGGGCTTCCCCGGCGGAAATGCCCAGGCTCGACGCCAGCTCCATGCGATTGTCAATACGCGCGTCTGCCACGAGAATGACGCGACCGTCCGCGGAGTGAATTGGCGGCCGATACAATGCATCCTCCGGCGTAACCCGCCAGGGCCTGCAACCCAGAGCGACAGGGGCTGCCACCGTTTCCGGCGCCCAAATACCCGTTTCCGGACCGTACTCGCTAAGTGAGTCGAGAAGGGAAGTGATCTGAGCCGCTCGCACTGGGGCGCCGTCGCGGCGAAAGACCGCGCAGATAGCACTCATACAATCTACCGGGAATCGCGGTGTCGCCCTTAGGCGAACGACGAGACGACGGCAAAGCGCTCCTGGCGGGGACCGCCCGCTACAATGACGGCTCCGGCCCGGACCCAGGCGTGAGCATCATATCCGCGAGCTGGATCGGTTCCGAGGTACAGGGTGCTGGGAATCCCACGCCGGCGCAGCATCCACTGCGCGGTTATCGCCTGAGGCAAGCAGACTGGTTTCCATGGTAAATGACGGGCCGCCGCTCCAACGGCCCAGCGAACTCGGGCTACCTGCCTGATTGTGATTGGAACATGCTGCCCAGGACTTTCCGCCATATGCCGCCCGAGACGCGGAGCGAGTCGGCGGAAGCGCAGCACGCGAAGCAGCACGCTAGCTAACGTGCACAGCACCATTGCCTCCGCCAGATCCCCGCGCTCAGGAGCCGGAAGGCGGACGAGCTGCATCAGGCGCATTATCATGGATCCGAACCAGCTGCGCACGTCTCAACTCCTCAAGAAATTTGCAGACCTCGATTCTGCAGGCGTCTGCATCTATGTCGTACTCCTGCATCAAGTTGTCGCACACTTGTTGGACGGAGCGCGGCTCCTCGAGCAGCGCCCATATTCTGGGTCCTGTCCCTTCCAACCCAAAGTACATACCCTGGTCAACGCTCATCATGACGACTGTCCGGTCCACCTCAACCGCCACCGGCTCCTCGCTCCGGACGACAACCGTATCCAGTCCAATTGGAGCATTGTAACTCAATCGAGCTTTCTCCTGTAACCGAAATTAGCCCTGCGGGAAATTCCCGTCCCGTTCGATCAACTCTACCACGGTTTGCAGATGTTCAAGACCACGGGGCCTGATTAATCGGCTTACCGGCAGGATGCGCGCCACAGTCGCCGCCAAACGAAAAACCTGCGAAGTGAGTCCCAGGTTGACCGCATATCCGAGAAAGTAGGTCTCATCTACCAACGCGGACACGGCGTGGAGGCCGGTCAGCTGTTCGAGCCGTGGCGGTCCTTCACCGTCAGTTAGCAGGTAGATTCTGCCCAAAGGCACTGGGGTCATCCACTCGGCGGATGAATCCATGGGTAGGTGGTATTTCCCACGAGTGCCGCCTGCCGGCTCGAGATCAAACACCGAACCGGAAAGACGGCCGAGCCCAATCTCGTCGAGCTTGACCCGCGCCGCACCCGGTAACACGCCTATGCCATTCCCTGACGAGGGTGCCATGACGGAGATATCGTCAGTGACGAAAGCCCCGCCACGGCGAACCAACGCGGCTACCAGCGTCGATTTGCCGGCACCGGATTGGCCGGCGAAGGCGACGCTCAGGCCATTCAATGCAACACAGCTCGCATGTAGGGGGAAAACGCCCCGCTGATGGAGAATCGCTCCCACCAAGGCGCCCATCAAGTACAGACGAAGGTCCTCGGCCTTTGCTCGTGGGGCTGGCTGGACTCGAATGAGAGTGCCGCCGCTTGCGGCATAGGAGCCCACTCCCAGAACTACCAGCTTGAGCTCCCCGGCCTCGACCACAGAGCGGGCCGAGTAGGGCGCGCCCTCTAAGTCGGGTGTCGAACAAGGTTCCTGACGAATAAATACGTCAGGCGGATTGTCAACCTCTAGAGCCGGCCAGCCCGGCAGGTCTATATCCGACCTCACCCGTAAACCGTAGACTCCAAAGTCTCTAGTTGCGGAAGTCACCGCTTACGCTGCATCGCTAAACGCCTGCCGTTCGGGATTTGAGTGATGTCGGATCGCCGGGCGCCACCTCAAGTCCGCGCTGGCAGCCTACCGCTCGTCCGGCTTGATCTCAAGCAAGCGCCAGCGGAAAACACAATGCCCCCCGCACTGGAAGTTCGGAGGGCATTGGGTAGGCGCGAACGAGCTACGTGCCTAGCTCTCCTGCTCGCCACCGCGACTATCGAGATCTCTTCCAAACCCTACAAGCGTTTCGCTGACGGGCTTGCGAACAAGCGTCGGCGTGATCCAGGTAGTTCGTGTCATTGCTGCTCCTAGTGAGAGTGAAACCGGCTGGGAGTCTACGGCCGAGCCCGTTACTGACTACACAACCATTGCGTGGCTTTCGGGGCGCGTGTCCTAGGCGAAAACACGATAACGCAAGAAATTCGCCAGTTGTTTAGGCAGTTGCGCGAGGCCGTGCCACTCAAAGAGAGAATACGTAAGTAATTGCAACAACAGGACTTAAACTTGCCATCTGACGGGGAAGCCGATTAATGGCCGGTGACAAACGATGAGGAATGCTGCGCGCGCGATACAAATTGTACGTAAAACTCCACACCATGTAATTTCAAAAGAAAGTTCCAACCTGGACCGACTTTCAAAGCGTCGAAGACATGCAATAAGCCTATACAAAAAGCTCAAGGACTCAAACGACCCCAGAGACACAAAGAAACGCGTTAGCGGGCGGAGATGTAAAGCCGCCGCGAACGAGATGTGAACCGACAGGTTATGCTGGCACGACTGCACCTGGGAATAGTATAGGTCCATCTACATGCCTTCGCAAGATCAACCCTGCCCATTGGCGAACTGGAGTAGCCTGCCAGCGCAATGTCCCGTCACTCCGCAAAGTGAAGGAGTTCGGCGATACAGTGGCATTGGATCGGCCCTGTATCCACCTCCTGGGACATCTCTGGTTTACCCAGTATGACCGGCCCACCTCCGCTATCACGGAACGAGCAGTTCTGCCCGGCCGCACGGAAGAAGAGGTTTTCGCATGCGCTTAGCGCCTCACCGCATCGGAGCTCAGGCAGCGATACGATCGCGCCGTGTCGGAGAAACGCCGTTATATCAGTCTACGCCGAGCTACTGATGAGGTACTAGCCAGGATTCGCCATTTGCACCGGGTTGTCCTTGGTAAACAGGCGGGCTTGTTGGATGAGGATGGCGCAGCAGAAGAAATTGGTGCGATCGAGCAGCAGCTGCACGAGTTGGTCGACCAATTGAAAGAGTCAGCCGGCGTCGCGGAGGAGGAGGAATTCTAACCGGCCAAGTGAGCGCGCCAGAACACTCCACCCGAAATTGCCCGAATCGGCCCAGTCCGATGGTTAGGCACCAGCTAAGCGCGGCATCCTTATTCAGCCCTGGCGAAATCGATGAACCCGCGTACCGCATCGGTCGCCAGGAGAATTACTCGAACCGTGCCTTTACTTACGAGTCCCGTGGTGCCACGTACGAGGCGCCCTTCCACGCCATCTGCCACAGTCCTCACGTAAGTTGCTCGAGGTGATGCGGACGTCACTACCGCGTCGAATTGCTCGCCGATGCGGTCACGCAGCCTACGTGCGGCCGATTGCTTCCGCTCTGACCGCTTTCTCTTTCTCGGCTGCACTCCCGCCGGATGCTCGAAGTCAATGAAGCCATGTACGGCGTCGGTGGCGATCAGCTTCAGCTGCACTTTCTGCCCTACCGCTAGTCCCTTGTGACCTCGCAGTACTCGCCCTTCCACAGGCTCCGTCAGGACCTTCGCGTATGTCCCATTGGATGAGACCCCAGTCACCTGTGCTTCGAAAGTTTCTCCGATCCGGTCCTCGAGTCCGGTTGCCATGGCTTTCTTGCGTCGCGAGCGCTCCAGCTTCCGCAATATGTCGGAATCTGCCGCTTCAGTCTCGAAGTCTATGTATCCACGCTCCGGATCAGCGGCAGCAAGACGCACTCGCACTGTATCGCCAACATCCAGATTGTGGCCTCCCCGCAACAGCCGCCCTTCGACTGGCGGATTGAGAAGCCGCACGTACCTTCCCTTCGGCGAAGCACCCGTGACAATGGCCGCGAAGCTTTCACCAACACGCTCGCTCATGAGTACCGCCGCGGCTTTCTTTCGCATCAATCGTTCGACTTTTCTTGCGGAGTCCTCGTGGCTGGTGCACTGCTGAGCGATTAACATCAGTTGCTCGCTGGCGTAGGGCGGCGGGGTACCTGACTCAGCCGCCTTCGCCAGGCGTTGTGTCACGAGGTCGACGAAGCGACGGTTGGGAGCGGTTGAATGCACGTATTCAGCGACCGCGAGGCCGAAGTGTCCGCTGGTGCGGCGAGTTGAATCCATTCGCCGCTCCAGGATGTATTCGCCAGGTCCGAGCAGCTTCACGATGGAAAGCGACAGATCCGCGAAGTTGGCTCCGTCTGCCGCCTTTCGAGCCGCAAGGAACTCCGCCAGGGCCGCCGGATCAGGAACGGGCGGCAACAGGTGACTCATTTCAGCGGCCAGCGCGACGAGTCTATCCCACCGTCTGGGTGTTCGCACCACACGCCGGATAGCGGGGATTCCCCTCTCGGCCAGGTGCCGCGCCATTACCGTGTTGGCGGCGACCATGAAGTTCTCGATGATGTCGCGTGCGCTATTACGCTCAGTCTTCTTCAGGTCGATGACGCGGCCGCCCACGACCACGGGTTGGGCTTCCACTGTCTCGAGGTCCAGCGCGCCATGTCGCCGGCGGAGCGCCTTGAGGCGGAAGGCCGCTTCTCCCTGCAAGCGGAGCTGCGATTCCAGCCCCGGTGTGTTCAGCATCTTGTCGGGCGCTGGCGCGAAGCCATCGAGCCAATCGCCGACGCTCTCGTAGACAAGCTTGGCCCGGTTGCGGACCAGAGCACTGTAGATGCTTTCGCGCGCACTCGAACCGTCGGGTGCGATATCCATCTCGATCACGATCGCGAGGCGGTCCTCGTCTTCATTGAGCGAAGTAAGATCCTCAGATAGACGCTGGGGAAGCATCGGGAAGATGGCGACTCCAGTGTACACCGAAGTCGTGTTTCCGGCAGCGTGGTCGTCCGTGGCCGATCCTTGCGCGACGAGGGCATCGACGTCCGCTATCGCAATAAGGAGTCTGATGCAGCTGTTGTCGCATTGTTCGGCGAATTCAATCTGGTCGAGGTCGCGCGAATTCCTGTTGTCGATCGAAGACCAGAGGAGATGGCGCAGATCGCGGGGGGTACCGGTCGAGGTCGCGGAAAAGCGAGGTTCTCGCAGGACTCTGATCTCCTCCTGAACTTTGTCCGGAAAGTCAGGGGCAAAGCCATGAGCGATCATTGCGTCGTGAGCGGCGGAGCGGAGATCGTACATTTGGCGAGCGGGGAATTGGGGATCAGGGCCGGGAACTGCCAGGGTACGTGCAAGTAGCAGTGGGGAGCGCCAGTTTCAGCTGGCGGGTATGTCGCAGTTCAAGGAGCAGGCCAGATTAAGCCGCCCGCCTCGCTACGTCTTACTTCGTTGAGGTTATCTTCCCGGTTCCCGGTTCCGGTCTGCTCCCTGCAACTGCTCCCTAGTCTCTCGTCTCTCATTCCCGCTTCCGTCTTGAACGTTCTCGTTTTCGAAGTCGCACGGCAGCGATACGCGCTCCCAATGGAAGACGTGAAGGAGATTATTCGCGCAGTGTCCATTTCAGTGCTGCCCGAGGCTCCGCCAATAGTGGCGGGGATTATCAATCTGCGTGGATCCGTCGTGCCTGTGCTGGATATGCGCGTGCGGTTTGGGGCAGACGCGCGTGCGGTGCGGCCGTCGGAACACTTCATCATCGTCGAAGGGGGCGAGCGCGCGGTGGCGCTTCGGGTCGATCGCGCGGTGGAGATGGCGCAAGTCGATGATGCCGAGATCGAAAAGGTGACTGGTGTGGCTGGGGCTACGCCGTACGTCGCTGGCGCGCTCAAGCTGCCGGATGGGTTGGTTCTCATCCACAATCCACGAGCGTTCCTGTCTGAAGCAGAATCGATAGCCCTCAGCACCGCGATGTCGTCGCGATCAGATGTCTGAGACGCGCTCTGGTGTTCGCGGTGTGGAGTGGAGCGGGCCTGAAATCTCCCGCATCGCGCGCTGGCTGCACTCGCATGCGGGGCTGACATTTCCGCCAAACCGGCGCGAATCCGCGGAGCTTGGGATTCGTCGCGTAATGGGGCGCGCTGGAATAAAGTCCGTGTCGGAGCTCGGCAATCGGCTCGAGCGGGGCGGGTCGCTGCTTGACGATCTGATCGCCGAACTGACTATCGGGGAGACGTTCTTTTTACGCGAACCCAACCAGCTCGAGTTCATCCAGCGGGAAGTGCTTCCGGCCGTCTCGGGGCGAGATGGATCATGCCGCGCCGTTCGCGTGTGGAGCGCAGGATGTGCCTCGGGCGAGGAACCGTACTCGCTCGCCATCCTCCTGCAGAAAACCGGATGCCTGAACTCGGCGAGCATCATTGGGACGGACCTCTCAGTCGCGCGCCTGCTCACGGCACGGCGCGGGCGCTACCGTTCCTGGTCTTTGCGCGGCGTGCCCGAGGCGATCATCAATCAGTACTTCGAGCGGGATGGAGGCGTCTTCACGCTCAAACCCCAGCTTCGGTCCGCTGTGGACTTCCGTCTGCTGAATCTCGCGGAAGACGCCTATCCATCGCCGGCGACCGGCGTTTTCGGCATGGACGTCATTCTCTGTCGCAACGTACTCATCTACTTCGACGCGCACACGGTGGCGCAGGTTGCCCAGAGACTCCTGAATACCCTCAGTGATGCGGGCTGGCTCTTTCTCGGTGCGTCCGACCCCTCGCTTTCCGGCCTTGTACCGTGCGACGTCGTGATGACCGGGGCAGGAATCGCGTACCGAAAACCGGGTGCCGCGAAGCAGTTCGTTCCCGGCACCGTGTTCGCGTGGCGCCCGCCGTCGGCTGACGCGAGCGACACTGCCGCTTCCAGCTTCCCGTTCCCTGCGTCTCACTCCCACGCCCAACATTCCACCCCTGATTCCTCACTCAGTGCGCCGCCTGCCTCACCTCTCCTCCCGCTGCCCGCGCATTCCGACATCGAACGTGCCTACGCAGCCAGTGACTATGAGCGCGTCGCGTCCATGGCGCACGAGCTGTTGGCGAGCGGAGACCCAACCGAGCTGGTGTCCGTCGCGCTGGTGCGGTCACTCGCCAATCGCGGCATGATGGAGGAAGCGGCTCGCGAGTGCGCCGCCGCCCTGGCCCGCAACAGCATGTCGGCCGAGCTGCATTACCTGGCGGGCATGTTGCAAGCACAGGGTGGAGAGCACGAGGAGGCCGCGCGATCGGCTCGGCGCGCTCTGTATCTCGATCCGGAGCTCACCATAGCTCACCTGGCGCTTGCCGAAGCTCTTGCCCGCACTGGCGATTCCCGCGCCGCGAAGACAGCATTGCGAAACGCTGAGAAGCTCCTTGCGGCGGTGCCGGCGGACTCGCGCGTGCGGGCCACCGACGGAGAGACGGCATCCAGGCTCCTGCACATTGCGCGCTTCCGGCTGCGCACTCTCACATTCACCAAGACATGACGCGACGCAGCACTTTCTTTGGCGGACAGGGCATCGACTGGGACGCGCTGCGGATGCGGATCGGCGTCGCCGAGGCCCAGCTGGAGGAAGGTGCGTCAATGACAGCCGAGGACGCGCGCGTCATTCTCGACGAACGCGCCCGCGCACTCGCCCGGCCCGTCGAGGCGCGCATCGCTACGGACGCTTCGGAGGTAATTGTCTTTCGCGTGGGAGAGGAAACGTACGCGGTGCCGCTCGAGAGCGTGGTGGAGGTGGCGCGCGGTTCCGGCATAACGCCGCTTCCGGGCGCCGAGCGGCCCGTGATAGGTGTGACGGGGTGGCGCGGGCGGATTCTCACGGTGCTCGACGTGAGCTCATCGGCGCTTTCCCAGCGCGAGCCCGGAGATGAAAGCCGCATACTGGTGCTGGGAGAGCGCCGTGCCGCGTTCGGTGTTGTCGCCAGCGCGATCGAGAGCGTCCGCAGTCTCGCAGCTGACAGCGTTACGCCTTCGCTGGACGAACCTGCTGGCCGCGCGGAGTATGTGCGCGGTATGACGAACGACGCTATCGTGATGCTGGATGTGCCGGCGCTGATACAGCGATTCCGCGCCGATAACTGAGAGAACGAGGACGACAATGAATTGGACTGTGAGCAAGCGTGTGAGTACGGGCTTTGGTCTGATGCTGACGCTCCTACTGCTGGTGGCCGCGGCTGGTATTATCGCTTTACAGAAGGTGACCAAGAGCTACGAGGATGTTCGGCATCTCCGGACGATCTCGGTGGTGCCCGCGCTTCAGCTGGACGCGCACATCCGCGCCGCGAATGAGAACTACCTCCGCTTTCTCGTCGACGACGCACGTCGCTTTGCGCAAGCGCACGATAGTGCACTCACGCAAGCGCGCGGGCGCGCTGAGCAGCTCCGGGATTCCTCAACCACCGAGGAGGGCCGCCGGGGCTGGAGCGAGGTGCTCACCCTGCTCGGGCAATGGGGGCAGGTTATCCAGACGTCAATCGTGGCGCGTCGCGCCGGCAACGCGGAGGAGGCTAACCGCATACGCGCGAGTCAGGTACAGCCGCTCGGCATTCAGCTGGAGGCTGCGATCCGGGAGAATCTTGACAGCACCATGCGGGAGAGTGACGCGAAAGCCATCGATGGACGCGACACCTCCGAGCGCGCCCAGTTGATTCTGATCATCGGCGCGATCCTGGCATTCCTTTCGGGAATCATTGCGGCCGTTTTGCTGGCGCGCTCCATCAACCGTCCACTCAAGGAGAGCACGCACGTGCTCGCAACCAGCACCGCCGAGATCCTCACCGCCACGACGCAGCAGGCCGCCGGCGCGAA
>JBPCJT010000291.1:0-4185 GCA_051005015.1 Gemmatimonadaceae bacterium | reverse complement strand
GAGGTGCGTGGCAGAACCCGATCCAGCCTGGGAGGGCCGTCACGATGAACTCGCGCACGGAGGGATCACTGCTCTTGCCGCCTCCCGCCTCCCACTTCCCGCCTCCCGCTTGTCAGCTTCCCGATCTCATCCGCGGCGTAAACGGCCGCATCGACATCATCGGCGAGCAGGCGGGCCCGTTCCGTAAGCAGGGTGATCTGGTCTACGGATTGCGACACGCTTCCGGCCCGCAGCCGCAGGACGTCCAGCCGCATGCTTCCAAGCGCGAGGGAGCAGCTCTCCAACTTGGACGCAGCGTCGCGGCGGCGCCGTTCCTGGTCGGCGAGCGCCCGGCGCTGCCGCTTCAGTAGCGCGAGTCGCCGAACGCGCTCTTCTCTGGCCACGCGATCGAGCGGATTGGCTTGCGCCTCGAGTTCTCCTATCTGCTCGTTCATCTGCCTTGATGCCTCATCCACGTTCGAGCGCTCCAACTCGGCAAGCGACGATGCCAGAGATTGAATGCGCCGCAGGAGCGCTTCGGCCGACGGCACGACATCGGTCACCAGCGACCGGTCCTTCTTTGGAAGCGAGCCCACAATACGCAAGATTTCAGTGCGATCACTTTCGGCCTTCCTCACCGTGTGAGCGTGCGCGCCGAAACGTGTTGTTTCTGACGGCGGCACCGGCAAACTGGCGGCTCCGCGGCTTCGCGAGTTGGGGGCTGACGCACCGCTCAGACGGCCGCCGCTGGAGCGCTGCCCAGGCTTTCGTTCTCTATCAAAGACCCCACGCACCTCCGAGACCGTCTCGTGCGCGACATCCACAAGCCGCCGATCCCGGTGTTGCCGAAAAACGTCCCGCCAGTCGTGCCCCGAGCTCCATAGTTTGGCGTAATTCGCCGCCATGAACATGCCCCATACAACGGTAATCGAGAGAAACGATCCTTCCCCAAAAATTGCCGCGAGCAGGATGACCGCGTTAACGGCGGCAAAGGTTGCAAACTTCTTGCGATACTTGACGACCGGCTCCGCCATCCATCGCGCGAAGTCGTCCTCTGTGGGAGCGTAGGAGTCCTCTTCCGCCAGAACGGGCGACGCATAAGGGCCCGGACGCGTTGGCACGGACCCGCCCTGCTGGGACGCAGGCCGACTATCGCCGGCTCGTTCGGCCGCCGCAACGTACGCTGGGTGCCTGACGTGGTCAGTTGGCCGCAGTTGCGGGTACGCAACAACGAGCTCGCCCTGCAGCGCGAGAGATAGCGCGCCCGCGCTGGGAAGGCGCCGCTCAGGCTCCTTCGCGAGCAACGTCATGATGATTGCGTCGAGGTCGGGCGGGACATCGGAGCGGCGCTCGCGAACCGAGATCGGCACCTCCGCCAGGTGCTTCATCAGCATCGCCGGTGTGCTCGACGCGATGAATGGAGGTTCTCCCACCAGCATCTGATACCCCAGCACGCCGAGTGAGTAAAGGTCACTTCGCCCATCAACCACGCGGTCGCCAACTGCCTGCTCGGGACTCATGTATGCTGGCGTTCCAATCGCCATACCCGTCGCGGTGAGCCGGGAATCTCCGCCTTCCTGGATAGCGCGCGCGATGCCGAAATCGGTGACCATTGACCGTCCACTCTCCGCATCTAGCAGGATATTGTCAGGCTTGATGTCGCGGTGGATCACTCCTCGTCCGTGCGCGTAGGCGAGGGCGTCACTTACCTCGCGCATGATCTTGCGCGTCTCCTCGACGCTCAGCTGTCCGCATTCATGCAGCCGGCCTCCAAGCGTCTTGCCTGTAACGCAGGTCATGACGAAGAAGACAAGACCGTCCCGCTCGTCCACCGAATAGATAGGGACGATGTGGGGATGGTTGAGCTGGGCGGCGGTTTCTGCTTCGCGAAGGAAGCGGGTCTTGATCTCGCTCCGAAACGCGAGCTCCGGTGGCAGCAGCTTGATGGCAACAGTGCGCTTGAGCCGCTTGTCACGCGCGCGGTATACGATTCCCATGCCGCCGCGTCCGATCTCGTCCTCGAGATCGTAACTTTCCTTTAGCGCACGTTCAATGTGCGCACGAAGCTGGGTGTCTTCGGCGGCGCTGGACAATATTCCGTCACGCAACAAGTTGGATATCAGGTGCCGGGTGCCGGGGTGCCGGTTAAACGGCGCAGTGCCCGGTAGATAACCTGCATAGTGTAGCATTAATCGCACTGGCTGAAAAGGAGAGAACACAACTGCGAACTGCGAACCGCGAACTTTGAACGGTCAATGCGAACGGTCAATGCGAACTTTGAAATGCAAGCTGCCATCTGTGCCGCACTACGCCAAAGAAGCGGGGAAAAGTTGCAAATGTGGCAGACCTGACGTTGCTGCTGATTCGCCTCACGGTTGGCTGGTCGCAGTTTGGCCTTCCCTTGTGGCTCAACTCCTGCTTATGACGCAGCTTTGCACGCGTACGTGCTTCTGGTGCCCCTACCCTGAGTGATAGCAGATGGCCCAACGACAGACGCTTCCCGTGCTCCCCCTTAGGGGCACGGTAATTTTTCCTGGACTCACTGCCCCTATCGCGGCAGGCAGGCCAGGCACTTTGCGCGCCATCGAAAGCGCGCTCAAGGGTGACCGACTGGTGTTCGCGGTCGCGCAGCGCGATAACACCGACGAGCCGACCGCCGAAATCCTTTATTCCATGGGAGTTATCGCGCGCATCCAGCAGGTACAGCGCGGACTGGGCGGCATTCAGCTCTTGCTCGGTGGCGAGCAACGCGCTTCGGCGCTTCAATACACCACCACCGACAACTACCTCTCTGCCGTCATAGTGCCGGTGGAGGAGATGAATCCCCTTGACGACCACGATCCCGCCTTCGAGGCGTTGCACAAGGAGACGCGCGAGCGCGCGGGGGAGCTGGGGGAGCGTCGTGGGCTTCCGGAAGAAGTCGTACATCAGGTGCTGGACTCCGTAACTGATCCTGGACGGTTCGCCGACCTGGTCGCGGGTTATATAGAGCTCAGCGTCCCCGAGAAGCAGGGATTGCTCGAGACTCTGAGCGTCGAGGAACGGCTGCGCCGGGTTCTGGTGCACGTCCAGCGGCAGATCGGCCTTCTCGAGGCGCAGGAGGACATCAAGAGCCAGGTACAGGAGGAGTTGGGGCAGCGGCAGCGCGAAATGTTTCTCCGCGAGCAGATGAAGGCCATCCAAAAGGAACTCGGCGATGACGACCAGAGCCGCGAGATGTCAGATCTGCGTGACAAGCTCGCCAAGCTGGAGCTTTCCAAGCTGGCGCGGCAGGAAGTAGAGCGGGAGCTGGGTCGGCTGGAGCGCGCTGGCCGCGAATCGATGGAAGCACAGGTGATCCGCACCTATCTCGAATGGATCGCCGAGCTCCCATGGAATCTGCGCAGCGACGATGTGCTCGATCTGAACGGCTCCAAAAACATCCTCGATGAGGATCATTATGGGCTTCCGGATGTGAAGGACCGCATCCTGGAGTTTTTGGCCGTGCGCCAACTCAGGGCAAAGCAACTATCGGAGGAAGTGGAAAAGACCGGAGAGGTTCCCGCGGCCAAGGTTAAAGCCAGCAAGGAAGACGCGACGCCGGCGCTCTCGCCGGAGAGCGAGGAAGACAAGCCGATCACTGACACCCGGGAGGCCAAGGCGCGAGCGATGGCGAAGGGGCCGATCCTTCTCTTCGTCGGGCCACCGGGCGTAGGCAAGACTTCCATCGCCAAGTCCATCGCGCGGGCACTTGGACGAGAGTACGTGCGTGCCGCGCTCGGCGGCATCCGGGATGAGGCGGATATCCGTGGACACAGGCGTACGTATGTGGGTGCCATGCCTGGGCGCATAGTGCAGGGACTCAAGCAGGCCGCTACCAAAAATCCCGTCTTTCTGCTCGACGAGGTGGACAAGCTGGGCGTCTCATTTCAGGGAGATCCCTCTTCGGCGCTGCTCGAGGTGCTCGACCCCGCCCAGAACGACACGTTCACCGATCACTACCTGAATATCCCGTTCGACTTGAGCGAAGTACTCTTTATCGCGACGGCGAATTTTATTCAGAACATTCCGGGGCCTCTGCTTGACCGCATGGAGGTGGTGGAATTCTCGGGATATACCGAGCGCGAGAAAGCGGCGATCGCCAAGAAATATCTGATCCCCCGCCAACTCGAGGAAAGCGGCCTTGGTGACAAGGGGGTCAATCTCACGGACGAAGCGGTCATGATT
>JBPCJT010000290.1:0-4354 GCA_051005015.1 Gemmatimonadaceae bacterium | reverse complement strand
GCTGGGAATCGTTACCATTCTAGGGTTAACGCTGCTGGCCGGAGTGGCCGAAGTCTTTGAGTTTGTCTTGGCGGGCCGCTACGCTCGCAAGTATGGTGGATCGAAGCGAGCTGGATGGGGTGCCATTCTGGGTGGAATGGTGGGGGCGATAATAGGCGTTCCGCTTCCTGTTGTCGGCTCGATGATCGGTGCGTTCGTCGGTGCATTCGCGGGTGCTCTCGTCGCCGAGCTCACTGTCAGCACTGACAAGAGAGCGGTGACACGGGTCGCGACCGGAGCATTGATCGGCCGCATCGTGTCGGTCGCCATGAAGGTGGCCGTGGGCCTGGTTTTGATGGTTTGGGTGGCCGCGACGCTGCTCTGGAGCGGCGCGATCTGATGCAAGTCAACGGCAGCCAACGTCGACGATGACTCACTCGATATCTGAACGGCCCGGGGACGGCTCGCCAGGCTTAGATGGAAACACAATTCCATTAAGCGACACGCGCCCGGTTACGGATGGGGGCAAGTACGTGTACTGCATCATCCGTTTGGACAAGCCCCGCGAGTTCGGAAACATCGGTATAGGTGAGGGCGCGAATCGGGTGTACAGCGTACACTATCGCGACCTGGTTGCTGTGGTGAGCGACACCCCGATCGTCATCTACGACCCTACGCGTGAGAATGTGCTCGCTCACGAGCTCGTGAATGAGACGGTCATGCGGGAGTTCTCGGTTATTCCGATGTCATTCGGGACGGTGTTTCGTTCCGAGGAAGATGTATCGGAGCTCTTGCGATCTACGTATCAGGCGTTCACCGACGTGCTCGACAAAATGCAGGACAAAATTGAATTTGGTCTCAAGATTCTATGGGATCGGGACAAAGTGATCGCGGAGATCGAGCGGACGAATGACGAGATACGCGAGCTCAAGGACGAGATCACTCGCAACACGCAGAGCTCCACATACTTCGCGCGGATGCAGCTGGGCCGGCTCATAGAGGCCGCGCTCGAGATAACCAGCAATCGATACGTCGCGGATGTTCACGAAACACTCAAGCAGGTCGCGGTGGCCAGCCGAAGCAATAAGCCCATTGGCGACCGCATGATATTGAACGCGGCTTTCCTTGTGGAGCGGAATCGAGACAGGGACTTCGACGACAAAGTTCGCGAAATCTCCCGGAAGCACGAGGAGCTGCTCACCTTCAAGTATACGGGACCCTGGCCGCCGTACAACTTCGTGAACATCAAGCTGAAACTGGAGCGGGCGGAATGAAGGCGGGGAGTGGGAGAGTGGGAGGAGGGAGGAGGGAGGCGGGTGGCGCGAGACTGCGTGAAATCCGCACCGTCATCGTGGGGCGCAACGAGAGCGCTTCCCGCGGCTCTCCTCCAGCCTCCCACATCTCGCTTCCCGCGGCACGCCTCCAGCCGCACGCCTCCGGCTAATGGGACTTCTCACCAATCTCCTCTTCTTTCCGATAGCCGGACCGGCCTTCGCGGTGCGCTGGTCCCTCGGGAAGGTGCGGCAGGTCGTGGATGAGGAATTGACCGACGATAGCGCGATCAAGCAGGATCTGATGGAGCTCCAGATGCTGCTCGAGCTCGGTGACATTGACGAAGAAGAGTACTTGCGCCGCGAGGCTGTCATAATGGAGCGACTGCGTGACGTGCGAAGGTGGCGCGAAGAGCTTGGGATGTCCGTCATGGGCGGGCCTGTGCGCGTAGCGCGGAGTGTCGTCCCGGAAGAGTGACGGGGCTCGACAGGCTTCTCGCAACGCTACCGGCTTGGGTTATGGTTGGGGGGAAGGGAGGCGTCGGGAAGACGACGTGCGCGGCGGCGCTGGCCATCCGCGCTTCTGAGCTTGGCGAGCGCACACTGCTTCTCTCGACGGATCCCGCCCGGTCACTCGGGGAGGCTATAGGGGAGTCGTTGTCGGCTGCGCCGACGCCCATGGCTCGGCATCCGGGACTGCACGCGATGCAGCTTGACGCGGTGTACGCGAGAAACGCCTTTCTCACTAAATGGCGTGACACGCTCGTGACGATAGTGGACCGCGGAACCTATCTGGACCGGGAAGACATAGCGGGCCTTGTCGACGCGGCGTTACCAGGGGCTGACGAGGCGATGGCCCTGCTGTCACTTCTGTCACTCGACTCGTCCGGCCATTGGGAACGCATGGTTATCGATACGGCTCCCACCGGTCACACTCTTCGCCTGTTGGAATTGCCGGTCACGGTGCGGGCGCTCGCTGCGCTGCTCGAGGCGATGCAGGAGAAGCACCGATTCATGGTGCGTGCCTTGACTCACCGGTACCACGAGGATTCGGCGGATCGCTTCATCCGCGAATTGCAGGGAGAGGTCGACGCCATCGCCCGGAGGTTGCGGGATGCGGCCAGGACGGGAGTCGTACTGGTCACGCGAGAGGAGCCCGTAGTCGCCGCGGAATCCGCCCGCTATCTGTCGGCTTTGCAGGAGCTCGGCATTCCGGTGTTCGCTATCGTGACGAATGCAGTTGTGGAAGATGCGGAAAGCGGGGAGCGGGAAGCCAAAGGCGGTGCGATCTCGAAGCAGATTGCTCGCCAAGACGGCCGTACTGCTGGGGCGGGAGAAAATAGTTTAATGCAAGCCGCTGCGTCACGTATCACCCATTTCTGGGTGTCAGAGCTCGTGCCATCGCCATATGGGGTCGAGGGCATCGCGCGATGGGGGGCGGCGCTGCGGGTTGGTGATTTTGCGATTTCGGATGAAAAGAAAGGATGGCGCGCGAGACCTAGGCCAGGGATAACTTCCCAGCGGGGGGGGCGCCCCATGCCATCCCTCGGACGAAATCTCACCATTGTGGGCGGCAAGGGAGGCGTCGGAAAAACCACAGTCGCCTGCGGTCTCGCGATCGCCACGGCCGTGGCTGAACGACGCGTGCTTCTCGTGTCGACGGATCCTGCGCCCTCCGTTGCCGATGCGCTCGCGCTCCGCATTGGCGATGAGAACACCGCGGTTTCTGAAGTGCCGGGACTCTTCGCGCGGCAGATGGACGCTTCCGCGGGGTTCGCACGCTTCCGTGAGCGATACTCCGGTCAGGTCGACGATCTGTTCCAATCGCTGTTGGGCCGCGGGGTCGATGCCGTTCATGACCGCCGCATTGTGCGCGATCTGCTGGCTCTCTCACCGCCGGGGATTGACGAGCTGTACGCACTGGCAGCATTGGGCGACATGCTCGAGCAGAAGGCATTCGACGCCATCATCGTCGACCCCGCTCCCACCGGCCATCTTCTGAGGCTGCTCGAAATGCCCGCCCTCGCGCTGGACTGGAGCCACCGTCTCCTACGGCTGATGCTGAAGTACAAAGAGGTCGTCCCACTTGGTGACGCCGCACAGGATCGGCTTGCCTTTGCTCACAGGACGCGAGCCCTCGGAGAGATGCTTATAGACTCCGAACAAACCGGACTGCTCGTGGTAGCGCTGGATGAACCGCTCGTTCGCGGCGAGACGACGCGCCTCGTTTCCGGAGTGCGCTCTCTGGCCGTGCCGTTGGCCGGGATACTCTGGAACCGCGCGACATTGCATCTCCAGCCTCTTCCGGCGCCTCGCGAGCTTCCGCAATTTGCTGCGCCGGTAGCCGCGCCCTCGCCACGTGGCGTCGACGCGATTCGGCGATGGCAAGCTGAATGGGTCATGCTTCCCGACCAGATGAAATGAGCGATTCGCTTTCGTTGGTGTACGTTTACGGCATCGCGCCCGCGACTATACGTGGCCTGGAGGCACCTCCGGGACTGGATGAGAAGCCTGTATCCGTAATTCATGACGGAGACGTCGCCGCGCTGGTGACGCGCCTGGACGGAAAGCTGTATTCGCGTGAGCGCGTCGAATCGCAGGTAGGTGAGGTATCGTGGCTTGGCCCCCGAGCCATTGCGCACGACGCGGTGGTTACATGGGCTTCGACGCAGGGAGGGGTCATCCCGCTTCCGGCATTCACGATGTTTGCAGATGAGAACGGAGTGCGAACCATGCTCCGCGAACGAGGTGAGCACTTCGCACGAACGCTCGCCCGTGTGGCGCAAGGGCACGAGTACGGGGTGCGGGTCTTTCGCATTGATGACGTTCTAATACGGCACTTGGCCGAGCTTAGCCCGCGCGTAGCGGAAATCGAGCGGGAGGCGCTCGATGCGTTTCCAGGGCAGCGCTATCTGCTCGAACGAAAGGCGGAGGGGGAGCGCAAGGCGGAACTTCGCAGAGCTGCTGGCGAAGTCGCGCGAAGCTCGTACGAGGCGCTGGCACAACGCGCCATGGGGGCCGTGCAGGACGCGCTTCCAAGGCAGGAGCCCGAGGGCGCTGTGGGTGTCGCCGTTCTCAATGCCTATTTTCTGGTGGGCCGGGCC
>JBPCJT010000289.1:0-16460 GCA_051005015.1 Gemmatimonadaceae bacterium | reverse complement strand
GGTGGCGTCCCGGTATCTGAACCCAACCGGTCGTTCGCGCGCGAGGTTACAGACCCGGATTCGATTGCCGGGGGATCAAATACCCACATTACGACGTATCGTATATATGGATATTAGTAGTTTGGCAGTTTTGATTAAGAGTAATGTATGTGGCGGGTATCGAGTTGGCTACCCGCAAATTACGTTAAGATGATCCCCCTCGGCCCAGAGGTCCCAATGTCTCGCCCATCCCGTATCGCACGCGCGCTGCTTCTGGGTATCCTGCCGGCCCTAGCGCTGCTCGCCTCAAACTCAAGTGGTCTCTCCGCTCAGGGCGCGACCGCTTCGATCGTTGGGGAAGTTCGTAACCGCGACACCCGCGCTCCCATCGCTGGCGCAACGGTGATGATGCTTGGCCTGCGGCCACTTACCACCGACTCCGCCGGGTCATTCGCTTTCTCAAAGTTGCGCGCTGGATCGCACCTGGTCGAGGTTCGAGCCATCGGGTACGTGAGGGTGAGCGGACTTCTGGATGTCGAAGACGGGAAGGTGGTAAGGCCCGTGATCGAGATGGAAGCTACGGTGGCAGAGCTCCCTGGCGTTGTGGTTGAAGCGGCGAAAAGCCAGGGAAGGCGCTTCGCAGAGTTCGAGCGGCGGCGGGCGCAGGGACGTGGATCCTTTTTTACTCAGGAGGAGATAGAGGCCCGCAATCCCATGAATCTGGCCGATCTACTGCGCACGGTACGTGGCGTACGTACTGAGTGTTCCGGCACTCAGTGCCAGATTCGCATGGCACGTTCTGCCAGAGGGTGCGATGTGCAATACTACGTCGACGGTCGTTTGTCGAACACTTTCGGTCCGAGCACCCCGATGCGGGACGTGGAGGGCATCGAGATATACCACGGTCAATCCGAAACGCCGGCCGAGTTCATGGGGTTTGCGGCCGGTTGCGGGGTAATCGCAATATGGACGCGATCTGCACCTTAGGACGCAAGTCTGTAATTGCTCACTGGTGCGCGCGGATGGTGACTTCACGCGCACCTGCAATAACCGTGGTCTCGGACACCTTTCCTCCGGGCCAGCGAACCCAAACGCCGGCAGGAGGCTCCCGCAGCCCCATCACCTGGACCGCTCCGTCCTGGGACCAGTATCCCGAGCCAGCGTGGATTTCTCGCGCTGGTCCGAGCCCTTCGGCGTAGCGCAGCCGCACGACAGCGCCAACTCCGTGCGGGTTGCCAGGCGGACCGAGTAGCCGCACCCGGATCCCTGGCATGCCCCGATCGTTACGATACAGTTTAGTCTCGGCACCATTCTGTGTAACAACGAGGTCGACGCGCCCGTCGCGGTTGTAATCGGCGAGCGCTGCACCGCGCTGGTCGCCGAAGACGCTGATACCCGATTCTGCAGCCGACACCGGCGCCAGCTTGCCAGCACCGTCTCCGCGCAACCAAATGCCCAGGCCTGCGTCGTGGCGGGGTGTGGCGATCTCCATGGGAAAGAAGTTCTGGCTCAGGAATATGTCTTCCCGTCCATCCCCGTCGAAATCCGCTATGCCAGCGTAGAACGCCGGAGCTAGCTGCGCCGCAGCCGGAAGAGCGGCTGGCAGGAAGCTGTCACCACGATTGAGGAACGACATGTGATCGTGTGTCACCACTTCCAGGCGGCCAGCACGGGCGAAGCTCGAGCCGAGTACGTCGCTCAGGGACGCGTCGGCGTAGGCGCCAAATGTGGGTGTTCGGCGCCGAATCTGAGGTATCGCCAGTGTGAGACGCGAAAAAGTCTCGACGGGAGCGATATCTTTCACGTGCTCATCGCGTTGCGCACGAACGAGGTCTAGCGAACCGTTGTCGTCGAAGTTGCCGTAGTACAGAAAAAGCGGAAGTTTGCGCGAAGCGCGAAGCAGAGTGTTGCGTCCCCAACCGGTGGCGATGATATCGGGACGGCCGTCGCCATCCAGGTCGCCTGTGGTGACGCCGTTCCAGCGGTTTTGATAGGTCGCCAGGTTGGCGGAGCGGTGGTCGCGGGAAAAGCGACCGCCGGTATTTTTAAAGATTGTCAGCGGCCCCCACTCCGCCGCCACTATGAGGTCGGGATCGCCATCTGAATCGATATCTGAGAAGACAGCGGCGGATACGAGGCCCAAAGCTGAGAACACCTCTTGATTGGCGGTGTCCGGTATAAATCGCCCGCCCTCGTTGCGAAGCAGGCGCGAGGAAGCCGCCAGGGGGTAAGCACCGGGAATAGTTCTTCCGGCCACGAAGAGATCGAGGTCGCCGTCCGTGTCGATATCGCTCAGCGCGAGGCTGCCAACGCTGCTCGTATCACCCGCTACGGCGGTGGAGGGAAACGAGGACCTGCCCGAATTCTTGCTCGGCTGAAATTGGACTACCGATGGGATGGCCAGCGCCTGTGCAGGTGATTCAGTCTCATAGCTCGATTGGCCCACCAGCAGTGCGGTAGTTGCACCTGTCCCACCGGGCAATGCAAGAACGGTGGTTTGGTCGTGTTCAGCTGTAGGACCGAGCGTTACAGGGGTAAAGCCGCTTGCGTCGTTACGGCGAAGCTCGAGCGCGCCGCCACGTCCGGACGCCACCAGGAGATCCTCATCCCCGTCTGAATCCACATCGTACCAGCTCACGCCTGGGCCGAGCTGGCTCAGCCTGTTTGGTAGCAGCGGTTGCCGTGCGAAGTCGTCAAAGGAAGTTTCGGTGTGGCGGTGCCGGAGCTGATCGGAGACATCTGTAAAGATTGGTAACGCCGATTCAGGCGCGGGGCGCGTGTCCGGCTGCAGCGCTGCAGGTTGCTGGCGTATTTCGTACAACCTGTTAGGGAGGACGCCCGCAACTACCGTCTGTGCTCCGTTCCGCCAACGCACCTCAACCGAGAGCGTGTCGCTGGCGACAGCGGCGAATGAATACAGAGGATCTGAGCTCGAGAGATATAGTCCACCGAGCGTAACTTCCTTTTCCTGGGCAGCTACCGGTCCTCCGAGCACACGAATTCTGGCGCCGACGGCCTGCGTGTTGGGAGCTTGACCGATCAAACGAACAGCGATCCGCGGCGACGCAGCCTCGTTGCGATACACACCTGCTGCGTTGCCGAAACGATTGGTGACCAGATCGAGGTCCCCGTCACCGTCAAGGTCGCCGAGCGCCATGCCGTGGGTGATTCCTTCCGTGGTAAATCCCCACGCAGTCGAGACATCTGCAAACGTCAAATCGCCATTGTTGCGAAAGGCGACGTTTTTGAGGTGCAAGTCAGGAAAAAGCAGCAGCTCGCGATTCCACTGGGCGCTCGGGAAGCGGCTCTTGATGCGGTCCCACGTGTCAGAATCCATTACATCCCACCGGTGGCCTGTCCCGACCAGGATATCCTCGTAACCATCGAGGTCGGCATCCATGAATACAGTAGACCAGGACCAGTCCGACGCTTCCACACGGGCAAACGCGGCTACTTCTGCGAAAGTGCCGTTCCCGCGATTGAGGAACATGGTGTTGCGCTGCATCTGTGGCCGATTGGCGTATTCTCCGGGCCTGTTGGGGAGCGGAGTGTGAGTTGGACTCTGCGTTTTTCGTCGACGGCCAGGCCGGCTGAGCATGTCGACGACAAGGAAATCGATATCGCCGTCCCGGTCGATGTCGGAGAAATCCATGGCCATGGAGGAGTTGCTCGAGGACCGTAGCGAGAGCGCCGGCGCCATCTGAAAATTGCCGTCCCCGCGATTCAGCCAGAACTCATCTGGATCTTCGAAGTCGTTGCAGACGTAGAGATCCGGCGCACCATCCCCGTTCGCATCGAAGAAGCGCGCCGTGAGGCTGAAGGATTCCGCAGGGCGGGCGATGGGTTTGCCGGCCTCATCCAGAAAGCGCCCTTCGGTGAGCGATACCCCGGAGAAATTTCCGGCTCCGTCATTGAGGTAGAACCAGTCGGGATCGGCGCGTTGTGTTCTTACTACGGCGCCGAGGTCCGAGCGGACCTCAGCACGGTAGTGCTCACGAAACCCTGGCGCTATCTCGTAACTGTCACCCACCCGACGGACAACCCGTTCGAATGCGCGCTCCTGGGGGCTGAAGAGGTCCTGCACGTTTCGGGTCTTGTAATTCGCTATGTAGAGGTCCAGATCGCCGTCTCCATCGACGTCGGCCAGAGCCATGGTGGTGCTGCCTCTGCCGGTGCCAAGGTTCGCCTTGGGCTGGCGTAGCGCGAAGTTGCCACCGCCATCATTTACGAAAAGGAGATTGGGCCCACCCATGGCGGACACCACCAGGTCCAGGTCGCCATCGCCGTCTGTGTCGGCGAGGACTGCTCCTGTAGAGTGCGTGCCCGGTGTGGTAACGCCGCTCGATTGCGTAATATCCTCGAACTTCCAGTCGCCCAGATTCCGGTATAGCCGGTTTTGACCCTGAATGTGGCTGAAGAAAATATCCGTGCGCCCGTCGCCATCCACGTCGCCAAGGGCAACGCCGGAGCCCTGTACAAGGTGACGATTCTCCAGTGCTTTTTCGTCACTGACTGAATTCGTGAAATTGATTCCCGTCGTGGATGGTGATAACAGAGCGAAGCCCGGCTGGCCACGACGGTGGACGTCGAGTGCGCGCCAGCGATGACCGTCAGCGGCGTGCCATATTTCCGGCTTCACGCGTCTTTCACACGCGCCAAAAATGACGAGAAGTGCGACGGCATATCCCGTAGCGCGACGCTTCATGCCTGCTTCCGCGCGCTGGTGCCGAAGCCGCGCCGGTATTTCACGGCGCGAGACATTTTTGGGTGCACTCCCGTCAGAAGAACTTCGGTCGCTCCTACTGAACGACGGCGATACTCGACGTCATACCGAACCGGCCGGCTTTGTCGATGATCCAGTGGACATGCTCGCCGGGCCTGATGAGAACGGCATCTGAGACTATGGTACTAGCCGATCCTACCGGGTCTCCCAACAGGCGCAGGTCGCCTGCATAACCTCTCAAAAATTTTCTCGGAATGAGCACGGTGCCGGTGCTGGAGCCAGTGATTGTTCCGAGTCGTTGCCTGCTCCCGGACTGGAGTAGATAGACGGTCAGATCGAGGAAATTTCGGTTCTCCACCTCGACAGGAACATCGGAGAGAAATTCGTTCGTGGGCGCATCCACGCCGGCTTTTCCGCTCCGTGCGCACGCAACTGCGACAACCGCGATCAGCACCAGAACCAACAGGCGACGTTGCATGGAGTCTCCACGTGGGTGGGGAGAGAAGGAGCGCCTTCTGGAAGCAATGTTCGGGCAGTCACCGCGCAAGTCAAGGAACGTTGCAGCATGCAGTGTGTCGTATGGCAGCCTGTTTTCCCTGCTGCCAGCTGTTACGTGATGACGGCATCGCGCGCTTCCCTGGGGAAGAGCGAGGCGCCCTTGGTTACGCGCCACCCCGCAGGATCGAGGGGCTGAATTGCTGCGTCGCTCGTGCGTTTGAGGAGCGGTTGCGTGGGACTTTCCGCGAAGATCCGGCACTCCGCGGCTCGTCCCGGGGCGCCAAGCTGTTCCCATAATTCCTGCGCCTTTCCAGGAACGAAAGGCGCGAGATGGATGGCGTGCATCGCCAGGGACCTGGCAAGCGACCAGAGTGTCTGCTCCAGTTCTACGCGCTTTGCGGGGTCTTTCGCCAGCTTCCAGGGTGCTTTCCGATCGACGTACGCATTTGCGCGCGCGACGGTAAGCCAGACGTGCCGAAGTGCTTCATGCGGGAGATACCCATTACTCCCGTCCATGCTTCGATGATATGCCCCGAAGTCCATGGCGTCCGCCATCTCGCTTTCCGCGTCGGCCCCCGCTGAGTCGGGCACAACTCCGCCGCAGTATCGCTCGATCATCGAAATGACCCGGCTCGCCAGATTCCCAAAGGCATTCGCCAGGTCGGCCGTGTACCGTTCCTCGAAGCGCTCAAAGGTGAAACTGCCATCCCCGTCAAACGGCACTTCGCGGAGAAGGTAGTACCGAAAAGCATCGGCGCCGTATCGTTCAATCGCCTGACCGAGCTCCACCTGTACACCAGCCGATTTGCTGAGCCGTTCCCCGCCTGACTGCACGAAACCGTGCGCCCAAACCCGCTCCGGCAGAGGTATTCCGGCGGACTCGAGCATTGCGGGCCAGACAACGCAGTGAAGCCGTGTAATGTCCTTGCCAATGACGTGGAGATTCGCAGGCCAGCGGGACTGGAATCCGTCATCTGGAAAACCAGTGGCGGTGAGATAATTCGGCAGCGCGTCGAACCAAACCCAGGTTCCCTGGTGCTCGCCGTCCGACGAGGCCCTTGGGAAAGGAATGGCCCAGAGCAATCGCGAGCGTGTAACGGAAATGTCCTCCAGCCCCTGATTCAGCAGCGCGAGAATTTCGTTTCGCCGGCTATCGGGTTCCAGAAAGCGGGGCCGCTCCACAAAGAGGCGGCGTAAAAAGTGCTCATAGCGAGTGAGCCGGAAAAACCAGTTGCGTTCGCTCGCCCACTCCAGGGTTCGCGTCGGATGCAGTGCGCATTTTCCGTCGACAATCTCATCTTGCCGCTTGAAGAGCTCGCACCCGACGCAATACCAGCCTTCGTATGCCTGCTCGTAGAAGTCTTCGGGATTGCGTTGAAAGATGAGCTCGATGAGAGCGCGGACTCCCGTCTTGTGCGAAGGCTCCGTGGTGCGAATGAACTGATCATGGGAGATGGAGAGGCGCGCCCAGGCCAGCTGGAACGTTGCGGCAATCTCATCCACGAGCGCCTGTGGTGAGAGCCCGCGGTCGGCCGCCGCTTGCGTGACCTTCTGGCCGTGCTCGTCCATACCCATTAGAAAGTGCACATCATAGCCACGCAGGCGATGGTAGCGAGCGATGCTATCGGCTCCGATCTTTTCGAGCGCGTGGCCGATATGGGGATCGCCATTCGCGTAGTCGATAGCGGTGGTGATATAGAACTTCTTCACATCATTTCTCTGGAGTCCCGGCGCCACCGGTCTTGCCGCGCCGTCCACCTCTGCGGCCGCGGCGTCGCAGCGGCCGCTCATCCACGGATGGAGGCGATGTGTCGCTCCCGGGTAGGGGATTACCATGGGAGCGGGGCTCGATGAGCCGTAATGGCTCGGCTACGGACATTATTCCTTCGTCGTCCTCCAGAACGATGTCGTCGTCGGGCGAATCCGGATAAGACACATCCTGATCAGGTTCGTCCAGAACTGCCAATCCCGCGAAACCTCCTTCGCCCGGTGCACCCTCCTCCATCTCGCGCCTGAGATCGGCAAGCGGAACTATGCGTGCCTCTCCGTCGAGCCCCCGCAGCGTTACGCGATCGCTGAAAATGTCATTGGCGATAACCTTTTCCTCGCCGCGCGATGTGACCAGCATTCTGCCTTCCTTGGGAAACCGTTTCCGGCTCGCGACGTAGAACTCATGCTCGTAGCGCAGACAGCACATGAGTCGGCCGCAGGCTCCGGAAATCTGCGAGGGATTCAGCGACAGCCGCTGATCCTTGGCCACCTGGAGGTTTACCGGCCGAAGATCCGGTAACCACGAGGAGGAGCAGTAGCGGCGTCCACAGCGGCCGATCCCATCGAGCCGCTTGGCCTCGTCACGAACCCCAATCTGCTTAAGCTCGATGCGGGTGCGAAAAACAGCCGCCAGGTCACGTACCAGCGCGCGGAAATCGACGCGCTTTTCAGCCGTGAAGTAAAATGTCAGCTTCTTTCGGTCCCACTGCCACTCGGCATCCGTGAGCTTCATGACGAGGCCGTTGGCTTTCACCCGCTCCATTGCGCGGCGTCGCGCATCCTCGTCCTGCGCCGCGAGACTGGCTGCCCTACTCGCCTCATCGGCTGTAGCGACGCGCAGAATACGCTTGTTCGGCTTTTCCGTGCCGCACCCGTGTGCGCAACCCCCGCAACGCCTGGCCGCGAGCTCGCCAACGGCGTGCACTCGTCCCAGATCCTCGCCGCGGTCTGTTTCGACGATGACGGCGCTCCGCAACGCGAGAGACTCCTCGCCCTCGTAGTTGAAGAACTGCTTGCGATTCCCCTTGAACTCAACCTCGATCAACGCCGGCACGGCTACTCCGCGAACGCGCCCATGTGGAGGAATTTCTGCCGTCGGCGCCGGACGAGCTTTTCCGGCTTGTAACGGCGCAAATCGTCGAGATGCCGTACCAGCGCTTCCTGCAGCGCCTTGGCGGACTCTTCGTGATTTGCGTGCGCACCACCAACTGGCTCCGCAACGATCTCGTCGATGAGTTTGAGCCTGACTAGATCTTCAGCCGTGAGGCGGAGAGCCGTTGCCGCCCGCTCCTTCATCTCGGGGCTCTTGCCATCTTTCCAGAGTATGGCGGCACACCCCTCGATAGTGATAACTGAATAGATCGCATTCTCCAACATCAGTACGCGATCGGCGACCCCAAGCGCGAGCGCTCCCCCCGAACCGCCTTCGCCAATCACCGTTGCGACGATCGGTGTCTGAAGGCGGCTCATCTCGAAGAGGTTTCTTGCTATTGCTTCCGACTGGCCGCGCTCTTCAGCGCCCAGTCCGGCCCAAGCCCCGGGCGTGTCGATAAAGGTAATCACGGGAACATGAAACTTCTCCGCCAAGTTCATTAACCGGAGCGCTTTCCGATAGCCCTCCGGATGCGGCATGCCGAAGTTTCGCCGGAGATTTTCCTTGGTATCGCGGCCGCGCTGATGGCCGATGATCATCACCGTTTCGCCGTCAAGCCGCGCCCAGCCGCCTACAATGGCGGCGTCTTCGCGATACAATCGGTCGCCGTGGAGCTCCACAAAATCCGTGAGCACGAGGCGGATGTAGTCGAGGGTGAAGGGCCGCTTGGAGTTACGCGCGACCTGTACGCGTTGATACGGCGTCAGATTCTTGTAAACCTCCGCGCGCATGGCCGCCAGCCGGCGCTCCAGCGGTTCGAGGCCATCGGTGCCGTTGATCTGCTGCTTTCCCGTCCCTTTCCTGATCTCCTCGATCTGACGTTCCAACTCGATGATGGGCTTCTCGAAGTCAAGCGACGTACCCATTCGGTCAGCTCCCGCGTATGAGCTTGACGCGCGCCTGGCCAAGCAGCGCACGAAGCGATTGCAATGACGCGGAGGTCACCGACAGCTTGAGTGACCTCGAGCGAAGACGCGCCTGGGTTCCGTTGCCGTCGTTCCAGCGCACCTCAATCGGCGCCGATCCCGCGTGCAAGGCGACGATATCCCTGACATCTCCCATCACGTCGGAAGAGAGCTTGCCCTCCGCACTGAGATCCAGCAAGACCCCAACGCTTCCGGTGGCGCGCAATTCAGCGAACGGCGTCACCGAGTCGACGATAAATGTCGGGTTGTCCGACCCCTGATCACGCTTCGGATAGCCTCCCTTGAGGAGCACTGGAACATCGGGCTTTATTCGCGCACCGAGAAGCGTCCAGGCTTCGGGGAAAACGGTCACCTCGCAGGACCCGGTGAAATCTTCAACCGTGAGCCGTGCGAATTCGGCTCCGGTGCGCTTGCTCGTCTGTTTTTTGATTCCGGTGACCACCACGCCGAGCACGATCGGCTGATCGCTCCAGCCACCGAGCTGTGACACCGTATGGGTTCCGAAGAGCTCGACCTCTGTGCGAAACGGCTCGAGCGGATGTCCCGAGATGTAGAAGCCGAGAATCTCCTTTTCCCTTGCGAGCCGTTGCACATCCGACCACGCCGGTGTCACAGGCAAAGCGGCGTTTAACGACGGAACGTGGCCGGTGGAGTTCAAATCGTCACCGAAAAGCGAGACCTGTCCGGTTTCGCGCTCCGACTGCTTGAGGGCGGACTCCGAGATCGCGACATCGAGGGCGGCGTCGAGCTGCGCGCGATGTCCGCCGAGCGCGTCGAGGGCGCCAGCTCCGATAAGCGCTTCGAGCACGCGCTTGTTGCAAATCCGCAGGTCCACCCGCCTGGTGAATTCGAACAGCGAAGTGAATGCGCCGTCATGACGCACTCCGAGAATCGAATCGAGCGCCGACTTCCCGACGTTGCGAATGGCGCCCAGCCCGAAGCGAATGCGCTTGGGTCCTACCACGGTGAACTTGTATCCGGACTCGTTCACATCCGGGGCAAGAACCTCGATTCCGAGCTCGCGCGCCTCGTTGATGTACTTGACCACAGAATCCGCGTCGCCAATCTGCGAGGACAACAAGGCGGACATGAACTCAGCCGGATGATGCGTCTTGAGCCAGGCAGTGTGGTACGAAAGGATTGAATAGGCAACTGAATGCGACTTGTTGAACCCGTAACGTCCGAACGTCTCAATTTGACTCGCGAGCTCGGCAATTACTTTTCGGTCGTACCCGCGAGCCACGGATTTCTCGATGAATTTTCCGAGCTCCGAGCGGATCAGCCATGAGTCCTTTTTGCCAACTGCCTTGCGAAGGACGTCGGCTTCGGCGAGCGAGATGCCGGCCAGAGTCTGGGCAATTCGCATCACCTGCTCCTGGTAGGTGATAACGCCGTACGTCGTGGAAAGAATGCTCTCGAGCTCGGGCAGGCGGTAAGTCACCGCCTCCTCGCCACGCTTGCGCTGGATGAATACGCGGTGCATCCCGGCGTCGAGCGGACCTGGTCGCATGAGCGCGTTCGAAGCGACCAGGTCGTCGAACCGGTCGCAGCGCATGCTGCGCAGCATGTCCGTGGCTAGCGGTGACTCGAACTGGAAGACGCCGGCCGTACGCCCCGCTCGGAGCATCCTGTAGGTCTCCGGATCGTCGAGCGGAATAGCGTGGAGATTCAGCGGCATGCCTGTGCCTTTCTCGATCATGGCCGTGGCATCGTGAATCACGGTAAGCGTCGTCAGGCCGAGGAAGTCCATCTTGAGCATGCCGGCCTTCTCCAGCCCGTTCATATCGTACTGCGTGACCACGACCTGTTCGTCGTCTGCGCCAGAGCCTGCGCCCCTGGTGTTCTGCGTGCAGATTGGTACGTAGTCGTCCAGCGGTCCGGGCGCGATCACGACGCCCGCGGCATGCACCCCGGCGTGGCGCGACAATCCCTCCAGGGACATGGCGAAATCGAGCAGCTGAGTGTAGCGCGCGTCCGTCTTGTACAGCTTGGTGATCTCAGGTGTCTGCTTGACGGCCTCTTTGACGGTGAGGGAAAAGTTCGGCTGGTTCGGGATAAGCTTCGCCAGCTGGTCCGTTTCCGCAGGGGTAAATCCCAACACCCGGCCCACATCCTTGATCACCGCGCGCGACTTCATGGTGCCGAAGGTGATTATCTGCCCTACCGAATCGCGACCGTATTTCTGCCGGACGTACTCGATGACCTCGCCGCGGCGCTCGAAGCAGAAGTCCACATCGATATCGGGCATTGAAACGCGCTCAGGATTCAGAAAGCGCTCGAACAGGAGATCGAACCTGAGAGGGCAGACGTCGGTAATGCGCAGTGCGTAGGCCACCAGCGACCCAGCGGCGGAGCCACGTCCCGGTCCCACGGGAATACCGCGGTCGCGCGCAGCCTTGATGAAATCGTAGGTGATCAGGAAATAGCCCGCGTACCCGGTGTGCGTGATGACGCCGAGCTCGTATTCCATGCGCTCGCGAACGTGAGCTGGCAGTGGACTGCCGTAGCGCTCCTCTGCTCCCTGTTCGACCAGCCTGACCAGCAGCTCGTTTTCACTGGTAAACCCGGCGGGGAGAGGGAACGAGGGGACGTGGTACTTTTTGGAGAACTCGATCCCCGCCTCGTCAGCAATTCTCAGTGTGTTCTCAATAACACCGGGGCGATCGGGGAATCGCTCGGCCATTTCAGGAGCGCTCTTGAAGTACAGTCCTCGGTCGTACTTCATGCGGTCGGCGTCGCTACGGTCCTTGCCGAGTCCAATGCAGAGAAGAACATCGTGCGCATCATGATCCGCTTCGCGCAGAAAATGGGCGTCGTTGGTGGCGATTACCGGAAGGCCAAGATCGTCGGCGAGGCGGAAGACCTGACGATTCAACTCGGCCTGGCCGGGCGTGTCGTGACCTTGCACCTCGAGGTAGTAGCGGTCCGGAAAAACCTCGGCGTACCACGCCGCGGCAGCTCTTGCCTCCTCATACCGAGCTGCCAGCAGGTTCGACGCTACCTCCCCAGCCATGCAAGCGGAAGAAACGACGAGCCCTTCGCTGTAGCGGGCCAGCAGCTCGCGGTCGACGCGCGGTTTTGTGTAGAAACCTTCCGTGAAGGCAAGGGAAGAGAGCTTTACGAGGTTCCGGTAGCCCTGGGCGTCGCGAGCGAGAAGTACAAGGTGGAAATATGGCTTGGCTGTGCTGCCGGAGCTGGTTTTTTGCCGGCCTCGCTCGCGGCGGCTGCCCGGTGCGACATAGGCTTCCATGCCTATGATGGGCTTCAGCTTGGCCTTTTTAGCCTTCTCCTGGAATTCCCACGCTGCGTGCAGATTTCCATGATCCGTTATGGCGAGCGCCGGCTGCTCCAGCTCCAACGCGCGCTCGATGAGGCTGTCGATGCGGTTAGCGCCATCGAGGAGCGAGTACTCCGAATGACAGTGGAGATGAACGAAAGACATTACCGCGGCGTCAAGGAAGTCATGCCAGGTGGGACTTGACAGCAGCGTAATCGCCTTCGGTTTCGCGCCGATTGACCGCGGTAGGGGCGCTAAGCCAATAGAACCGGCATGCAGCCGCTGTCGTACTATCTTGTATAATAGCAGCGCCGAGGCGAAAGGAGCCAGTGATGGGGAATAAAATCGAGTATTGCGTTTCGGTTGTTACCAGGGATTAGGCACCAGCGGCCCGGCATTTCGGCCTTTACACTGAAGGCGGCACGTACTCTGCGTTTGAGGGTAGGGAATCAGCTTCGGCATTGGCAAGACGTTGTTCGCCTGGGATATTCATTAAACGGGGACCTAACCGACCCATCAGATTGGTTCCTTAAAACAGTTAGCTTTCCCCGCTCAAATTCCGCTCAACAACCTTCCTTTTTTTGAGGGTGACATGGTTTTTCGCCGTCTTCCCGCAGCGGTAGTCGTTCTTGCCACCCTGGCATGCAGCAGTGATGGCAGTGGCCCCTCAGATAGTGTTTATCAGATTGCCATTCAGGGTGGTGACGGCCAACAAGGCGCCGCCGGAAGTGTACTGGCCCTGCCGCTGCAGCTAAAGGTCACGAACCCAGCGGGCGATCCGGTTCGAAGCGTTGCTGTTGTCTTCCGCCCCGCAGCGCAATCCGGGGTAGTGCTGAGCGATACGATCGTTGGTACAGGAATCGATGGCATCGCGCGCGTCGACGCGCGACTGGGTCCACAGCAAGGCGAGTACGCGATCGCGGCAGCCTTTGTCAAAGGCCAGGATGAGAACATGGAGACGTTCCGTGCGACCGGTACACCTGGTCCGACGCTTACCGGCAGCTCGAAGCAGAGTGCGCAGGCGGGGGATACGATCACGCTCACGGGAACCAGCTTCAACTCCACGCAAACAGGCAACACGGTTTACTTTGGCTCCGCGCGCGCCCGCATCATTGCCGCGACGGCATCGAGCATTACGGTGGTCGTGCCGCCATGCGTAGCCCCCGGAACTGTTGCAGTTCGCGTCGAGGTAGGCACGGCGAGCACCAGCAGCATTAACGTCACCTATGTTCAGACTTCACCAACGCTCGCGCTAGCGGTATACGAGGGCATCACGATCAGCGGCACAGAGCTGGGCAATTGCCTGCGCCTTCCTGGCAACGGCGCGAGTTACCTCGTGGTGCCGCAGTTTGCGAGCGCCTCGGTGCCCCTCGCAACTCATCCCTTCCAGCTCGGGAATTCATCGGCGCCAGTCCCGCAAAGCCTGGCAGCCGCGCTCGATCGCGGCGTGCGAGACAATGCCAAGTCTCTGCAGTCGCGGTTCGATCTCGCTCTGCGCTCGGCCGAGCGTCGCATGCCGGTGCCAACGGCCGCGCAACTCGCGTCGAACAGGCCCATTTCGCTCGAGGCGGTCACTCTCAACAGCTCTCGCAGCTTCCGGGTCTTGTGCTCTCTGGACCCGGACGACACGTGCTTCAAGTCCGCTACGGCGAAGCTGAAGCACATTGGACAAAACATTCTTCTCTACGTTGACGACAATTCGCCGTCCAACGGGTTGACTGATACGGAGCTCACGAATTTTGGCAAACTGTTCGACGAGACGCTGTATCCCATCGATCTGCGCACCTTTGGGCCCGAGTCCGACATCGACGGTAATGGAAAGGTGATCATGCTGTTGACACCGATCGTGAACGCGCTGTCCCCGAGGCCGGGCTGCACCACCGATGGCCAGGTACTGGGATTTTTCTTTGGCTTTGACCTGTCGAGCCGCAGTAGTGATTCGAACAAGGGCGAGATTTTTTATGGATTCGTGCCTGACCAGGCCGGTCAGTTCAGCTGCGTGATCTCGAAAACAACGGTGCAGAGCTTATTGCCGAGCACCTTTATTCACGAGCTGCAGCACATGATTTCCTACAATCAGCACGCGCTTGTGCGTGGTGCAAGCCAGGAGACTGACTGGCTGAACGAAGGACTTAGCCACCTCGCTGAAGAGCTTGCCGCACGGCATTACGAAAACAAGTTTCCGCCTCCCACGGGCCGTAGCAACCCCAACAACATTTTCCCGGATTCCGCGTTCGGCTTCATAGCCGAGCAGCTGGATAACTCCTACTCCTACCTTCTCGATCCCGAGAGCACGTCGTTGACACTTTTTGAAACGAATGAATGCTGCGAGGGACGTGGAGCGGCGTGGCTCTTCATGAGGTACCTCGGGGATCTCCGGGACAGCACGATCTACGCGCGGTTGGTGCAGACCAGCCGGACCAGCGTCGAGAACGTGGAGTTTGTGATGGGCGAGGCATTTACATCGGTCTTTGCCGATTTCGGAATGGCTCTTTACACCGACAGCATCCCGGGGGTGCCGCGCAACGCGGTGAGCCCGCGGTTACGCTTCAAGTCGCGAAATCTGCGGTACCTTTACGATGCGCTGTATCGCGCTGCCACGCGCTCGGGACCGAATGCCAATTATCCGCGTCCTTTTCCAATACTCGTCAAGAATCTGCCGTACGATCAGTCAGTGAATGGCGCCATGGTACCAAGCACCTTCGCGTACTACCAACTCGACACTCCCCCAGGGAGCGCCCCGGCCGGGCTCAGGTTCGCGACACCGGGAGGCGGGTCATTCAATCCAGATCTGAATGCTCAGGTCGGGATTTTCAGGTTGCGGTAAGGGGTGTGCAGTAGCCGGATGTTGAGATTACAGATGTGAAGGGGCTCGCGTTCAGCTGTTGCGTATGTCTCCTCCTGCCGCTGAACGCGCAGGCTCAACGATCCGCCGCCGCCGTTTTCCTCCGTCTGCCAGCGAGCACTCGCGCGCTCGCGTTAGGCGATGTGTATCCCGCACACGGCGGAGATGAGGCCGCCATTTTTTATAATCCGGCGCAACTCGCCACCCCAGATGCACGATCAGCTGGAATCTCGGTTCAACGTCACTTCCAGTCCACGGCACTGGGGGCACTTGCGGCGAGATTTCCGATGGGCAATGGAGCAGTGGGAATTGGAATCCATGCTCTGGACTACGGGACGGTGGACGAGATTGCGGCGGACCCAGCGAGCGGTTTGGGCTCACCCACCGGGCGAACGATCTCGGCGACCGACTTCGCGGCCGCGTTGGCCTATGCCGTGACGCGAGGAAGACTGCGCGCTGGTGGCAGCGTGAAGGTGATCCGGCAACAGATTGCAGGGGCGAGTGGTGGCACGGCGGCAATGGACGCCGGTTTAGCGATGAACATCTGGAAAGAGGCGGGCCTGGCAGTTTCGGTAAACAACATCGGGGGTCGTATCAACCTTTCAGGCGCGAGGGCGCCCCTACCCCTCAAGGCGCGCATAGGGATAGCATCAGCTTCCGAGAAGGTTGGGCCGGCGCGGGTGCGCGCCGTTGCTGAACTGATGCATGAACGTTGGCGTGATACTGACGTGGCTGGGGGCGTGGAAGTGTCCTGGAGGGCCTCGCACGCGGTCACTCTGGAGGGCAGGATAGGCGCTTCGGCTCGGCATGAGAGTGCGGCATCATTGATGGCATTCGGAGGTGGTCTCGGCGTTCGCAACTTCGCGCTCGATTACGCTTACCAGGGTTTTGACGCGCTTGGCGCGACGCATCGTGTGGGAGTCCGGTGGTGGACAAAGCGAGAATGAAACGCCAACCGCGTTGGCGGCGAGTGGCGGGAACGGCGCTCGTCGTCGGAGTTGTACTCTTTTCTCTCACCCCAACTGGATGTTATCTAAGCAGGGCGGGGTGGGAGGAGGCGAAGATTCTGCGCGGCCGAAAGCCTATTGGCGAGCTGGTCCGGAATTCCGCCATCGACGAGGTAACGCGCGGTAAGCTCGCCCTCGTGCTGGATGCGCGCGACTTCGCGGCGGATTCCGTCCGGCTCGACGTGGGGGAGAGTTTCACGAGATACACGCAGCTCGAGCGCGACACGCTTGTTCTGGTGCTCGGCGCCGCCTATCGCGACAAACTGGAACGCTATACGTGGT
>JBPCJT010000288.1:0-10836 GCA_051005015.1 Gemmatimonadaceae bacterium | reverse complement strand
CCCTGCTGGATGTAGTAGCGCACCGTTCTGAGACTCACACTGGCCTGCCGGCAGAGCTCGGTCAGATCGTAGGTAGTGGATTCGCTGGTCACAACTGTAAGATACAGTGTAACGTGCAACTGTCAATAGGTCAGCTGGGAAAGAACTGAATGGCGGTAGGGGAACGCTTTCTGCCGCTGCCACATCGTAACAACTCACTCTGAACACTGTCGCCCGCGTAGAAAAAGCAGGAGTATCCCAGCGTCACTGGACGCTGCCGGTATCCAGAACGAGAATACGCTCAGCCGGAGACCACCATGGGATCGTTGGTGCCCACATCCTGCTTTACACATCAGAGCCCGAAGCACTTCGGGCTACGCTTCGCGAAGTGTTTGGTTGGAAGCATGTCGATGCGGGGAATGGCTGGCTCATCTTCGCCTTGCCTCCCGCCGAGCTCGGAGTGCATCCAGCCGAAGGTCCGACCTAGGCGTCGGGCGTACGCCACCAGCACGAAGAGCTTCCGAGGGCACGAAACTAATGCATGAGGAAAGGATGATAGCCGAGGTCATTCACGAGCATGCCGCACGCGTCACGGTACCGAACAAGGGAGAGACCTACCGCGTTCGAACGCAAGGGTATGCGAGGTCCGATGGAATGTGGGAGGGCTGGCTCGAGTTCCAGCCGGTTGACCGATCCGGACCGGTACTTCGCACCAACCGAGAGACGACGCAAACCGATCGAGAGGCGCTCTTGTACTGGGCGACGGGACTCGAGCCCATCTATCTCGAGGGAGCTTTCGCGCGCGCCACCTAGCTGAGAGTTTCTGCAGTGAATCTGCGCGAAGTCGCGAACACTCTGCCCGATCTCCCGCGATGGGTTGAAGTGCGCAGCATGCTTCTGGCAGACCGTGCGGAGGTGTTCGGACTCGATCTCGCCGCCGCGCCCAGCTTCGTGGCGGTACATGCTGACGGCGGGCTCATGGGAATCGTGGGGATGCCGCGCCCCGCGGCGATTCACGACGCGATTCGATCTTCGGGAAACGTCGACTCCGTGCTTGCCATTCCGGAGGATGCAGCGTGGGTGGAGCATGTGTTGACGGATTGGAGCCACGAGCGCGCGGTGCTTCACGTTCTGCCGGATCCGAGCCGACTGCCGAGCGTTCCCCAAGGAACAGTACGTCTCCTTGCTCCATCTGATATTGTGGCGCTCGAATCCTTGCCCACAGAGCTGAAAAAAGAGCTCGAAGCCGAGTCCAGAGCTGGCACTGCAATCGCGGCGGCGTTCGAGGATGGCCAGCCGGTATCCTTTTGCTACGCCGGTTCCGAGACGGAGCGCTGGTGGGATATCGGGATAGACACGCTGGAGCCTTACAGGAGGAAAGGGCTTGCGGCGCGGTGCGTGGCGTTCCAGATCGCTCGCTTCCGGGAGCGAGGAAAGCAACCTGTTTGGGGAGCAACAGACTCCAACTCCGCCTCAGTTCAGCTCGCGGCGAAGTTGGGCTTCATGAAAACCGACGAGATCTGCGTCTTCACCCCTCCTGCATCCTCCTGAGATACTCGCGGTCCCAGGCCGCCGGGATGCTTTCGCGCGGCGAGTATGGCCCGGGCACGTACGCGCGCGACGAAATGCCGGCAAAACTCTGCTCGGAGATACTCCAGTCCTGGCGGTTGGTCGTGTCCCAGAACTCGATCGCGTCGTCCGGATTAAAACCGGGTGCGTTGGCCGCATCTGGATGGAAGAGCCACTCGCAAACGATGCGCGTGTTCGCCGGCCCATCCGGCCAGAGCGTGTAGTAGACGACGTAGTCCGGATGAATGCTGAGCATCAGATTCGGAAAGATGGTGTAGTAATACGCGCGCTGCCGCTCTTCTTCCGGCAGATCACCGAGCAGGATTGCGCAGGCGCGGCCGGTCATCGTCGCGCTCGCGTTCGGCGGTGTGAGGAGCATGAAGCCGCCAAGAAAGGGGCCTTCCACGAGATCGTTCTCACCGCTCTGGTAGGGCATGATATTCGAGAGCTCCGGGTGGATCACCGGGCA
Source organism: Gemmatimonadaceae bacterium (assembly GCA_051005015.1). Taxonomy (GTDB): domain Bacteria; phylum Gemmatimonadota; class Gemmatimonadetes; order Gemmatimonadales; family Gemmatimonadaceae; genus JACMME01. The sequence goes on along the minus strand of JBPCJT010000288.1, from coordinate 8,819 downwards.
ATGGAGACATTCGGAGTAGTTCTGGAAGACGAGCTTCCAGTTCGCTTTCACGTCGTAAACGATACGGTGCCCGATGCTCAGCGTATGCAGGTTGAAGCGGCTCAGCCGGTTGTAGACCGGCGCGAACACTCCGTCGAACGGTTCCGGCTCGCGCGCAAGATTGACGAAGAGAAAGCCTTCCCACTCGCGCAACGCCACGGAGTGCAGCGGGAAGTCGCGCTTGTCGCACCCTTCGACGTCACCCATATGCGGTGCGCCGACCAGGCGCCCATCGGTTCTATAGGTCCAGGCATGATACGGGCACTGAATGGTTTCGGAGAAATTTCCACGCTCCCTGGTGCAAAGACGCGTGCCGCGGTGGCGGCATACGTTGTAGAAGGCGTGCGCGATTTCCGCGTTGTCGCGCGTGATGATGAGGCTTTCGGCGCCTACCGTCTGGAGAAAGAAATCACCTGACTTCGGGATTGAGCCGGCCCGCCCAACGCAGAGCCAGGCGCGATCGAGTATACGCTCCCGCTCGTCCGCGTACACCTTGGGAGAGGTGTAGCGGTGGCCGGGCATCGTCCGGGCACCGGGCTGGTAGCTTTGGGTGGTTTTGAGAAAGGTGGCGGGCACGGGGAATGCTTCCGGTTTACGAAGTACGTGAACCACAGTTTGGGAATTCCGCGCCCATCCTGTCAATCCTTTTCATCCTTTCAGGTCCTTTTTCTACTTTTCCTTCAACACCACCGCAGCCGCCAATCTCCCCGGCATCCCCGAAATGCCGCCTCCCGGATGCGTCCCGGCTCCACACAGATAAAGATCGCGCACGGGAGTCTTATACCGCGAACAGCCGGGCACGGGACGCATGAACAGTGTCTGATCCAGCGTCAGCTCGCCGTGACCGACATTCCCCTCCGTCAAGCCATATTGAGCCTCCAAATCCCTGGCTGTAAGAATTTGTCGCGCGATTACCATGCTCCGAAGGTTTGGAGCATAGTCAGCAAGTGCGCCGACAACGAGATCTCCAAGTGCCTCGCGCCGTGCGTCGTCCCACACACCCTCCCCGAGATGATACGGAGCATACTGCACCTGAACCGACATCACGTGCCTGCCGGCGGGCGCGAGGCTGTTGTCGGCAACTGACGGAATACGTGCTTCCAGATACGGCTTCCGCGATACACCGCCATGCTTCGCGTCGTCATACGCCCGCTCGAGATAATCCAGGCTCGGCGCGATCGATATTGCGCCGCCGAGTAGCGTTGCGTCACCCTTTATCGCCGCAAACTTTGGTAGCTCGCCGAGCGCCAGGTTCACCTTGGCGAGCGCACCCCGGTACTTGATGTTCTGCACCGCGCGCACGAACTCCGGCTCGAGGTTCGTCGCGCCGAGCAAAGTCAGGAATGTTCGGCGCGGATCGGCGCTCGAGATGATGCGCCGCGCGCTGATCTCCTCGCCCGACCGTAGCACCACACCCGTCGCGCGGCCGCCGCTGGCGATGATGTGCTCGACTTGAGCGTCCGTCCGTATCTGGGCGCCGTGACTACGCGCGGCGATCGCCAACGCCAGCGCGAGGTTCCCCGTTCCGCCTCGTACGAGATCCTTCGACCGTAACGAACCGGCGGCGCGGCCAACAGCATGGTGCAGCAGCACGAATGCTGTGCCCCCCGACCTGGCTCCCTGCATGATGCCGGTGATCCCACCCGCGCCCACGAGTCCCTTGAGCGCCTCGCTCTCGAACCAGTCGTCGAGCAGCTCCGCAACCGACATGGGGAGGGTCCGAAGGAGCTCGATCATCTCGACGCGCCCGAGGCCGCGCAGCCGTTTGCCTGCACCCATGAGCGCGATGAAATCGCCGAGGCCGGATGGTGAGACGCTGGGCGCCGGCACGGCGTAGAGTGATTCGAGGAACCCCGCAAGCCGGGCTATTCTATCTGTAAATGGCACCCAACGCTCAGTGTCGCGTTGCGAGAAGGGCGCGATAGATGCCGCTGTTCGTGAGCGGTCGGAGAACAGCGCCAACGACCCACCGTCCGGCAGCATCGAGACGGCATGGGGTTCTGGGTGCACGATTTCGAGACCATGCCGACGGAGGTCGAGCTCCCGGATTAACACTGGTGCAATCCATCCCGCGTCGTGCGCGCACGTGTCGACGCGAAAGCCAGGCGCTATCTCTTCCGTCGCTGCCGATCCGCCGATCTTAGCCCGGCCCTCCAGCACGAGCACTCGGCGGCCAGCCCTGGCCAGATACGCCGCGGCAGTCAGGCCGTTGATGCCGGCGCCAATGATGATCGCGTCGTACCCACCTCCCGCCTCCCGTCTCCCCCCTCCCGAATCACGCCTCCCGCCTCCCGCATCACGCCTCCCGCCTCCCGCATCACGCTCCCCTTCTCGCGCCTCCCCGTTCACGTCCACGCCCGCAAAATCTCCATCGCCGCCAACCGTCCCGACGCCCCCATGATCCCGCCACCCGGATGCGTTCCGGCGCCACACTGCCAGAAACCCGCAACCGGGGTCCGGTACTGCGCCCACTCAGCTGCGGGGCGCATGAAGAAGAGCTGATGCAGCGCGAGCTCTCCCTGAAAAATATTTCCCTCCGTGAGTCCGGTAACCTGCTCGATATCCTTTGGCGTCAGCACTTGCCGGTGAATGATGGCTCGCCTGATGTTCGGGGCATACTCGGCAAGCGTGTCGATGACCGCATCGCCAAACGCGTCGCGGCGTTGGTCGGTCCACCCGCCATTCAGGTTATAAGGAGCATATTGCACAAAAATCGACATGACGTGCTTGCCGGGGGGCGCCATTCCAGGATCGATCATCGAAGGGATGATGATATCCATGTACGGACGACGTGAGAACTCGCCGTACTTGGCGTCGTCGTACGCACGTTCCACGTAATCAATGCTGGGGCTGATCGACACCGCCCCGCGCAGGTGCGGTCCCACGCCGGGCATGCAGGTGAAGTTCGGCAACTCGCTCAGCGCCAGGTTCACCTTCCCCGACGATCCGCGAAACTTGAAGCGGCGGATCGTCTCGACGAGCCCGGACGGAAGCTCCGACGGTTCCACGAGGTGCAGGAAAGTGCGTTTGGGGTCCAGTCCCGACACGACCACGTCGCCACGCAGTTCGTCGCCGTTCTCGAGTGCGACGCCAACGGCGCGGTGGTTCCTGACTATCACCTGCGCGACAGGTGCATCGGTGCGAATTTCGGCTCCAAAGCGACGCGCGGCGCTCGCGATTGACTCGCTAACTGAGCCGGTGCCCCCTTTCGCGAACCCCCACGCTCGAAACGCGCCGTCTATCTCACCCATGTAGTGGTGCAGAAGCACGTACGCAGATCCTGGAGACCTCGGCCCCAGCATCGTGCCGATGACCCCGCTCGCCGATTTCGTCGCCTTGAGCACGTCGCACTCGAACCACTCGTCCAGGAAATCCGCTGAGCTCATCGTCATGAGCTTGAAAAGGGCGTGGAATCTCTCCTCTCCAAGATCGTGGAAGTGCTTTCCAAGCTTTCCGAGCGACATGAGATCCCTCGGCGTCATCGAACCGGGATCGGGAGGCACCATGCTGAGTATAGGCCGCACCGCCATGGCCATGTGATGCATCAGCACACCGAAGTCGTCGTATGCCTCCGCGTCCTGTGGTGAGTGGCGGTAAATCTCGCGGCGCGTGCGGTCGTGGTCCCCCCACATCGCGAGATAGTCGCCATTTGGCAGCGGCGTCAACGTGCTCTCGAGCGGTAGAAGCTCCAGGCCGTGCGAGGGCAGGTCGAGATCGCGGATGATCTCGGGGCGCAGCAAGCTGACGACGTATGAAAAAACGGAGAACTTGAATCCCGGAAATACCTCTTCGGTTACCGCTGCGCCGCCCACGCAGTGGCGCTTCTCCAGAACGACGACACGCTTTCCAGCACGCGCGAGATACGCAGCCGTGACCAGGCCGTTATGTCCGCCGCCGATGATGATGGCGTCGTAAGGAGCGTTGCCGTGGCGGTAGCGATTCATGAAGGACTGAATTGCGGATTGAATTGCGAATTGCGAACTGCGAATACAAAAAAACTGCGTGATGCGTGCTGCGAATAGAAACCGAACTGGGAAAAGCGGACTTAAGCTCGTTTACGCTCTGGATTGAAAAAGGGTGTCTTAACGATTCGGGCTGCGGCCTGCTTCCTCCTGTGCTCGACCGTCATCTCCATTGCAAGTGACATCCCGGGCTTTGCAAACTCCGACTCGACGTGCGCGAGGGCGATGTATTTCTTGAGCAGAGGCGACCAGCAACCGCTCGTCGCGTAACCGACCTGGCGGCTACCCGAGTAGACGGGAACGCTCGTCCGCCATGCGACGGTGGGCAGGCGGGGAGGGAGCCCAACCTCTGCGTACAGGGATTCGAGTGATTCCCACTCGACCTCCATGCCGACAAATTGCCACGGGGCTCCGCGCTCAGCTTCCTCCACGAGCGCGCGCTTGCCGACGAAGGCTGGTTTGTCGAGGCTCACGGTCCAACCGAGGTTGAGCTCGAACGGGGATGACTTCTGCGCCTCGATCAGTACGCGGTGCGCTGAGAAGTAGTCGACCTCTATCAGGAGCAAACCGGCCTCGATGCGCGCGATGTCGAGCGCGAGCATCCCCGCGGGTGTGATGCCGAAGGGCGTCCCCTCGTCCACGAGTGCATCCCAGACGGAGACTGCGTGTTCCGGGCTCATCCATATCTCGTAACCGAGATCGCCGGTGTAACCGGTTCGGGAGATAGTGACGGGTGTGCCACGAATAGTTGCCGGAGTCAGCCGGAAGTACTTGAGGGCCGAAAGATCGGCGCCTGCGGCCCGCTCGAGAATGGTGCGTGAGTTGGGACCTTGCAGCGAAAGTGCGGCGGTGGAGTCCGAGATGTCGTCAATCGTGACGTCGAGTCCCGCCGCGTTGGCGTGCAGCCAGCGAAGGTTCGGGTCGGCCGCGGTCATGCGGAAGGTGCGCTCGTCCAGGCGGGTGATGGTGCCATCATCGATCACCTTGCCATGCGCGTCACACCACGGGGTGTACATGACCTGATGCGTCCTGAGTTTCAATACGTCTCGCGTCACGATGCGGTCAAGGAGACGAGCCGCGTCGTGGCCCTGAATGAGATACTTGAAGAGCGGAGAGACATCAAAGAGAGCGGCTGAGCTTCGGATGGCGTGATACTCGCGCTCGTGCGAGAGCTCGTAAGCGCTCGCTACGACGTAGCCCGCCCAGCGTCGCCAGTTCTGTCCCTCGGAGAGCGCGGATGTGCGGGGGTGAAATGGCGTGGTGCGAAGGAGCGTCCCGGGCATGGACTCTACCGATTCTCCGCGGGCGCGAAGAAAACGAGAATCTCCAGCTGCTCCTCAATTGAGTGAAAGCGATGCTCGGCGTTCGCGGGGACGTACACGATGGACCCTGACGCGATCGCCCGATCCTCGGCCTCCACGCGGATGGATGCTCGACCGCTGACGATGTAGTACACCTCGTCCTGCGCGTGCGGCAATTGCGTGTCGGTGCTCCCTGCGGGAAGCACATAGAGGCCCGCGCTCAGCGAGCGAACACGCAGAAACTCGATATAGCGATCACCGTGGCGATCGTGCCGCTCTCGCAGCTCCGGAATCTCAAAGGCGTGCATGGTCGCGGCTAAGGTCGTGCGTGCCGCGACCTTAGGCAAGCCGGGTTGGCTTCCAACTCAATTGGGAATGACCTGCTACTGAACTCCGCTGCTCCAGGTCAATTCGCAGCGCCGAGCCAGTTCCGCACCATCGCGCCAACCCGCTCGGCGACAGGCGGGTCAAGATTCGCGAGCACGACGAGGTCATGGCCGCCCGGCAAATCGCCTTCGAGTGTTGCATTCAGGCCAGGCGCGCCGCCAGCTACCCCGATGCCTGGCGGCGGCCCGCCCCCTTCGTCCCTCACCGGGCCCGGGGGGTTGCCGTGAGGCGTCCATCCTGAACCAGGACTGTACTTCCAGCAGTGACAGTTGCGTTCGTGAAGAAGAGCCACTGCACGTAGTCACCTGTCACGCGTCCGCCCAGCTCCGTATTGTCGCCCAGGCTCAGCCGCACCGCTCCCGCGCCATAGCCGTAGTAAGGGAGCTCGCTGCGCCCGGGCGGTGTCTGAAGTCTGGGATTGAAGCCAAGCGCGAACTCGCGAAAATGCGTGAGGGCCTCCACCGAGAGCAGGCTGTCGCGCAACAACGTTTCGTTAGTGGCTGCCGTCGCCTTGATAACGCGCCCGGTGTCGAACTCCAGGCGGATTCCGCGCACATCCATTGATCCCAGGCGCAGCACGGGTACGACGATCGTGCCATGGACCGTCTCCTCGAGTGGCGCCACGCGGATCGCGCCCGCGGGAAGCTCGATCTCGCGATCGATCCGGATCTTGGCCGAACCCATGTGAGCCATGGAGGCGTCGCCGTTCTGCTTGCTTACGGGGCGCTCGCCGATTTTGAACCGGAGATCGGTACCTTCGGGCGTGGTGACGCGTACTTCCCCCGCTCGTAGCAAGCGGATCGCGGCATCCATGCGGTCGTTCAAGGCACGGTAGTCGATGTCGAGGGCGGCGACGTAGATGCTGTCGTACAGTGGTGTGTGTGCCGCTTCAGCCTGATTCATGCCGATGGTACCGTCGCCCCAATGAAAGTGAATCTGACGCCCGCGTCCGGAATCGAGCCAGCGGCCGAGCGATGCTCTTTGTTCCGGCGTGGGCCCGGTGCCGGCCGTTGGCAGCCAGACGTAGATGTCGGTGTTCGCAAGCCGGGTATCGAACTCAGACACCGAGTCGTAGCCCATCGTCTCCACAAGTACGCCCGCGCGCTCGAGATTTGTGCGGAGCGAGCGCGCCAATTCCGGCATAGTCCTGGGATCGTGTCGAAGAATCGCGCGCTCACCGGCGGATGGCTGGAGCGCCGCCACGATGCGCGCCGCCATTGCATGGTAAGGGAGCCCCGCAGAGACACGCTCCGTATCCCCGCGGGTCGTCACCGAAGGTCTAGCGCAGCCACCAGCCACAACAGAGATGGCCGCCGCCAAGAGCGCCACCAACCGGATGCCTCTCATTGCCATTCCTCCCACACGATGACTACCGCGTAATTGCTTTCACGTGTCACGTATCACATACCACATACCACGTCTCACGCATCACCTTCCCCGTTTCCACTCCAGCGCGGACATCCGCGACGGGCCCGGATAGGGTACGCGTTCCCCCTTGATCGTTTTCCATAAAATACGATTGAAGAGCTCGTCATCCGAGCTGTCCTCGAAGCGGAGATCGAGCGCCTCGGATTCGCTCGCACCTGGTCCGCTCGCGGGGTTGCGCTCGTTGAGATCGACTGCCGGCGTCAGCATCCGATACGGAGTGAAATCCGGTTCGCTGTGAAATATTTCGCGCAGCGGCCGCCCGTAGAAGTCGAACTGGGACAGCGAGCCAAGCTTCAGAATTTCGGCGATTGTCGCGATCACATCGGTTGTGTTCGCAAAGCGATGATTTACCCCCGGCCGGTTATATGGGGAGATGACGAGCAGCGGGGATCGGTGCGAGTCTACATGATCGGGACCGTTCTGCGCATCGTCCTCGATAACGAAGATGACCGAATTCTTCCAGAACTGCGTTTTTGTGAACGCATCGATCACTCGGCCAAGCGCGAGATCGTTGTCGGCCATGTGCGCGCGCGGTGTGGGCTTTCCGGCTCTCGCACCGGAGGTGTGGTCGTTCGGCAGGCGAAGTATCGACAGCGCCGGAAAACGTCCCTCGCGCACGAAGCGCTGCAGCTCGGCGATCCAGATGTCGGCTCTACGCTGATCGGTAATGTCGAGATCGTAACCGGGAAACTCCGTGTTTGTGTGCGCGGCGAGAAATGGCTTGGTTCCCCGATAGCCAGCCGGCATCTTCTCGCTCTCGTCCACTCCTTCGGGGATGACGAATTCGCCATAGTTTCGGAACGTCGTTCCCGCTCGTTGCGCGAGATCCCAGAGATATCCGTTCGCTGGCTCCGCTGCGTCCTCACCGGCAGGCGGAATGACTCCTCGGTTGGTTCCCTCGTAATCGTAGCTGCGCCCGCGGTCGGAGTAGTTGGATGGAGTCGTCTTCTGCATGTAATCGGTGGTGTATGCCGCCATCGACCAGTTGTGACCGTCCGCGCTGACTTCCGCGTTCACGAAAAAGCGGTCGAACAGACCGAACCTTTCGGCGAGCGCGTGATGATTCGGTGTCACCGCTCGCGGAAAGAAAACCAGGGAGCTGTCGCCATCACCCTGCGGCATGTCCCCGAATATCTGATCGTAGGTGCGGTTCTCCTTGATGATGTAGATCACGTGCTGGAAAGGAGGGTAAGCGGACGACAGCGGCGTGCGTGTGTGCCAACCATTGGCGCGCGCGACGCGTGCCGTGAGACTTGCGAGTGCATCCGTGGAGGGCCAAGCCGCGAGGGTGGTCAAGGTACCAGAAATCTGTCCGAGGGCGTAGGCTCGCCAGCCACGGGGAGACGGTCTACCCGGTTGCGGCCCATCGATATTGGGAGCGGTGCCGCGTCCCTTGCCGCTTACCACGAGCAGCGAATCTCCTGCCGTGAGGAGAGCCGTGGGATACCACCCCACAGGCATTCGCCCGACAGGTGCGTCAGTGCGCCCGCCGGTGAGAGCGAAGACAGCTACCGAATTGTTGTCCGCTTCCGCGACGTATAGCCGCGTCTCGTCAGCGGAGAGCGCGAGTGCGTTCGCGGTGCTTCCCCCCGGGGCGAAGCCGGTCGTGCTTCCCGGCGGATCCAGAAGCTCGGCGATGACGCTGCGTTTGCGGGTGTCCATGACGGCTATGCGATCGGTGCTTCCCGAGGCGATGTATAGC
>JBPCJT010000287.1:0-28286 GCA_051005015.1 Gemmatimonadaceae bacterium | reverse complement strand
ACGCCGGCTTGGTCGCAAGAGTGGCAGGCGAGGAACGCTCTCCTGCCCGCCACCGAGTCAAGGCCCATCTCAGGCCCACTTTGTTACAGAAAGAGTCCCTCTCTCACTTCACCAGCAGAAATTCTATTGGTGCTCCGGCGATGGTTACCTTCACCACCCTGTGTGGCGCCGCGGTGGTAACGAATAACGTTACCGGCGCCTGCCCGCCCGTGAGCTCGGCCCGGTAGACGTCGAAGGTCCCGGCAGGCACCATAACGCTCTCCTTTCCGGCTACATTGAGCGTCATTGGCCGAAGCCCACCCTGGCCAGCGGAAAAAACGCTCATCTGGAATTTCGCGTTCGGCGTCCATTTGAGCGCTGGAACGATCGCTTGTACTGCGTTGTCGTCCAGGGTGCCCGCAGCGATAGCGGTGTCAATCGCGACCGTTCTTACTCCCTGTGGCGTTGGGGTCATGGCCGATCCTTTGACGCGGCCGCCGGAATACGTTACATCGGTCTTCAACTCCTGCCCCTGCATGGTCCCGCGTTGCGTAACGTGGCGCATGTCCAGCTTCTCGCCAAAGGTAAGCGTCGTCGTCTGATTGACGATTGCCCCGATCTGCGTTGCCTCGGTATAGGTGTAGCCGCCGGCATTCTTTTCCAGCGACGTACGCTGAAACCCGAATGCGTTCCCCTGTACCATTACCACAAAGCTGTCGCTTCGAGCGACAAGGCGCGTCATGTCCAGGTTGAGTGGGCCAGCGGTTGCAGTGAGCGCGGAAGCGGCAAGCGGCATGCCTTCCGTTGTGACGAGTCGCACCGGCGCGATCGCATTGAGCCCATCATGAATTTTCGTGGCGTCGCCTACAACCACGATGAGCGCTGCATCGCCGCGAAATGAGGAGCGTGCGGCAGCGAGCGCCATAGGCGGGGTGATGACTGCAAGCCGCGTGCGGTACGTCTGCAGGTAATCGGGTGGAAGGCCGAGCAGCTTGGCGTTTGTTACGGCTGCCGCAACCTGATTCGCGGTCTGGATAGTGAGCGGGAAGGCTCCAACGAGCGACTCCATCGCCGCGCTGAACTCCTCAGTACCTACCTGCTCGCGCGCAATGCGGCGCACCTGAGTGATCATTTCCGCCACCGCGGAATCGGTGACTTCCGTCCGAACTTCCGCCGTGACCTGAAAGCTCCCTATCCCCTGTGGGCGCGTGATGTTCGAGTAAGCGCCATAAGTCCAGCTTTTCTGCTCGCGAAGGATGTTGAACAGGCGCGCGGAGGCGCTCGAACCGAGAACCCGGTTGGCGACGGTGACGGCGAAAAAGCGGGGATCGCCCGGAAGAAACGTTACGTTTCCCATCACGATGTTCGACTGCACAGATCCGGGCCGGTGCACCAGTACGATTTCAGTTTTCCTGCGCGCAGGTGGAGCTGAACCCGCTGCGCTTGCGATTGGCGCTCCCTTCCAGCCGGCGAATGACCTGGACGCCAGGCGCCTGGCGTCGGCGAACGAAAGGTCGCCTGCGACCACGAGAAGCGCTCCCGAAGGGCGAAGCCGAGCTTTTTGGAAGGCCACAAGGTCGCTGCGCGCAACCCGGCGGACCGACTCCGGCGTTGGACGGAGGGCATACGGATTCTTCCCGTACAGCTCGCGCGCGAATGCGCGCGACGCGATGGCAGAGGGCTGGGACAGCTCGAGCTGGAGCGCAGACAGTATTTGAGTGCGCGCGAGCTCCAGCTCCTTTTCCGGAAAGGATGGGCGAACGGCGACGTCGCTCAGCAGCTCGAAGGCGAGCGGGACATTCGGGGTGAGCACATCAGCACGCACCGTGAGGAAGTCCGAACCGGCGCTGGCGCCGATCGAGCCACCGACGCCTTCTATTGTCGCGGAGATTTCGTCGGCCGAGCGCGCGCCCGCCCCCTTGGTCAGCAGGGTTGCCGCGAGGGTAGCCAATCCCTCGTGGCCAGAGGGCTCGTACCGGCTGCCGGCGGGAAAGGAGAGGGATATGGAAACAAGTGGCTGGTCGCGCCGTTCGACGACTACCAGCCGCAAGCCATTGGGCAGCGCCGTTTCCTGAAAGGGCGGGAACTGTGCGGGCTTGAGCGACGCTGCGGGCGGTGGTGTCCTGGGGTATTGCGCGTGGGCTTCGGGAGCCAGCGCCGCGAACAGAAGAGCGGAAGCGGCAAAGTGGCCACGGGCGAACGAGCGAATGGCCGGCCTCATTTCGCCTCCGAAGTTATGATGAGGGTAAGCGCATTGTCGGGGCGGAGATATGTCGCGGCGACGCGTTTCACGTCGTCTGCCGAGACCGCCATATGGCGTGCGAAGTCCGTATTCACAGCCTCCGGATTTCCGAGGAAGAGGTTGGCGCGCTGTAGCGCCTCGGCTACCTCCAGCGGAGTCTCGCGCCCGGAGATCGTGGTTGCGCGGTACGCGTTCTGGGCCTTTGTAAGCTCCGCGTTCGTAATACCTTCGCGGCCAATTTTCGCGGCTTCGACAGCCATGGCCTTCTCGAGGGTATCTGTCTTGATACCCTGGTTCGCTATTGCCAATAGCAGGAACACTCCGGGTCCACGTCTCGGGCCGAACGGATTCGCGAACACGGGAGTGGCGACCGCAAGTTTCTGCTCGCGTGCCAGCGCCCGGTTGAAGCGAGAGCTCTCTCCCTGTCCGAGGATCGTGCTGAGGAGCTCGAGAGCCGGATAATCGGCATGATCGTATGCCGGTATTCGATAAATGGCCATCACGGCCGGGAGGTTCGCCTTCGGATCAAGTACGTTCTTGCGCCTGGGTCCGGAGTTAACGGATGCAGTGCAGGGAACAGGCGGCGGCGTTTTACCGCGGGGGACATCACTGAAGTACAGACTGATGAGGCGCTTGGCTTCCGCGGAATCGAAGTCTCCGGCTACGACAAGTGTGGCGTTATTTGGAGCGTAGTAAAGGTCGAAGAACTCCTTGACGTCTGATGTCTTCGCGGCGTTGAGATCGTCCATCGAACCTATGATGGAATGCGCGTAAGGAAAGCAGGTTGCCGAATCCATGATTCCGTACATCTCTTCAAAGAGCGCCCTGGTGTACGGCTGATTGTCCACACGCATGCGACGCTCCTCTTTCACTACCTCGCGCTGGTTTGTGAAATTGGAGTCGGTTATCGAGAGAGAGCGCATGCGATCCGCCTCGAGCCACAGTCCGAGATTCAGGCGGTTCGAGGGCAGGGGCTGAAAATAATTCGTCCTGTCTTCGGTGGTGCTTCCATTGAAGCCTTGCGAGCCCGCGCGCGTGAGTAGCGCCATGTGGTCACCTTTCTTGACGCCCTCCGAGCCCTGAAACATCATGTGCTCGAACAGGTGCGCGAAGCCCGTGCGACCCGAACGCTCGTTCCGGGAGCCGACGTTGTACCAGACATCCACGGCGACCACCTGCGTGCTGTGATTCTCGGCGAGTATTACGGTGAGCCCGTTAGGAAGCGAGTAGCGATCCACAGTGATTCGCCCGGGTTCCTGAGCGCTCGCGGAACTCGGGAGCGGGAGTGCCAGTGTCGCGCATGCGAGCGCGGGTAAGAGCCTGCGCATTCGGTACCTCGGTTAGCGATTGAAGGGGTCGTGGCATGACATCATGTCGGCTGACCCGCCAATTGTGGAGTCGACGCCACCTCACCTCCTGCGCAGATTGAGCCTGAATAGTTGGTGATATCACTGCCGCACGCCAGCTGGGGACGACATGTAGGCCACCAGAACCCGGTTTCGCAAATGATCGGGGCTTCGCGCGCTGCGCCTGGCGAGGGAGATGAAGTAACGACGCGCGCTGTCGGCGTCGCCCAGGCGCAGTTTCGCCACGACCGCTCCGTCGCGAAGCTCGTCCACATCCAGATACGACTCGCCCCTGATAGCGGCGGGGAGCAAGGCGTCCGCCGCGCGCGATGCCTCCGCGAAATCCCATTCACCGGCCGCACGCATGAAACTCAAGGCGTTTTTGACTCCTTGTGGCGCATTGAGCCGTTCCGCGAAAGCCGTCACTTCGTGGTAAAACTCCGCATCGACTACACCCGCCGTCCCGCCATGAATGGCATGCTCTACTTCGACGACTTCGTTGAGCCAGAGCTTCCAATCGACTGGCGGACGGGATGCCTGTGCAAGTGACCGCAATCGCCAGCGATTATGCATGGAGGAAACGAGGTCGGCATTGTTGTCCTGGGCATTGATCCTGGCATTGGGATCCCGGAGCATGGCCCCCGTCGCGAGGGCGTCGATGCGGTCGATTTGCGGCGCGGGGTTAGCCGTTTCGGTACTGAAACCACTACGCCGGTTGAAGAATGGCGCGATGATGTCGAAGCGCTTCTTGTAGAGCTGAGCGAATCCCGTCGCGCTTTGCGCGAGAAATCGCGACCGCTCCGCGCCGAGGTCTAGAACAGGATAGAAATCCGAATTAGGCTGCCGCCACCCATCCAACAGGGGAGCAAGCGCCGCACGATCCAGAATTCGGGACGCCTCGAGCGAAACCGTCGTAAACGGGATCGCGTGGTGAAGATCGGCTGCGACTTGCGGAAAGCCGAAGACCGACCAATCGGGGCGCGGAAGCGAAGGCCGGTTACTCGCGACTATCAGAATATCTCCGCCAGAGGTCTGAAAGATCTGGTAGGACGGGAAGCTCTGGTGAATGGCAGAAAGAACGCTCAACACGAGGTCATCGCTTATTTCATACAAATGCAGCCATTGCCCGAAGACTCCGTCCTCCGTGAGGTAGTTGCGTACGCGTTGGTAAAATTCGACTGTGAAAAGACCGGATACACCGCTCACCCAGGGATTCGACGGCTCGGAGATAATGATGTCGTAGCGGCGGCGACCGGAGGCGAAAAACGACTTCGCATCGTCGATCACGACGCGTGACCTCGGATCGTCGAACACTCGTCTGTTAACCGGATAGAAGGCCCTGCGCGAGCCTTCCATCATCTTGGGCTCTATTTCGATCGTGACTGCCTCGTTCAGGCGCGGACTCCCGAGCAGGAGGTGAGATGTCATTCCGGAACCCTGGCCAATCACGGCCGCCGAGCGCGCGTTGGGCGCGTGTGCAAGAGAAATCAGGGGGAGGAGCGCCTGAGTGGACTCGTCGCCACCGATAGGCTTGCGTTCCTTTCCGGGTGCGCGCCCTTTGAACCAGACGCTATCGAGCGAGGCGTCGGGCTTCCCGTTGGTCGCGATGTAGATCCAGCTCTCCGAGCGGCCAGCGGCCACGGAAGCGGTTCGCCCATCTTCGTAGTACAGGATGCTCCGCGTACCCTTTGGTGGAATTCTTCCATACCTGTAAACTCCGCTCGCCAGCACGTTCGGGTTGAACGTCGTCCCCTGCGTAGCGAGGGTAACCGCCAGGAGCGATACGGCGGCGCCGGCGTAGACCCACCGTCGGGCTGGCGCCGACTCGCCCGCTGCTGCGCGCAACAGCACGAGGCCCAACGCCATGTCTATGATTGCACCTTCGATCAATAGCGGCTTGAGACCAATGAGCGGAAGGAGAATAAGGCCAGCGAGTGCGACTCCCGCGATGGAACCCAGGGTGTTGACGCCGTATACCGCACCGATCGCGCGCTCCCCCCGTTCCGTCGACAGCAATGTTCGAGTGATGAGTGGCAGCGTCATACCGGCGCAAAAAGTTGACGGAAGCATGACCGCCAGACAGAAAGCGTATCGCACTACCGTAAAGACACGGTAGCTCGCCTCCGTGGTATCGAGCGCCGAAAGCAGGCTGGCCATCCAGTCAAAGGACGCGAGGTAGATGGGAAGAGTCGCCACAGCGGCTACTCCCATGCAGAGCTGCACGATGCCAAGCGCGCGAATCGGGTTGTGAAAGGAATCGGCGCGCTTCCGTACCCAGAAAGCTCCGAGCGCGAGACCGAGAATGAATGCAGATAGCATGAGCTCGAACGAATGCGTAGCGCTGCCCAAAACAAGCGAAAGCATTCGAATCCACGCGATTTCGTAGACGAAGGAGGCGACGGCAGTTCCGAAGCTGACGAGGAGAAGCAGCCGCCAGAGGGTTGTGGAGGGAATGCCGTAGTGCGAAGACTCGACTGCGGAAGAGCGGACAGGTTCTGAATGCGCCGCCACGTCCCTGATTGGAGCGGCATCACCGGCGCGCAGGTTGTCGCCTACCGGTAGTGCCATGTCGGACTGGTGCGGAGTGGTCGCATTTACTAGCTGGATCTCCTGCTCGCGCCGAGCGCGCGAGACCTCTCGCATTCCGTCCACCCTAACGCCGATGAACGTCGCCAGTGCCACAGTTATGTTCACCATTGCCGCGACTAACAGCGTTCCGGGCAAGCCTGAAATTCGAATCAGATAGAAACCGGCCAGCAGCACCCCGATTGCCGCTCCCAGGCTGTTTGCGAAATACAGGAGCGACAGAGTCCGGCCGGCATTATCGCGAGTACGACGGAGAGCGCCCGCGCTCATTAGCGGGAATGTCATCCCGAGCAGAATGGACTGCGGCAGTATGAGGGCACCAGCAATCGCCCACTTGACCAGCGTCAGGAACGCGGAACCGGCGAGCGGCGGGAGCAGGGTGTCGTAGGCGGCGCGGGTCACCCCGAGGTAGACATCGTGGAAAACGAGACCAATCAGTCCCGCAACGAGCTCCGCCGCCGCGTACCAGACGAGTGGCTCGCGAACGCGATCCGAGCGGCGGCCGATAAGAAGAGCCCCAACGGACATTCCGCCCAGAAAAATTCCCAGCACGATGATCTGTGCGTAAGCGCTATGTCCAACAAACAGGCCGAGATAGCGACTCCAGATGGACTCGTATATGAGTCCCGCGGCACCGGATAGTACAAATACGATGTAGAGAAGAATTTTCATCCTACTAGCGCAAGGGGAACCGGCCGCGCACGTTCATTGCAATAGTTAATGCTCTTAGCGTAACGCTACGAGATGAGGCAGCACATGGCATTAGACGGATTTCTCGGAAGAGCTCTGCGGGACCCGGCGACCGGGTTACCTAACGTACCCTACCTGCAACTGATTCGGGACTGGGAAGAAAGGCGGGCGCGTCGCAGAAGCTACGCGGTTCGGGTCCTCAAGCTATCAGTTTCCGGCGGCGACGAACGCATTCGCCGTTCGCTGGCTTGGCGACTTATTCGCATCCTTCGCGATTCGGATTTCATCGCGTCGCAGGGCCCGGATCACTTCGAGGTTTTGCTCACCTCGCCTGACGCTGAGCATGCAGGCACCCTCCGCTCCCGAATTCGCAAGCTCATAGTGGAGCTGAATGAGCGGCAACCTGGAAGTGTGCCACTCAAGGTACAGATGGAAATTGAGGGCGGGCCCGGGCTCGTTGCGAAAGCGGAGGAAGGCGGCGACCAGGAGGAGGACGACGGCGAAGGATGGTGGACTGCGTAGTCGCCGTGCAGTAATCTCCCCGGGCGATGGTGTCAGCAGGAGTGACCCCGCCCGTTAAGGCCCACGCGGCAATCGCTCAGCCGTAATGGCTCGACATGATCTAGTATATTCTACCCATGTACTGCTTCATGTCTCGTAGCCGCCTCGCTGATATCGTAGCGCTGATCTCACTTGTCATCGCGCCGAACATCACCGCCGCTGCTCAGCAAGACAGCGCCGCCTCCCGCCAACTGGACACCGTCACGGTCACCGTGACGCGCACTGTCACGTCGAGCCCACTCCTCGAAGCCACCGCCGTCAGCATCACTGGCGCTGAAAGGGTGGCATCGTCACTGGTTCGCATTCTTCCCGACGCGCTACGCGAATCGCCCGGGGTGCAGGTTCAGCAAACGAACGCGGGACACGGCACCGTGATTCTTCGCGGCATGACCGGCAACCAGGTTCAGGTGTTGGTGGACGGCATTCGCCTTAACACAGCGACGGTGCGCGACGGGCCGAATCAGACACTCTCGCTCATTGATCCGGAGCAGATCGAGCGAATTGAGATCATTCGGGGACCGGGATCGGCACTGTACGGCAGTGACGCGATGGGAGGCGTCGTAAACATCGTGACCAAACGGCCGACGGGACAGCCTTCGGCTTCGGCGTCACTAATGTATGCGAGCTCGGATGACGGTGTGCGCGCGCACGCGGAGGGGAGTGCGGGACGCCAGCGCATACGGGCGAGGGCAGGTGCCACGGTGACACGCGCAAGCGACCTCGATGCCGGCGGCGAAATAGGTGTTCAGCGCGGTACCCACTACAAGTCTTTCGGGGCCGACGCAATGCTCAATGTCAACCTGCGCGGCTGCAACAACCTGGCACTCTCCGCGCAGGGCACGGATCTCCGCGATGTCTCGCGCTACGATCGCCTGGTGGACTTTCGCTTCGATGCGGCGGTCCAGTCGGAGTTGCAGGGTTCCGATGCGGAATTCGAGTTCGAGCCACAGACGCATCTGATGGGCGTCGCGCGCTACGACGGAACCGGTTGCGAAGGAATTCTCGTCCGGCGCGGAATCGTTGCCGGCTTGAGCGAACAGCGCGAAGGGCGACGCCAGCGTTCCGTGGATCTGAACGTTGCTGGCGATGCATTCGCTGCGCCAACGCGCGAATACCAGCGCGACGACACGCGGACGCGCTTCCTCACACTTTTCGCTGAGCCGCGCATGCCGGCGGGCACGAACATTCGCATTGGCGGTGACCTTTACCACGATGTCGTCTCGAGCTTCGGTTATGAGGAGATGATCGCGACCGGAGTACGGAGTCCGCTTGTTCGCGTAGCCGGTGACGACACGGTCGCGGCGGGGCGATTTCCGGACGGTGCGCGGTCGACGTCGATCGGCGTCTACGCGCATGGCGCTCGGCTAGTGGGCTCGAACTCTCGCCTGCTGGGGGGTGTGCGCGCAGATAGAGTGCAGGTGCGCCTGCGCGCGGGCGACGACTTCGGCGGCGATGTGGATGCGGCCAGCGGCAATGTGAGCGGCCAGATCGGCATCGAGTCGTTCCTGCAGGGGGGTTTCACCCTCAGCGTGCACGCAGGCCAGGGATTCCGCGCGCCCAACATCTATGATCTGTCCACCGTCTCCAACGTACCCGGCGGTATTGTCCTTCCGAATGCATCGGTAGGGCCGGAGCGCAGCATCACTTACGACGCGACTCTCCGAAAGGCAGGGCACCGTGCAACGATCCAGGCCGCCGTATACGCGACACGTATTACGGGGTTCATAGACCGCATTCCGGGGAACTATCTTGGCGACACCCTCTTTGAGGGGAAGCGCGTTTTTCGCGCGGCGAACGTCGGTTCAGCGAGAATCGCCGGGATTGAAATCGCGGGCGAAGGAGCTCTCAGCCGACGGCTGACCCTTCGCGCGCAGGCATTCGGTACGCGCGGCTCGCAGACGGCGCCGTCTGGCGGTCATGAGCCGGTGGGACGCATTCCGCCGATCTCGGGTTCCATCGCACTTCGCAGCAGTTTCGGCATGCCCAACGGGGAGAGTTGGGTCGAGATTGGAGCGAGGGGAGCCGGCTCGCAGAGCCGGCTCTCGTCCCGCGACAGGCGTGACAGCCGAATCCAGGAGGGAGGCACACCTGGTTACAGCATCGCGGGTGTTCGCGGGTCGAGGCGTTTGAGCCGAATGCGGCTAACAGCTGGTGCCGAGAATCTTTTCGACCGCGGTTATCGGGACCACGGATCGGGGATCGATTCGCCGGGCCGGCATGTCTGGTTCAGGGTGGACCTGACGAGTTGAGGCAACCACGGTGTCGATCTTTCTTCTCTGCGCTGGTGTCGTCAGGCCGGTGCTAGTCACTAGGTTGCGCTGACAGTACTTGCGGAGGTCATCGCGAGAGTAATCCGCGTCTATTCGCGTGCCGCTACAACTCCGGTTCTACGCGCTTTCGCGCGCCAGAAATAGTAGGCCGGTACGCCGATCGCGACGGCGCCTATCCCGATGAGCGCGCGGCTCGGTTGCGTCACGAGAGTGTTTCCGACGATCGCCGCTGCTGAAGCGACAAAAAGAACCGGTGTAGCAGGGTAACCTGGTACGCTGAACGGACGCGTGCCGCCCGGTGCCTTTCTCCTGTAGCTGAAAATCGCCAAAGCGCCGAGCCCGTAAAATATCCACCCCGCGAAGACGACGTAGGTCAGGAGCTGCTCGAACGTTCCGGAGACGGCGAGCAAGATTGCCCACGCCGAACCGGCGACGATCGCAAAGGCAGGTGTAGCGAAGCGCGGGTGTACTTCCGCAAGCTTGCCAAAGAATAAGCCGTCGCGAGCCATCGAGTAGTACAGGCGGGGAGCGGTTAGCACGAGCCCGTTCGCCGCGCTGAACATCGAGATGAGTATGATGCCGGCGATAATTTTTCCGGCCGCCGGACCCATGATGACGGTAACGGACTGTGCCGCTATCCGCTCGCTGTGCGACGCGGCATCGGGGCCGAGTGCGGCGATATAGCCGACATTCGCCAAAAGATAGATGCCGATCAACAGCCCCGTCCCTATGGTTATGCCGCGAGGGAATGTTCGACTGGGGTCACGCGTTTCACCGGCGGAGAAAGTTACGTACTGCCACCCTTCATATGCCCAGAGCACGCCGATCATCGCGAGTCCGACGCCGGACAGGAGCGATGGTTCGAGCATTTCTGGCCACCACTGAGGGTCGCCAGAACTGAAACCCGTGCCGCGCGAGATCAATGCAATGCTGATCAGCACGATTGCCAGAGACTTGATGGCTGTCGTCAAGCCTTGTATGCCGGCGCTTTTGCGTGTGCCCAGAACATTGATTGCTGTGACTACCGCGATCATTACTACAGCAATGACGCGGGACGCTCCGCGCGAAAGGGTCGTGAATTCGCCCAGGTAACCCGTGAAAGCGACGGCGAGCGTTGCGAGCGAGCCGCTGCTGATGACAAAAAACATCGTCCAGCCAAAGAGGAACGACGGCAGCGGCCCGAATGCATCACGGATGTAAGTGTAGATTCCGCCGGCATTCGGGTTGGCCGCACCCATCTCGCCGTATGTCAGGGCGCCTAGTAGTGAAAGAACGCCGGCTATGAGCCAGACGAGCAGGGCGGGACCGATTTCCCCGCCGGTCTGGGCGAGAACCGAGGCGGGAACGATGAAAATCCCCGAGCCGATCACGGTGCCAACAACGATGAGGATGAGGTCGCGGAGGTTCAGGGTGCGCGAAAGCGGCGCGCCCTCAGCCATCGGCCAATGCCTCCGAAGCCACTCGCGCGGTTTCCGCTAAGACCGCTGCGCCGACAAAAATGCTTTCGTCCGCGGCGTAGAAGCGAGGAGTGTGCGCTGGAATCGTCTCGCCGCCGCTCTCCCGAGCGCCAATTCTGAGAAAGCACCCTGGCATGCGTGCCATGTAGTAGGCGAAATCTTCACCCGCGAGGTTCAGGAATCCGAGCGGTACGACAGCGTCCTCGCCGAGTAGGGCAACAGCCGCATCGCGGGCCCAGCGTGTCGCGCCGGGCGGATTGACGATGGGCGGTGTGCCGGGCTCGAGCATAACACGCGCGTGCAGGCGATGCGTCGCCGCAACTCCATCCGCGATTCGTCGCAGTTCTTCCTCGAGTAGGCGGCGGGTCTCCGGGTCAGTAGCCCGTAACGTACCGGATATCGTCGCGCGGCCAGGAATAATGTTCGGCGCCGTTCCGGCGTGCACCGTGCCGATGCTCACAACGGCCGCATTGGCGGGGTTCACCCTGCGTGCGACAATCGTCTGCAGCGCGCTTATCAGAGCCCCAAGCCCGACGATCGGGTCGGCGCTTTCATGCGGACGGGCGGCGTGTGCGCCGCTTCCATCGAGCTCGATGGTGAAATTGTCAGCCGATGCCGCGAGCGGTCCTGGTTGAGCGACCACCTGACCAATCGGGAATCTCCGATCCACGTGGGCCCCGAAGATCGCGCTCACGCTGTCCAGCGCACCAGTGGCCAACATGGCACGGGCGCCCTGTCCCGTCTCCTCCGATGGCTGAAGCACGATCAGCACATCGCCGCGAGCCGGCGATGCCGCCAGGAGATGCGCGGCGCCGATGGCCCACGCCGCATGTACGTCGTGACCACAGGCGTGCATGACGCCGGGATTCTCGGAGGCAAAGTCCAGTCCCGTGTCTTCCTGAATCGGGAGCGCGTCGATGTCACCTCGAATCGCCACCGTGGGCCCATCCGGGTCACGGCCGCGGATACGCGCGATAACGCCGGTAACCGCCACTCGGCGAAGCTCTGCTGGAGCGAGTGGTGCGAGCGCATCGGTGAGTCGGGCGGCGGTCTGCTCCTCCTGTCCCGATAGCTCGGGGTGGCGGTGTAACTGCCGCCGGAGAACGATTAACGCCAATCGAAGCGCAGCCGGGAATTGTCGCTCGATGGCGACGGGAAGCTGCAACTGACCGTGGTGAATCAAGGCGCTACAACTTCTCTGCGTGTAGTCAGATCATCAATGCGATCCATATCGACGGCGACTCCGATGCCGGGCACATCCCTTGGGACGCGCACCATTCCTTCCCCATCCATCGTCCACGCCGGCGTCACGATGTCGCGCTCCCAATATCGGGAACTCGGCGACAGGTCGCCCGGGAGAGTAAAGTTGGGAAGCGAAGCGAGTGCCACGTTGTGCGCGCGGCCGATGCCGCTCTCGAGCATGCCGCCGCACCACACGGGGATCTTGTGGCGCTGGCAGAGATCGTGAATCGCCAGCGATTGCGTGAATCCGCCGACACGGCCCGGCTTGATGTTTATGATGCGCCCCGAGCCGAGCGTGATCATGTCTTCAGCGCGCTGCACGTCGGTTATGGACTCGTCCAGGCAGAGCGGCGTTTCGAGCCGCGTCTGCAGGGTGGCGTGCCGCACCAGATCGTCCGGGCCGAGCGGCTGCTCTATCATAAGAAGCTTGAACACGTCAAGTTGTGCGAGATGGTCCGCATCCCGGATGGTGTAGGCCGAATTGGCGTCGGCCATGATGCTCGTATCCGCGCCCAGCTCCTCGCGCACCGCGCGAACAAAATCGATGTCAAATCGGGGCATGACCTTGAGCTTTATCTTCCGGTATCCCCCCGCGAGCGCGCGGCGGGCTCGTTCGACGAGGGCATCGGGCGCTTGCTGAATACCTAGAGAGATTCCCGTAACCACGCGCTCGCGTGTGCCGCCGAGTCGTTCGGATAGCGCAATGCCGCGAAGCCTGGCGTCAAGCTCCCAGAATCCCATTTCGACTGAGGCCTTTGCCATATTGTGACCGCGTATCCCGGTCGAGAGAATGTCAAAGACCTCGTTCGGGTGCTGGAAGGTTCGATTCAGTGCGCGCGGGGCGAGCCACTGAGTAATGGCGAGCCAGGCCGTGTCGACTGTCTCGGGGCTGTAATTGGGGGTTTCGCCAGCGACGCATTCGGACCAGGCGGAAATGCCATCGGGGTGCCCGAGCTCGAGAAGGCAGATACGACGTTCGGAAACCTCCCCAGAAGAAATGCGAAAGGGCTCCTTCAACGGGAGGCGTATTTCGCGGAGTATGAGATGGCTGGCACGCAGCGTCATCTCTGGGGAGCCGGGAGTGGGGAGTGTGGAGCCGTGTTCCGGGATGAGGTAATCGTACTCGCGGACGATGAAGGGGTGCTGGCTGACGATGAAGTCGTACTGGCGGATGAGGGGGTAACGCTCTGCGTAATGACGTAGTAGCCGGCCCCGGCGTTGCGGTCGCGGTAGAAGCCGGCGATTTCGTAGCCGTCCGAGAGAGCCGTGAGGAAGGCATTCCGGGAGCATTCGCGCCAGGCTGCTGCGCTCTCCAGAGATTCCGCCTGCACAAGCTGGATATCCAGTGGAATCTGAATGCGAGCGAGACGCGGTGGCCCGGCACCGGAGAGCATTGATCTCCAATCCGCGCTCCGCAATCCTTCCTTGTTGATCACAGGTGCTCCCTCAACCCCCTGGAGTCTCTGACGCGGATCCCGCTCCGAGGAAGTCGGGTGGTCCGGTTCGCCGATGTCCCACGCGACGATGAGTCGGTCGGTTCCCACGCCCCGGTGGAGAGCGCTGTCGGTTTCGGCGCCATACATGTCGCGCACGTATTCGACGGCGCGCACTCCGAGCTTGTTGAAGTTGAGGTTGGCGTTCTTGGCCACTAGCGGATCAAAGGTCCAGTACATGACCGAGACGCCGATCGCCCTGACAGCGTCGCGCTGGTATAGCTTCAGGCGGCTGCCAAGTCCGGAGTCGCGCGCCTCGGGTCGCACCGCGAGCATGTCGGACCAGTGGACGAGGCGCCCGTTCTCGACACCGGTCATTCCGAAGACGAAGCCGATGAGACGATCGTTTGCATCGAAGGCACCCGCAGTCACACCGCCGATGCGCTGCGACACCTTGAGGATAGCCGTGGGAACGCGCTCGCTGAATTGCGAGCCCCAGGTTTCCTCCTGCAGAGCGACGCAGGCGAGGTATTCCTTGTGTGTGCGTAGCGGGCGGATTTCAAGAGCGTCTGGCGCGATCACAAACCACCCATAGGTGGCGCGCGGCGTCCGCGTGCGCGCATGGAGCGCGGCGTGATGGCCCGGAGCAGCCTCTGGATCGGGCCTTCCTCTGGAAGCACGAGCGCGGCGGCAAATTCTTCGGCAGTGGCGAACCGCCGAGCGGGGTCCTTTTCAAGTGCGGTGTGAATGGCGTCTTCAATGCCCGGCGGTACGTCGAGCTCCGGGCCGTGTATCATTGGCGCCTCAATCGTCATGTGCTGTGCGACCAGTACCTGTGTCGTACCTCCGTGAAATGGCGGGGATCCGACGAGCATCTCGAATAGCACGCACCCCAGGCTATAGATATCGCTTCGGCCGTCCAGCTCGCGGTCCCCGGCGGCTTGCTCCGGGCTCATGTACGTTGGTGTTCCCACAGACGTCCCGGGATCTGTAAGCCGGGGACCCCCGGTGGCATGGATCGGGCGCGCTATGCCGAAATCGGTGATGAGTGCGTGATCCTCGGCCAGAAGGATATTGTCCGGCTTGATGTCCCTATGCACCACATCGTGCGCGTGCGCGTAATGCAGTGCGTCTGCCACTTCACGCGTGATGCCAAGCGCATCCTCCAGTGGAATGCGGCCGGTCCTGTCGAGCCGTTCGCGGAGCGATTCGCCCTCAATGCAGGGCATGATGTAGTACAGCGCGCCACCGGCCTCACCGGAGTCGTATAACGGAAGAGTGTGCGGGTGTTGCAGCTGCGCGAGGATCCTGATCTCGCGAAGAAAGCGTTCGGTGCCAAGGCTTGCGCTCACGGCGGGGCGCAGGACCTTGAGGGCCAGAGCGCGGTCGTGCTTGAGGTCGTGCACAAGATACACCGTCGCGGCCGCGCCTCGGCCGATCTCGCGCTCGATCCGGTATTCGCCGGCCAACGCGGTCTTGACGCGCTCGGTGTGTTCGGACACGGTGGAAGTATGGTGGCTGTGGTGAAGATAACCAATTATGGGGAGTGGGGAGACGGGAACCGGGAATCGGGAATCGGGAGCTGCACTGAGTCGTCTCAACTGGCCAGGGCCGGAATGATGCATGGCAAGGCAGGGAATCGGCATCGGCGTGGCCTGAATGGCAAGCGCCCCGTGGGTGAGGGTTCCCGAATCCAGCTACCGAAATTCCCGGTCGCTTCGCCCTCCGGCCACCGCCTTCCGATCTCCGATTCCCGGACCCCTATTCCCGATTCCCATCCATGCCCGAGCTTCCCGACATAATCGCCTATCTCGAGGCTCTCGAGCCACGATTGATCGGCCAGCCACTGGAGCGCGTTCGTACCTCCAAGCCGTTCGTGTTGCGATCCGTAACGCCGCCGCTCGCCGAGGTTGAGGGAAGACTTGTCGTCGAGCTCCGACGTATGGGCAAACGCATCGTCCTGGCGCTTGAAGGCGATCTTTTCATCGTGCTGCATCTCATGATCGCGGGGCGATTACGCTGGATCGGCTCCGGCGGCAAGACACCTGGCAAGATTCTGCTCTGCATTTTCGAATTTCCTGCGGGATGGTTGCTTTTCACAGAGGCCGGTTCCACCCGGCGCGCGGCCCTTCATCTCGGGGAAGGCGAGCAAGGGCTACGGCAGTTCGACCGCGGTGGATTGGAGGTGATGGATGCGACTCTCGAGGCGTTCGAACTATTGCGCCCGGTGCCAGACGGGCGGTAAGCTGCTGGCGGACCGCGCGCTATCGCGACTGCTTAAGAAGGACTGGCCGAAGTCGATAGATGAAGCGGAGTAGCAGGTAGAACAGCAGTTGCGGCAAGCGGTGTGGTCGCGCATCATAATCCATATGTCTTTCGAGGGTAGCGCCATTCAATTGCCTCATCGCCTCCGCCATTCCGAGATTCCACGCATGACAACCAGACTGGCCCTCTCCACTATCGGGGCACTCGCGCTGCTCGCACAATCTCTCCCCGCTCAGCGGGACGACCTGCGCGTCACAGCCGCCATTGCTCGCGCGGTCCCGGCCGTCACCGAGATGCGGCACCAGATTCATAAAAATCCCGAGCTTGGTAACCGGGAGACAGAAACGGCCGCCCTGGTAGCAAAGCACCTGCGCTCACTGGGGATGGAAGTACGCACCGGTGTCGCGCACACTGGGGTAATTGGCATTCTCAAGGGCGGGCGTCCCGGACCGACTGTGGCCGTGCGCGCGGACATGGATGCCCTTCCCGTCACCGAGGATACGCCTCTTCCATTCAAATCCACCAAGCGCACTACCTACCTCGGCCAGGAGGTGGGAGTTTCACATGCATGCGGACACGACATACACGTAGCAGTGCAGCTCGGTGTCGCGTCCACGCTCGCGTCGATGAAGGATCAGCTCAGAGGCACGGTCGTCTTTATTTTTCAGCCAGCCGAGGAAGGCCCGCCGCCCGGGGAAAAGGGTGGTGCCAAACTCATGCTCGAAGAAGGCGCATTCGATTCTCCCAAGCCGAGCGCGGTTTTCGGTCTGCATGCATGGGCGGACATGGAAGTGGGCACGGCGGGAGTTGCTCCCGGGCCAATGCTTGCAGCCGCAGAGGGGTTTGACGCAGTGATTCGAGGGAAGCAGGCACATGGGGCCATCCCTCATCTATCTGCGGACCCGATAGTCATGGCTGCCCACGCGGTGACGATGCTGCAAACGATCCGCTCGCGCAGCATGAATTCGATGGAGCCCGGTGTCGTCACGGTCGGCATTTTGCGCGGTGGGGAGCGCCGCAACATCATTCCAGCCGAGGTGTCGCTTCAAGGGACTATCCGCACCTTCAGCACGTCCACTCAGGAAATGGTCGAGCGTCGAATGCATGAAATTCTCAAGGGCGTAACCGAGGCTAACGGCGGCACTTACACATTGAGCTTTGATCGCGGGTATCCATTAACGGCCAACGACAGCGCACTCTACCGCCGAATGCATCCGACGCTGGTGCGCGCACTGGGTGCGGCAAGCGTTGTACGGTCGACGCCCACTACGGCGGGTGAGGATTTCTCCTATTTCGCGAACAGGGTACCGGGCTTCTTCTACTTTCTCGGAACGAAGAAGCGGGGTGGGAGCTCGGGCGGACATCACACTCCCACCTTCCAGGCCGACGATGGGGCTATTGCGGTCGGAATGCGGGCGATGACGATGCTGGTGCTGGACTATCTGGCGGGGAGCTGACGGCGAACTGCGAACAATCCGCAATCGGCGGTTCGTTTCTGCGGGTCACTGACCGCGCGCAGGAACCTCCAACTCGCGGCCAATGGCGTGCTCCGTTGCCGGGTCAAAGAAATGGAGCTGGGCCAGGTCCACGCTGAGCGCCACTTCATCGCCGGGCTCCGGAACTTGCCGCGGCGCCACGCGCGCCGTGAGATCGTGGGCACCGGCTCGTCCGTGGAGCACGATCTCATTTCCCATCGGCTCGACAGCGTCCAGACTTAGTCGCACGGCGTTGGTGCTCGCTGCCGCCGCAGAACCTTCTGCCATGGCGAGATGCTCGGGGCGCACCCCCATGATTACCCTCTTCCCCTGGTGCGTGACGAGCATTGTTGACGCAGTGTCATCCATGCGCACCACGATTGCGCCATCGTCCGAATGGAATTGGGTTCCCTCATTTCCGCTAATGGTGCCCGGGACGAAATTCATCGCCGGACTTCCGATGAACCCTGCCACGAACTTGTTCGCCGGGCGGTTGTAAAGCGCCAGGGGGCTATCGATCTGCTGAACATGTCCGGCGTTCATCACGACGATTCGGTCGCCCATCGTCATGGCCTCGACCTGGTCGTGCGTGACATAGATCATCGTTGCATTGAGGTCGCGGTGCAGCTTCGAGATCTCGCGGCGCGTCTGAACGCGGAGCTTGGCGTAGAGGTTCGAAAGCGGCTCGTCAAAGAGAAAAACCTGCGGTTGGCGCACGATCGCGCGCCCAACCGCGACGCGCTGGCGCTGTCCGCCGGAGAGCTGCTTGGGCGTGCGATCCAGAACTTCGCGCAAGCCCAGTATGTCCGCCGCCTGCTTCACGCGCGTGTCGATCTCGGCCTTCGGCTGCTTGCGCAGCTTGAGGGCGAAGGCCAGGTTGTCGTACACCGACATATGCGGGTAAAGGGCGTAGTTCTGGAAGACCATGGCGATGTCGCGATCCTTGGGTGCCATATCCGTCACCACGCGGTCGCCGATCCATAGCGTGCCGGATGTTACGGGTTCGAGCCCGGCAATCATTCGCAAAGTGGTGCTCTTACCGCATCCCGACGGACCGACCAGCACGACGAACTCTCCGTCCTCAACCTCGAGATCGATGCCGTGGACGGCGACGTACGGCTTGCCGTTCTCGTATACTTTACGAACCTGCTCGAGCTTTACGCGAGCCATGGCTTATGACGATTCTCCGATTCCCCGATAATTTTCTCTGGGGCGCGGCTACTTCCGCGTACCAGATAGAAGGCTCCCCTCTCGCCGATGGCGCCGGCGCCAGTAACTGGCATCGCTTCGCGCATACTCCGGGGCGCGTGCACAACAACGAGAACGGCGACGTTGCCTGTGATCACTATCGCCGTTGGGAGGAGGACGTGCTCCTCATGCGCGATCTGGGTCTCACTGCATATCGCTTCAGCATTTCATGGAGCCGCATCTTGCCGCTTGGGAAGGGCGCCGTCAACCCGAAGGGGCTGGATTTCTACGGACGACTGGTTGACCGGCTGCTCGAGGCCGGTCTTGCGCCGAACGTGACTTTGTTTCACTGGGATCTCCCAGCGGCACTCGACGACATCGGCGGCTGGCTGAATCGCGACATCGCCGACTGGTTCGCCGATTACGGCACAGTGATGTTTCGCGCGCTCGGCGACCGCGTGCCCATGTGGGCGACGCTCAACGAGCCGTGGGTAGTCACCGACGGCGGCTACCTGCACGGTCTTCTCGCCCCTGGACACCGCAATCTGTTCGAAGCGCCGATAGCCGCACACAACCTGTTGCGCTCGCACGCGAACGCGGTGCTGGCGTACCGCGCGGAGGCCGCGCAACGCATCGGGCTCGTCGTCAACCTCGAGCCCAAGTATCCGGCGTCGCAGGCACCTGAAGACCTCGCGGCCACCGCGCGCGCTGACGCGTACATGAACCGGCAGTTCCTCGATCCCGTTTTCCTGGGACGTTATCCCGATGAGCTGCGTGAGATATTTGGCGAGGCATGGACCGAGTGGCCTGGCGATGACATGCAGCTCATACAAGAGCCGATCGACTTTCTCGGAGTCAATTATTACTCGCGGAATGTGAGTAGGCACGACGCGAGCACTCTGCCCGTAAGGGCCGCCCGCGTGCGTCAGGATCAGCATACGCATACCGCAATGGACTGGGAGGTATACGCCAGGGGGCTTACCGATGCGCTCCTCTGGGTGAAGGCGCGCTACGGCGACACCCCACTTTACATTACGGAGAACGGAGCCGCCTTTTACGACCCGCCGACGGCGGATAATCCGGTGGTCGAGGACCCGCATCGCGTCGCATACTACCGGGATCATCTGCGCGCTGCACACCGGGCCATCCAGCGCGGTGTCGATCTGCGCGGCTATTTCGCCTGGTCGCTCCTGGACAACTTCGAGTGGAACGCTGGGTACGCGAAGCGCTTCGGCATAGTGCACGTCGACTTTGCGACTCAGCGTCGAACGCCAAAGGCGAGTTCGCGATTCTACGCGGATGTGATCAGGACGCATGGAGGGATACTGGAGAACGATAAGCACTGAACTGCGAATCTGGATTGCCGATTGACACAGCCTGGCGCCCCGTGTTTTTCGCAGTTCGCAGTTCTCTTCATCTCGCTTCGTACCGCGGAATTACGTCGGAACCCAATAAAACTTCCACGTGGTGCAAGCGACCGTCGTGCTCTATTGGGATGACCACGGCTCCATTACTCACGGTCGCCCTCTGGTCGCTCACATGCGTCTCACTCGCTGGTGTGATCCCGCGTTTGACGACGATCTCGTACGTGGTGGCCTCGCTGGGTAGGCACCAACGAATAGTGAACCCTGGCCATGTGGCCGGGATGCACGGGCGCAGTTCGATGGCGCGTCCCTCGGTGATTCGGAATCCCAGCACGGATTCCAGCGCTACTCGGTACATCCACCCAGCCGAGCCGGTATACCAGGTCCAGCCGCCGCGCCCTACGTGAGGTTCGACGCCGTAGACGTCCGCGGCGATAACGTAAGGTTCAGCCTGGTAGACCGCGACCTGTTCGGGCGTTCCGGCGTGGCTGACCGGACTGAGCATCTCGAGCAGTTGAGCGGCACGTTCGGTTTTTCCATACTCGGCCAGCGCGCGCACCGCCCACAGCGCTCCGTGGGTGTACTGTCCACCGTTCTCCCTTACACCCGGGAGGTAGCCCTTAATGTAACCGGGGTCGTGAGGTGTACGGTCGAATGCCGGAGTCAGCAGCCGGATCAGTTTTTCCTCTTCGGATACCAGGTGCAACTCCATGGCATCGAGAGCCTGTTCAGCGCGCTCGCGAGGAGCGGCACCGGATAACACGGACCACGCCTGCGCGATCACATCGATGCGGCACTCCTCATTCTGCGCCGAGCCGAGCGGTTCTCCGTTGTCGTAGTAAGCGCGGCGATACCAGCCGCCGTCCCAGCCACCGTCATTGAGAGCAGTGCCGAGGCCGGTGCGAAAAGCCCGGAAGCGCGCGGCGCGGCCTGAATCTCCCTGTCGTTGGCAGATGGGAATGAAGTCGGCGAGAATATGATAAAGAAAAAATCCGAGCCACACGCTTTCGCCGCGTCCCTCCCGCCCGACGCGGTTCATGCCGTCGTTCCAGTCGCCCGTGCCCATTAGTGGGAGCCCGTGCGCGCCAGCCGTCAGCGAGCGGTCTATCGCTCGACAGCAGTGCTCGTAGACGCTCGCGCTCTCGCCCGAGTCTTCAGCAAAGAGGAAGACCTCGTCCTCGTCGGGCTCGAGCTCGCGTGCCGTGACGAAACGGGCCTCCTCGTGCAACACGGACTCATCACCCGTCGTTTGCAGGTAAAACGCGGCAATGTAGGGTAGCCAGAGCAGATCGTCGGAGAAGCGCGTGCGGATCCCTTTCGACGCGGGAGGGTGCCACCAATGCAGTACATCTCCTTCGACAAATTGGTGCGCGGCATGTAGGAGAATTTGACGGCGAGTGAGCCCCGGATCGAGGTAGATGAGCGCGGCGGCATCCTGCAGCTGGTCTCGAAAGCCGTAAGCGCCACCACTCTGGTAGAAAGCCGAACGTCCCCACATTCGGCAGCCCAGGTTCTGGTACGCGAGCCATCCATTGACCATGAGGTCGATTGCCGGGGACGGCGTCTCGATCCGGATGGCGGAGAGCGTGTCGCGCCAGAATGCGCGGGCCTCGGTAAGCGCTCCGGCGATTGCCACCGGGGTGTCATACCGTTTGAGAAGCGTACGTGCCGCGTCAGCACTCTCCGCCTCGCCCAGCAGGAATGCGCATTCGAGAGTCTCGCCTGGCGGAATCTCGAGTGAGATTCGGAAAGCGGCGCAGGGATCAAGGCCCGCCCCAGTTCGGCCGTCGAGCGGATCATCAGAGCTGAGCGCGGTAGGATTCGATGTCGTTCCAGCGCGGCCGATAAAAGCGGTGCGATCAGCGGTGATCTGCACTGGGCTCATAAACAACGGCCGCACAACATTGGCGAACGCGACGCGCTCGGCGAACTCCTTCCGTTCACGGTTGACAGCCAGAATGGCTCCGCTTTCGACGTCGTGCTCCGTTACGACGGAAGCTCCGCTTTCGTGCGGCAGCACGCCGAGTACCAACTGGGTGCAGGAAAAGATGGACAGCCGCCTTGGACGATCGCCGCGGTTTGTAATGCTCAGCGTAGTGATCTTTACGGAGTCGAATCGCGGGACAAACTGGGTGACCTCCTGCTCGAGCGCCGTGCACATGTGACGGTAGCGGGTATACCCGAATCCATGACGCACCTCGTACGGTGTGTCGCCGGGAACGGGCCCCGGAGTGGGCGACCAGAATACTCCATCGTCCTCATCACGAATGTAGAGTGCCTCGCCGAACGGGTCGGTGACGGGGTCGTTTGCCCAGGGGGTGAGGCGGTTCTCGCGACTGTTTACGCTCCAGGTGTAGCCGGCACCCCGGTCGGTTGCGATGAAGCCCAGCTGTTCGTTCGCGACTACATTCACCCACGGGAGTGGCGGCGGGCGTGGACCGGTGTCACCCTGTTCGATGCGGATGACGTACTCACTTCCGTCTTCCGTAAAGCCACCGAAGCCGTTGAAGACGCGGAGTTGCTCATTGCGGCCATACCGTGGATATGTGGTTGAGGCCTGCGAACGCGTAGAAAGCGGGACGTATGCGATGGAGGGATGCTGGGAGGTGGGGGGAGTGGACATAGATTCGGCGCCAAGGGGGGGGGCCCCACGCGGTGCCTGGATTGCGATTGCGTCGAATGGATGCCGCAACGGCGCTCGCCTGTCTTCCGGGCCTGCATCCGATGTCTCTTGCGTACCCCCCTCCCCACTAGCATCGGCACCCGAGTTTGCTCCCCCCCCTTCCTTCTCGACCTCCTCGGCCTCACGTGCCCGACTTTCCACCTCCTGTGCCCGCCGCGCTTCGGCCTCGGCGCGCCGGAATATTCCCTCTACCGCCCCGGGCTCGAGTGAACGCGATGCGACCGAGTGAACATCCTCGCGAGTATGCCAGACGCCGAGCATAGCCACGAGATGCGCACTCTCTCCCGGCCCGAGCTCCAGTACTCGCCGCAGGCTCACGATTGGATCGAGAACGTTCCCGACCGTGCCGGAGAGCCGGTTGCCGGCACACAGCGCCAGGGGGTCAGCGCACGTACGCCACCGCCCGATGAAGCGCGCACGATCAGTTTCCCACTGCACCTCGCCATCCGAACCGTCGCACTGGAGCGTATGCACGAGCCAGAGTGGCTCGTCGTCCGGGCTACGAAGTCGGCGCTGGGCAAACAGGGCCTGATGCTCAGCGATGAACTCGGTCTGAACGAAGAGCTTGGAGAAGGCGGGATGACCCGCATCTCCAGCCGGCGTGTTAAGGACCACTTCCGCGTAAGACGTTATCTCTATACGCCGGGCGCGATCACCATGGTTCGTGAGCGTTGAACGCCGCAGTTCCATGTTCTCTTCGGGTGAAACGCAAAGCTCTGTGACGCTTTCGATCCCATCCTCCTCGCGGGAGATCGAAACACACCCCGGAGACCAGAGGACGTCGTATCTGACTGGCGTGCCCGGAACGGGCTCGCGTGCCGCCGACCAATACGCGCCGCTGTCCACATCGCGAACGTACAGCCAGAACCCGCTGGTCTCTCGCGTGCGATCAGGGCTCCAGCGCGTCAACGCATAGCCGTCAAAAATCGAATAGCCGGCTCCATCGCCCGTGACGCGAACCGTGTATCGCCCGTTCGACAGGATTTGTGAGTCGGGCGATGTAACGGATGCACGCGACGAGCCGATCTCCCTCTCGTCGCTCACTGCGCGCGATAGCTGAAAATGACTTCGGCTGGGAGTCGCTTGATTCTGATTTCTCCATCGGCGCCCGGTTTCGCGCGCAGCCCCCCTACGGTCACTCCGGCCGCACGCTCTGCCAATGGAGCGCTCACTACGATTCCGCCCGGAGGGACGCGTGCCGATCCGCCAAGCTTTACGCTGATGTCGCGCCCGGCCCGCTGGATGCGCACATCCAGTGCGCCGTAATGGGTGCGCAAGCCTTCGATAGCTACGCCGGGCTCTTCCCTGACCCAATCCGGGTGCAATCCGGCGCCGACCACGAGCGACGAGTCGCTCTCTCGCTCGAGGTCGTTCGGAGACGCATTGCCCTTGACGCGGAAGCTGAATTCGTAGTTTGCCGGGAGGTCGAGCGCGACCGCTTTGCGCGCGATGGCGTACCCGCTTCCTCCGCGAAAGTCGTAGTCCAGGCGCATCGCGGAGCCAGTGTAGCCGGAATCGCGTGAGATCCGAAGCTCCACCCCTTCGGACGGATGCCCGGTCCACCCCGCGACCGTATCAAACGCGTCGAGAACGCGAGACCGGGCGTGCGCTGATCGGGTGACCAACGCCAGGAGCAAAAGGAAAACTGCGAACTGCGAACTGCGACTTATCGGTGAACTGCGCCATTCGATCTGGCGCCTGGCGGGATAGCTCCTTCTTCGCAGCTCGCAGCTCCCAGTTGGTTCGCAGTTCGCGGTTCGCACTTCTTGTCTCATCCCTTTACGCTCCCAACCGTAATTCCCTGCACATATGATCTCTGCAGAAAGAGAAAGACGACCAGCACCGGAAGGATCGTCAGCACCGAGCCGGCCATCATCAGCTCGGTGTCCTGCACGTGCTCGCCCGACAGATTCGCGAGGGCAACCGGGAGCGTGTATCGCGACTCTTCGCTCAGCACGATCAGCGGCCACATGAAATCGTTCCACGTGCTGAGGAAGGTCCAGATCGCCAGAGTCGCGAGAATAGGGCGGATCACCGGAAGCACGATCGACCAGTAGATCCGGAACTCACCCGCTCCGTCGATTCGTGCCGCGTCGAGCATGTCGTCCGGAAGCGACATCACGTACTGCCGGATGAGAAAGATCCCAAAAATGCTCGCCATTCCCGGAATAATTACTCCCCAGTACGTGTTGATCAGTCCCAGCTCCTTGAGCAGCAGGAAGAGCGGCAGCATAGCGACCTGAACCGGGATTACCAGTCCCGTGCTGAGTAGCCGAAAGACGCGGTCTCGCCCACGAAAAACAAACTTGGCGAAGGCGTAACCCGCCATGGAGTTGATGAAAAGCGACGTAAACGTGACCGTCACAGCCACAATGCTGCTATTGATGAAGAAGCGGCCGAGCTCGAGACGCGTGAACAGTGCAGCGTAGTGCTCGAATGTCACCGCACGAGGAAATATCCTCGGCGGATAGCTGCTCGCTTCTCCCTGCGGCATGAGTGACGCCGAGACCATCCACACCATTGGGAGGAGGGCGAGAAAGGCGCCGATAGTGAGTGTCGCGTAGAGCGCAAACTGACCAAGCCAGGCGCGCTCGCGGCCGGGTGAGGTGACGCGCGCGCTCACGCCGCTTCCCGCCGCTGCAGGCGGAGCTGCAGCAGCGTCGCCGTGAGTATGATGAGAAAGAGCACGAATGCAATCGATGCCGCGTACCCCATGCGCCACCAGCGAAACCCTTCCTCGTACATCAGCAGCACCATACTGGTGGTGCTCCTGAGCGGTCCGCCCTGCGTCATCACGTACGGCTCGGCGAACAGCTGGAAGTAGCCGATCATGGTGATAACCGCGACGAAGACGAGTGTGGGGCTGAGCATGGGCAGCGTGATGCTCCTGAACTGGCGCAATGCGCCAGCGCCATCGATGCGAGCCGACTCGTACAGCTCTTCGGGAATCGCCTGCAGCCCCGCGATGAAGATGAGCATGTTGTAGCCGAAGTTCTTCCACACCGCCATCAGGATGATCGCGGGCATCGCCCATTTCGGGTCCCCGAGCCAGTCGATGGGCCCGATACCGAATGCTCCGAGCGCGTAGTTGAGCAGCCCGTACTGCGGGTGGTAGAGGTATCGCCACACGATGGCGACGGCCACGAGAGTGGTGACGAAGGGAATGAAGTAAATCGTCCGGAAGAATCCCTTGAAACGCGTGAGCCGGGCGTTCACCAGGAGCGCAGCGCCGAGCGAGGCGGCAAGCGTCAGTGGTCCCCCGACGAGCGCGAAGTAGAATGTGTTCTGGAGTGCAGTCCAGAAAAGCGGGTGCGTGACGAGCCTGGTGTAGTTGCGGAACCACACGAAGCGGGTGTTGCCAATGTCTCCGACCGCGTAGATGTCGAAGTCGGTGAGACTGAGCACGAGAGCCGCGAGCACCGGAAGGAAGAAAAAAATTCCGATGAGGACGAGCGCGGGCGCGAGGAAGAGCCACGGCGCTCCCGCAGTCGAATCCGCAGCCGTCGCAGACCGCTTTTTCACCCGCCTACTCCCGCGCGCGCCGGGCCAGCATCCACCGGCGTTTCTCGAGCATTCCGTTCACGTCACGGTCGAGCGCCGCCAGTGCCTCGTCGATGGTTGCATCCTCTCGCACGGCTTGTTCGACCGCTTCGGTGACTCGGATGACGATCTGCTCGATCTCAGGCACCTTGGGTACCGGCACGGTGTGCGCGAGCTGCGTATAGAACGCCCGCGCATACGAGTCGTTTGCGAGAGACGTGTCACGCCATGCGGACACGCGCGCCGGCAGATCGCCGGTAAGATGGAAGAAACGGAGCTGCTGTGCGGGCGCGGAGAGATACTCTATGAGCCGCCACGCCTCGGCCTTGTGCTTCGATGCGCTGAAGAGTGCGAGACTAGCCCCACCCGCCAGCGAGACACGTGACGAATCCCCACCGGGGCCGGGAAGCGGCGCGGTCGCCCACTTTCCCTGCAGGCTGTCTGGAAGACGCCGGCGGAACTCGCCGATGTTCCACGGACCCGTGATGTACATGGCGAAGGTGCCGCGGGCGAACTCGTCATAGACATTCGAGATCTGGGTGTTCGCGACTTTTGGCGCCAGACCCTCACGGAAGAGACCGACATAGAACTCGAATGCCTGGCGGAAGGCGGGATCACGGAAGGCGCCAAAGCGTCCTCCGTCCCGCAACAACGTAGAACCTCCCTGGAGAGCAAACACGATCGGCTGCGGCCATTCGTTGGTTGGAAGGAGGATCGCGTACTTGTCCGGCCCCGCTTGTGCCTTGATCCGCCGCATTGCTTCCAGCCAGGTGACCCAAGTCGCCGGCGGCTTATCGTATCCCGCGCGCGCCAGGATGTCAGTGCGGTAGAAAATGACGCGCGTGTCGACATACCACGGAACGCCGTAGATGGTGCCGTCAATTACGTTGGTTTC
Source organism: Gemmatimonadaceae bacterium (assembly GCA_051005015.1). Classification (GTDB taxonomy): domain Bacteria; phylum Gemmatimonadota; class Gemmatimonadetes; order Gemmatimonadales; family Gemmatimonadaceae; genus JACMME01. Next base: position 1,070 of record JBPCJT010000287.1, on the reverse strand, counting down.
CCAGATTCCCGGGAAGTAGTCGTCGCGCGTAACCGCTGTCGATCGCGATATGTACGGTTCGAGTGGTTCGAGTGCATCGAGGGCGACGAATTCCGGTATCCAGGTATTGCCGAGCTGCGTGATATCGGGGGTCGCGTCCCCGACATGCGCGGTTAGCAGCTTCTCGTGTGCGGCCGTCCAGGGTACCTGCTGAACCTCGACGCGGATTCCCGGATTGGCGCGCTCGAAAGCGGGCATGAGCTCCTGTACCACCTCTCCTTCGCGTCCCATTGCCCACACCCGCAGCGTGACGACGTCGGAGGCGCGAGTGTCGGCGCAGGCGAGCGAGGTGACGAGGGCACAGGCTTTAATAAACGATAGTCCTGAGGGTACCAACCGGTACGAGTGCGGTGCTCGGTGCGCGGTGCCCGGTGCACGGTTGGCACGGCGCGGTGTTCGGGGCTCGGGCAAATAACCGCGCCGTGTCACGCGGCCACGCTCCAGTCGTACTTCGCAGTTCCTGGTTCCTGAGTGCCTGAGTGTCTCATTGCCCGAGCCACCCGCCCGTGAATCCCGCCAGCTCCAGCCCTTTGCGGATGTACGGACTCTTTCGCATGTAGCGCCACACCAGATCGCTGCGGTGGTTTTCGATCATGGCGATGATCGGGCCCTGGTCGATCCCGAGCTGGTCCGTATCCACCCACCCGATCCCGGCCTTTACTCCACCCTCCTTGGGCGTGACGCCAGCCGGCCACGTCAGATTGAACGCGTCGACAAAGCCGTACTGGTTATATAGCGCACCGCCATATCGGTCGCGCATTGCGCGCAGCGCGGGGATGGTTATCTCGGGGGCGAAGGGTACGGAACCTCCTGCGGCAGTGGGCGCGATCGTGCCGTCATCCCTGGTCTCGTTGCTCGCCGCTCCGCGAGCCGAGTAAGTGAAAAAGAGGCGAGGCGTACCTCCGATAACGAGCGTCGTATCGTGCGGGCCGTCCGACGCGGTAAGTCCCCAGAGGTCGGCGCCGTACCCCGTCCACCCGTTGGGATTTTCGACCGCGTATGCACGTTGCGACAGAGTCGCTCGCCGGGAG
>JBPCJT010000286.1:0-13383 GCA_051005015.1 Gemmatimonadaceae bacterium | reverse complement strand
GCGACATCCTCTCCGCTGGCCCACTGGATACGACGCTCGTTGGAAAGCCAGGACTGGAGCACGAGCTGATCGAACAGGCGACTTCGTTGGCGGCGCGCGCCCATCCTTCCCACGCCACTACCGAGCGCCAGAGTGCTCGCTGGATTGATCATTCCGCTCGCGACCTTCACCACCGGGCGCTTCTTGCCCTGTATCAGCAGCACATGCGACTGCCGAATCATGGCCTGGCGGTCAACCAGTTTCATCCGCTTGCCTGCCGGCTGACAGGAATACTCGAATCGGCGTGGGAGCGTGACACCCTCGCGAGGGCGCGTGCGTCCGCACCCCTGTCACTTTCCGATTTGCCGAGCGACCCGGGCTTGTTCGTGGAGTGGTACCGCCGGACGGCATTCAATCATCCCCTGTACGAACACGAGCTGCACAGTTTTCTGGCCAGCGAGGCGACGCGCGAGCAGATCCATTGGTTCTTCACTATGGAGAGCGCCGGAGAAGCGGCGTTCGACGATCTGGTCGCCCTGTCTCAAGTCGGCACGCGCGGCGACGTGAAGCTGGAAATGGCGAGCAACTACTGGGACGAGATGGGCAATGGCAAGGAGCACGCAGTGCACACTCATCTTTTTCAGCGGCTCGCGAACGATCTTGCTGTTACCGCTCCGTCCGCGGACGTGCTCCCGTGGCAAGTATTGTCCGGCGTAAATCTTATGCTCTGGTGCTGTATTTCCCGGCGGAACGCATTCCGGGCGCAGGGCGCTCTGGGCGCCGTCGAGCTGCTTGCGCCGCAGCGCTGCACGCGCGTAGTGCACGGCGCGTACCGGGTGGGCATTCCGAAAAAGACAATGAGCTACTATGGAGCGCACGCCATTATAGATATCGGACACGCGGAAGGATGGTTGGAGCGCGTAGTTCGGGCGCAGGTAGCCGATATCCCGGACTCGCGCGTGGGCATAGCAGAAGGACTCGTGTCGCGCGCAGACGCCAGTCTGGACTACTTCGACTACTGTCTGGCTGAGTTACGCGCCATGTAGTGTGTCATGGCCTGTTAGGCTCTGCAGCTCCCGACTCTATTCGAAAGTGGACTATCGACACGCTCGCCGCATTTAGCTTCACGCGGCGCGCGCCGCTCAACCGCTTTCCATGCTCGCTGCGTAGCACTACTGGCCTGTCGGGCGGGATTCCGCAAATCGCGTAACGGCCCGCCGCATCGCTTATCGCTGTAGCGCCACCCCTTTTACCGCCCGACTCGTCGGCCCATTGCGCTACCACGGTAGCGTTCGCGAGCGGGGCATCATTCGACGCGTTATGTATCTGCCCGCGGATCATTCCCGCGCCTGGGATCACGACGGTCGTTTTTTCCCTGCATTCGCGGGCCATGAGCACAGCGCTGGGAGGAACCGAAAGCACCGCATCTGCCCGTTCCCCACGGCGCAACAGAATCCCTTTTGGGGGGAGCATAATCTCGAGGGAATCGATGCGTGGATGCGCAAAGGACATAATCACGTTTCCGGGTGCCAGGCTATCTATTTCGAATCGGCCGTCGCGAGAAGTCATTGCGGTTCGCAGGCTGCCGGACACCGAAACCTTTGCGCCGGCGAGCGGAGACCCGCTGGTGCTGTCGAACACCACCCCCTCGACAATCGCATCCGGCGGCGGAAACGCATCCGCTGCTGCGCCAATTGCAGAGCTCGTGCCGCTTGCAGCCGCCGAGCTCCCTGCATTATTGCCGGCAACCACCTGCATCGCGAGCGGAACGACGGTCGCGCCACGCTCGTGCATTCCCACGTATACCTGACCGATTCTAGGCTCGCTTACGAGTACGCCCCCGGGCACGGACGAATCCCGCCCGGGCAGGCGCGTCTGCACCAGGATGGGCATTCTGATTGCCCATTTATCGACGAACCACGCCCCGCTTGGAAGCTGGCTGAAAGACACTCGTCCGCCAAACCTGTCGCGTGGAATTCCCCTCACGAGTCCTGTATACAGGAAGTCGAGATACAGCAGCTTGGCGGAGCGGACGTCCAGCCAGAGAACGCCCTTCACGTCCGGCAATTTGCGCCCCTTGATGGGCTCGAACGCAAGTCCGACGAGCGTATCCTTCGACGTTGAACGCTGTACTCGAAAGCAGTGATCGGCGAGGAAAGTATCCGACAGGAGAATGTGCGCGTCAGGCGCGTAATACACGTACTCCATCATGTTCATCGAATCGCGATGGACGTAACCGTACCTGGATAACTCTTCCGCGGGAATGCTGGCAAAAGCATTTTCGCTGACCGCCGCCCATTCCTCCCAGGTCTTCTCCCAATCCACGTGCGTGCCCCTCTTATCAAGGCCCCGTTCGTGCTGAATGATTTTCGTCTCGAACGCACGCTTGTCCTGGGTCAGCGACGTAGCGTACAGGACTATCTTGGCTTCGTCCCACAGTTTGGCCACTTCGGAACCTTCTCCCACACCGCTCACGCAATTTCCGCGGTTTGCCGAAACCACTACGTCCGTCAATCTCGAAGCGACAGACGATGCCTTAAGGCGTTTTTCGACCGTCTCCCCGACCGCCACGTCGAATGGCGCCGAGGCGGTGCTCCTGAACCCGATGCGCATCGCCCGAAGTGAATACGTCCCGGACGCAGGAACGGCTATCTCGAAGCGGCCCAGCTCATCGGTGAGCGCCGCGGCCACCTGCCTCCCGCCTGAAAGCAGCCCAACCACGGCTCCGGGTACACCCGTTCCACCCTCGTCCCAAACACCTCCGCGAACGCGCTGGGCGTTCAGGGGCAGCGAGGTGAGCGCGCACAGGCAGACAGAGGTCAGCGTTGCGAGACGGATATACGGCACTTGACTATCAAGGAAAAACTGTGTTTTTGGTCCGAGAATCGCATTGCAGAATAGCTACCCAACATTAGGATGCGCCAGTTCAACTACGAGTAATGCCAGCGCCACGGTGAGTAGCTGTGGTACTCGGCATCCGCGCGGCACTTGGACCTAACCTTCCATGCTGAACCAGCTGTCCAGCGAATCCACGGTGGCCTACGACGCTACAACCCCATTCGGCAATTTCGTCCTGCACGACGAGTTCCGCTCCAGGCATCTTCCAGGGGAGCGGAGCGTCCTGGTTTACCTTCCCCGGGGATATTCAGCGCAGCCGTTCCGCCGCTTTCCTGCATTGTACCTGCACGACGGCCAAAATCTGTTCAATCACACCGAAGCAGACGGGAGCGTGGAACGCTGGTCCTGCGAACTCACGCTTGACAGGCTCGTCGCCAACAGAAGCGTAGAGCCACTTATTATCGTGGGCATTTGGAATGCCGGGCACGAACGACTCGACGAATACGCGCCTACCCGAAACGAGCGGCTCGGTGCGGGAGGAAAGCTTGGTCAGCATGGCGAGATGATCGCGCGGGATCTCAAGCCGTTCATCGATAGTCATTACCGTACTCTCGTAGATGCGGCCAACACCGGGCTTGGCGGCTCGTCACTCGGCGCACTCGCGTCGCTGTACCTGGGCTTCTCCAATTCCGCGACCTTTGGAAAAATCGTGGCAATCTCACCGTCGATCTGGTGGGACGATCGAATCATTCTGCGTGACGTGGAGACGCTCGCTCACAAGCCTCCACTCCACATCTTTCTGTCCGCGGGCACCGCGGAGGGCCGGGGCGTGGTGCCAAACGCTCGCAGGCTCAGGAGGGCACTAGTGAAAAAAGGCTGGCGTCCGGGAGCCGATCTTCAATATCTCGAGGCAAGGGATGGACGGCACCACGAGAGTTCCTGGGCAGAGGCTTTCGCACCGGCGCTCCAGTTCCTGTTTCCCGCTCGAGAGGGTGTCGACCTCGGAGGGTTGGAGCGCTTGTAGGCTCCGATCAGCCGAACACCGATTCACGAGCCGCCAGCATCACGGGGGCGTAGTCGGTTACGATCCCGGCAACACCGCGTCCCCATAGCCGGCGTGCGGCGGAGACACTATTGACAGTCCAGACGTGCACTGGGCAGTCCATTGCGCGTGCCGCCCGAACAAATCTCCGCGTGGCAATGGGCAGGCCCCAGTACCATTCCGGCACAAAAATCCCGCTATAGCGAGCCGAGTCCGCACGTCTGCCGTACAGCAATGGAAATTTCAGGTCGCGTATTTCTCGCTGGGCGGCACCGAGGGACCATGCTGCGACATCGAACTGATCGAGGGTCGCCACTTCGGACGCCGCGACGATACAGCGCCGGACCGCGCCATGCTTGGCAAGCACACGCTGCACGACTTCCTGCGCGTGGCGGGTCTTGATCTCGATCACCAGGGGGATGTCGGGAAAGGAAGAAACGACATCGTCGAGCGTAGGCACAAATACGCGGCGGCCGCGCCACGGGAAGGAGCGCCCGTTGTCCGAAGTCCAGCGCGCGCCAGCATCAGCCGCGCGAATGGCGCTGTATGGAAGACTGGCCACCGCCCCGGAACGATCAGTAGTTCGACCGAGCGCAGGATCGTGTATGACCACAGGGATGCCGTCAAGGGAGACGTGAACGTCGAACTCCAGCGCGTCAGCACCCTGATCGACCGCGAGCTGGAACGCCACGAGCGTATTCTCAGGTGCGTAACCTGACGCGCCCCGGTGAGCGATAACCGGGTGCGCGTTCGGGTCGAGTAGAATGTCCATTTTACCTCGCACTACCACTTCCAGCGGAGCTATTTTCTCGCCGAGAAAAGGTCGAAAGCGTACTGCGCCTGCACAATCGCAAGCCGGCCAAGCTCCGGCGCGCCGATGAACTCGCGATGCTTGTCGTCGAAAATGTTTTGAACGTTCAGGGAGACTCGCAGCCCAGGCGTGAATGGCAGCCGATAGGAGGCACCGGCGTCCACCAGGCTGTAGCTCTCAATCTGCCCTATGAATACACCCGAGTTCATTGGGAAACCCTTCTGAAACCGGCCGCGCGCTTCTGCCGAGAAACCCGAGGCATCGTCACGGAAGCGAGCGCCGATGGATCCCTTGCTGCTGGGCGCGTTCAGGGCAACGCCGAAGGAGCCACCGCCCTCTTCCGAATCAAAAAAGTCATCGCTGACCCACGAATATGTGCCACTCACCGCGAAGCGATCGGTCACAATCGCCTCCGCCGCCAGGTCGGCTCCCCAGAGATCGAGCTGGCCGAAGTTCCGGTAGGTGACGAAGAGGTTAGGGGAACTCGTTAGTGGATGATCCGGAGTAACGGTGCCTAGCGGGATAGGCCCAACGGCCGCGGCAATCGCTCCTGCTCGAGCAGCGGCTTGCTGCGGCGGAAGGCCCGCCTGGATGAACCGCATCGCCAGATATTGTCCAAAGGCTACGGGATCGACAAAGGTGTTGGGCGTTTCGACGATAAGGGGACCTACAAAGTCCTCGCGCTTTTCCTTGTAGACATCCGCCGCGAGCAGCAACTTCCTGCCTATTATTCCCTTGTATCCCAGCTCATAAACGTTGCTGATCGTGGGGCGAAGCTGGTCGATGTCCACGATCTCGCCAGCGGATATGAGGTCGAAGGTCGATGTGGCTGAGTTGAGCCTCCGCAGAAGCATCCCGACCTGAGCCGAAGTGGGCGCGGGAACACTTCGAATATCGACTCCTTGAGCAAGCAAGAGTCCCTGGATAATGGGATAGAACACGGTGATGTCATTCGGCAGGAACACCGATGGATCAGGCACGAAGGGTGACCTGACGCAGATACCCCCGCCACAATCCCGCCGGAACTGGAAACCGCTTTCAGGCACGCCAACCGCGCGCACGAAATACGGGAGCCTGGAACTGAGTCGCTGAACCGCGAGGTCCAGAAAAAGGTTGTTCGTGGTGGGCGTGCTGAAAGCACGATTGTACGTCACGCGGAAGTTCTGGTTCTCGAGCGGTTCGAAGACGAGCGCCGCCCTTGGTGAGAAGACAGGATCCTCTATCCGGCTGTGATCGTCGACGCGTGCCGACAGGAAAAGGTCGAAAAGGCGCGACAGCTTCGTTTCGGAGTGCAGGTAGCCACCAATCTCGTTGATGTCATCGTCGGGCTCGTTTCGTCCGTTAATCGTCGAATCTGTGCGCGGCTCGGTTCGCTGTAGATCGATCCCGTAAATGAAGCTCTGTCGCCTTCCAATGTCGAATCCGTGCTGCACCTGCCCCACCGAAACCCGGGACTTATCCCTGATCGGCTGACCCGTTCTCAATATGTAGGTATCGCCGGAATTGCTCGTATTAAGAAACCCCTGTACGAACAGGCGATTCCAGCGCGCGCGCGCCTGATAGAAGTTGTACTGCCAGTCGACAGCCTGCGCCGTGCCAATACCCGTCATCTCGAGTGCGCTGCCGGCACGCGCGAGGCCGGTGGAGAAGATGACGTCGGCGTTGTCGCTCACTTTGTAGTCGAGCCGTGCCTCAGCGGTGACCCGCTCAACATCGAAATCACGACGGCCGATTTTCAGGGTGTCTGGATTGGCACCACCAGCTATCGCGTCCTGCCGCGCGTTGAGCTCGACAGAATCCGTGAAATTCCAGTCTTCGCCGCGCATGATCTGGCCGGAAAGCTTGTAGCCGAAGCGCTCCCCGAACGTTCCTGCGTGCCGGAGAGCGCCGCGAACGATCGAGCGTTCGCCACCGGCGATGCTGAGCGTGGTCCCTTTTGACTCAAAGGGAGACTTTGAAATGATGTGCATGACGCCATTGGCGCTGTTCGGCCCGTACAGCGCTGAAGCGGGACCCAGCAACACTTCAATGCGGCTGATGTCTTCGTTTACCGTCGGAATGAGAAAGGCTGTGTTGACACGCAGGGACGGTACCGCGGCGTAGCGGTTGTCGGTTAGTGTGAGCAAGGCGCCAGAAAAAACGTTGTTGAAGCCGCGCGTGACAGCCGCGCCGGACACGATGCCCGTCGTCGCAACGTCCACTCCGGGAAGCGCCCTGAGCTGTTCCTGGGCGGTCAGCGTTGGCCGTTCTTCAATATCTCGCACGCTAACGACGGCCACTGACGCTGGCGCGTCCAATGCTTTCTGCTCCTGCCCGCGCGACTCCGTGATGATTACCCGATCCAGCTCAAAGACAGCCACCGACATGCTGATAGGAAGCGTGGTTGTCTCGCCTGCCCTGACGTTTACCGACTGGATTTCGCGTCGCTGATACCCAAGCCGGGTTACGGCGACTGTGTAAGTCCCGGGATTCAGTCCGACAAGACGGTACGCGCCCGCGTCGTTGCTTGACGCGCCGCGAATGGCGACAGACGTTCCCAACACCGCGACCTGGGCGCCGGCTATCGGAGCGCCGGTTTGAGCATCCGTGACGACGCCCCCAATCCCCCCGGTTTGCGCGGCAACGGCCGGCGCGCCCACAAAAATGACCACGGTCACAAAAATCAACCTGACTCGGGCATGCGCGACCATGAGAACCTCGTCGTTTGTCGTGAAGTTCACCCTCCGTGGTGCAGGAGGGTGTGCTGGCTTGCGGCAGGAACTGTTGTCTTCGGTCGGGCGCCACTTGTATTGCCAGCGCCCCGGACTTCGTGCTCTGCGTGGTGATACGTAGCTGCCATGTGGGAATGACGTAGAGCCCGTCGCGGCTGTCTGAGCGATGCCACCGGCTACCGGAAAGCTTTGTCGGCCCCCATCTTGCCAAGTACCAACATTTCGAGACGCGAGTCCACGCGTAACGGAACGCCGAAATATCCGCCCGGGAGGCAAGAATGCAATACATATGGCGCGCAGCGGTCGCACTGGCCCTCGTAGGGTGCTCCTCATCCAGGGGTCGGTCTGAGGGTGGTGGTGAGTTCGTGGATCGCGGCCGCGCCGACATCTCGGATGCTAGTGGCCGAGGTGTGGGCACCATTGTTCTTCAGCGAACTCCTCACGGAACACTGCTCACGGCCGATCTCTCCAACCTCCCCGCCGGTACGCACGCCCTGCATATCCATTCGGTTGGCAAATGCGAGTCGGACTTCCAGTCAGCCGGGGGACACTACAACCCGAACGGCAAATCGCACGGCTACAAGAACCCCAACGGGCGACACGCCGGAGATCTTCCAAACATTCACACCACTAGTGGCGGCAGCGTGCGCATCGACCTTCTGGTTGATGACCTCGAAATGCACGTGGGAGAGCAGGCGCTCTTTGGCGGCGATGGTTCCTCGATCGTCATTCATTCCTTCGCCGACGACTATGCGACTGATCCCGCGGGAGGCTCGGGGAGCCGTATTGCGTGCGGGGTGTTAAGAAGATGAACGAACAATGCCCACTCACCCCGCAGTATTCCGGATGAGCCCCGCGTAGAAGCGTATCATCTGCTCGTAGTTCGCCTCGGATATCCGCTCGTTCGTCCCGTGCAAGCGGGCCATGTCCGCCGGTACAACCACGAGGGGCAGAAATCGGTACGTGTTGGGAGTCATGCGGGCAAAATGCCGGGCATCGGTAGCTCCTACAACCAGATAGGGCGCGACTACAACCCCGGGGAACACCTCGCTGACCGAGAGCGCGAGTGCCTCGTACATTGGTCCACCCGTAGGCGATACGGGCGAGGCGTTCCACGCGCCTGAGCGGGGGGAGACGGAGATTGTCACCCGCGGATCGGCCACAACATCCCTCACGTGGGCGATCACCTTCTTCACGTCGTCACCTGGCAGCAGCCTGAAATTAACAATGGCGCGCGCCCTGATTGGCAGCACGTTCTCCTTCACGCTACCCTCAAACATCGTCGCCGCCGTCGTAGTACGTATCATTGCGTTGCTTGCGGGCGATGTCGCGAGCTGACGCAAGACGAGCGGTCCGAAAAGCCAGAGATTCGCGAACACGGCTCGCTGAGTAAATGGCATCTCCGGCGCCACGGCGTTCAACATGCGCGCGGTTGCGCTTGTGATCGCCGCGGGCATGGGGTGCTTTTCGAGCTTCACAATGGCCGAGCTCAATACCCCCACTGCTGTCTGAGTGGGCGGCATGGACGAATGCCCGCCCCCGAGCTCCGCGGTGAGCAATAGGCTAACCGCACCCTTTTCCGCGATCCCTACGAGCGCGACGGGAGCAGACACTCCCGGCATCATTCCCTGCGCCACCACGGCACCCTCGTCCAGAACCATCGCGGGCCGAACTCCGCGAGATTCCAGCAGGCTGGCCATAGCGATGGCACCCTGCCCACCAACCTCCTCATCGTCTCCAAATGCCAGATAAACGGTGCGGCCAGGCTGCACACCTCTCCCGAGAAGTAACTCCACTCCCTCCAGAATGCCAAGCACGGCACTCTTGTCATCCATGGCGCCACGCCCCCAGATGAAACCGTCCGATATCGCTCCGGAGAAAGGAGGGTGGGTCCATTGAGCTTCGCTTCCCGGCTCAACCGGCACCACATCCATGTGTCCCATAAGAATCAACGGTGGGAGCGCTGTGTCGCTCCCTTCCCATTCATAAAGCAGGCTGGCACGGCCAATTATTTCGCGTTTCAGCCGTGCATGAACGAGTGGAAACGCATCGCGAAGGTAGTCATGCATCATGGCGAATTGATCGGCGGCAAATAGTGTCGAATCCTCCACTGAGACGGTGCGTAGCCGAAGAGCGCCGCCAAGGCGTTCGGAGGCCGCTGCACGATCTACTTGCAGCGCGACGAGCGGACGCGTCGGTGTCATCCGCACCGAGCCCATGCCGATCGTGCGGATCAGGACTACTCCAAGCAATGTTGCGATTGCGAGTGTCACGCCGAGCAGAACTTTCTTCATGCCTTCCTCACAGACAGTCTTCGGTTAGAATGCAATGCGGCCATATAATGCCTTCTTTCAAACGAACACCGCCAACGGCACCGCAAACTCCCGATACCCCAGGCATCGTTTCTCACTCCGATCTGATCCCTGCACCTGGTGTCTACGCGCTTCCGGGACCGAATAGAGGCCGGCCGCTTCCTTGCTGAGTCGCTGAAGCACTACGCTGGGCAACCGGATGTATTGGTCCTCGGATTGCCTCGGGGCGGCGTGCCAGTGGCATTCGAGATTGCGGTCGCTCTTGATGCGCCGCTCGATGTCTTCATTGTCCGCAAGCTCGGCGTCCCCAACCGCGAGGAATTGGCTATGGGCGCCATCGCGAGCGGCAATGTGCGCGTGATGAACGATGACGTAGTCGACACACTCCGGATTTCGGAACACGTCATAGAAGAGGCTACGACGCGCGAAATCGAAGAACTGAGACGCCGCGAAACCGCATACCGGGACTCGCGTCCGGCAACGGCTGTCGCCGGAAAGACGGTCATTCTCGTGGACGATGGCCTCGCGACAGGCGCGACCATGCGCGCAGCGGTTGCCGCGCTCGAGATCCAGCGGCCCGCACGCATAATCGTCGCCGTGCCCACAGCGCCGCCTGGCACTCGCGATGACTTCAGAGCCATAGTCGACGAAATTGTCTGCGCAATGACACCGGAACCATTTCACGCCGTTGGACTTTGGTACGAAGACTTTTCGCAAACGACCGACGAGGAAGTTCGCGATCTGCTGGCCAGACGGCCTTCCAGTTAGCCAGTCTGGAGACGCTGGGCCAGACGGGCCTTCACCGCGGGCCATTCGGAATCCAGGATGCTGAAGTAGACGGAATCCCGAACTCGGCCGCTCTCGGTGATGAGGTGTTTGCGCAGTGTGCCCTCCTCGGTCGCACCAATTCGGCGCAGCGCTGCCCGGGAACGTTCGTTGAGCGCATCCGTCTTGAACTCAACGCGCAGGCACTGGAGAACTTCGAAAGCGTGTGTGAGCATCAGCAGCTTCGCTTCGGTGTTCACGGCCGTCCGTTGCCACGGGCGGGCAACCCATGTCCACCCGATCTCGAGTCGACGGTTCGCTGGGTCGATGTTGGCGAAACGGGTGCTGCCGAGAACGCTCGCGGACTTACGCTCAATAGTTGCGAAGGGAGTCGCCGTTCCGGCGGCCTGCCACGCAAGAGCGGTTTCGATGTATCTGCGCATGGCATCCCGCGAGAGCACGCTCGCGGTGGTCCAGCGCCAGAGTTCCTCGTCCATCCCCACCTTGCACAATCCCTCGAGATGTGCAACTCCGAGCGGTTCCAGCCGGACGAACATCCCTTCGAGAACGACGGGGCTGGCTGCGCTTTCCGAGCCGTGCGCTGGCAATTCGGTCTCCTTGGCCGTGAATCGATGCACTCCCGGCCTTGATCTTACGGTCTTTATGCTGTCGCCGAACACCCTGGCAAACGTTTCCGATCAATCGCCGCGCTCGACTACGTCTCAGTGTGGGAATGGCGTGACGGAGTCATTTTTCGAGGGAGCCGCATCCTCTATGCTGGCGGCTTCTCCGAGTCTGCGCGCAAGCGCGGACAGGTATGTGTCCATGGTCGCGTCATGACCGATCACTATCCCCGATACGAATCTGAAGAGCGGATTTCGAACCCATCCGAGCTCCGTAATGGTCAACCTCGTGCCACCCTGCTTTCCGGGCTGAAGATCATGCACCCATTCGCCACCAAACGGTCCGCCTTCATCCAGGATGCGGGTTCGCAGGAAGCTTGGACGGCGTGCTTCAGCGCGTATGAATGTCAGAGCATCGCCTCCGCCAGACGTCTCCCGCCAGGCGAACTGTCGGTTGAATGCTGGAAGGATTTCAACGCGCTCGATATCGGAGCGCCACCCAGGCATTGACGAAACGTCCGTAATCAAATTCCAGACACTGTCCCGAGGCGCGCGAAACTCCGCGCTCCGAGCCGTAATGTGAGTCTCCGGAAGCAACCAGCCGATGACCAGAATGATGCAAATGATTGTGGCTAGCAAAGCGGCAACGCGCAGAACCCATTTCATACAAAGCTCCGGTAGCGCCTTGCAAAGGCGACCGGAGCTTATTTTAGCATTGCACGGCCCGAGCGCAACGTTCTATACGGTATGCGCAGTTGCAAGCATCAGCTACGTTCCCGCCACTGCACGCGCCACTCGCGCTCTGAGCGCCGCATCCACCTCCTGGACTGACACGACCTTTGGCACGTTCCAGCCTCCTCGCCGCTCAGTCGGAACCTTCACCGAGGCAACATCCCCGTTAGTCCCAATGTCGACCAGTGCAGTTACAGCGTTACCAGCACCTTCGCCCTGCGACACCGTAATCATCAGGGTCCAGGTTCCCTGCCCTGGCCACTGATTTTTCAGGGCGAATGTCCCCGTTCGTGACGTCTTTTCGAAGCCGAGCTTCACCGAGCGCCGCTGCCCGCTCACAATGCCTTCAGCCGTGCCGCTGACTGGAAAGTTCATCGGCGTTCCGTGATGGAAAGCGTGCACGAGAAGAAAGGCATCTCGCGTTGTGGGATCATACGGGCTTGGAGGATATTCGATGGAAATCCAGGGTGGGCCCGCCGTCGCGGGAGACGCAGCCAATGCAACGAATGCCATACCGGCAATGATCACGGATCGGGATAAGGAACGCCGCAGCATAGAAACCTCCTGTTGTAAACTGGTTTTGGAAACAGACGACCTCATCGTGCGAGCAGTGAGATTGCGCCCTTGAAAGTCCGGACTACAATGCGTGCTCCACCCCCCCCATTGCTCAATCCAAGTTCCCTTCCACGCATATCCCGGCTAACGACCGGACGAGCGCCGGTCAGCCCATTCGTGATTGATCCGCTTATGGTCGTGAAATCGAAGTCAGCCTGAATTTTCTGAGGAACGGTCAGTTCCACGGCTCCGCTGTGGCTGTCGAAGGTGAGAGCACCATCCCGTGGCGTTGACCCGCTGAAGCGAATGTCACCCGTAACCGTCTCGAACCGGCCGCGTGTGATCGGCGCTCCATTAACCGCGACATTGCCGCTCACGCTCGCGAGAGCGACGTCCTCTCCTCCTCCGCGAAGCGTGACCGTCCCGGCAGCGGATTTCGCCCGCAGCCAGGGTATGGTCCCCTCGATCTCTATTTCTCCATCCATGGCTTCGGCGTTCACTTCCCGCGGCGCACCGGCTACGTGTATGCGTCCACTGACGATGCTGACGTCGAGCGAGCCAGTGATCTCCCGGACGTCGATGTCCGCGCCTCCACCCTTGATCCAGAGCCTGCCGCGCGCAGGAACCCTTAACTCGAGCCATGGTGGCTTACCCACGGATTTCTTTTCCTTGAACGCTCCCTGCGATTCGACAAAAAACTTTGCGCCCAGTCTCGTAGACGTCACCCCTCCACCGAACCGGTCGTTTGCGCCGATGGTGCCCGTGATCGCGACCGTGTCGCGGTTCCACCCCGTCACGCGGACGGTTGCCATTGGAACGATGATCGTAAGCCGGATGGATGCGTTCGCGGCGATCGGATGACGCTGGTCCACCCTTACCTGAGCGGCTGCGACAGCGGGCGCTGCCGCGCCCCACAAGATTGCTACGCGAAGCAAAACGGTGCGGATCCTCTTCAACCCTGTGGCAACAACTCAATCGACCGTTTCAACAGATTGACCTTGCGCTGATCGTTCGC
>JBPCJT010000285.1:0-6466 GCA_051005015.1 Gemmatimonadaceae bacterium | reverse complement strand
GGATTACCGGCCAGGATGGGTCGTATCTGGCGGAGTTATTGCTCGACAAGGGTTATCGCGTCGTTGGCATAGTGCGGCGTAGCTCGACGACGCCGTACGAGCGAATAAGTCACTTTGTGGACAAGATCGAGCTCGTTTCGGCGGATCTTCTTGACCAGCATTCCCTGATCGAAGCAATCGCCGGCTGCAATCCCGACGAGGTTTACAATCTCGCGGCGCAAAGCTTCGTTCAGACATCGTGGAATCAGCCAGTACTGACCGGAGAGTTCACCGCGCTCGGCGTTACCCGGATGCTGGAAGCCGTCAGGCGTGCTGCTCCGGCGGCTCGGTTCTACCAGGCTAGCTCGAGCGAGCAGTATGGCAAAGTGGTGGAAACGCCGCAGAGCGAGTCTACACCCTTCTATCCTCGTAGCCCGTACGGTGTGGCGAAGTGTTACGGTCACTGGATAACGGTGAATTATCGGGAGAGCTACGGGCTGTACGCCGTCTCCGGTATCCTTTTCAATCACGAGAGCCCGCGGCGCGGGCTGGAGTTTGTGACGCGAAAGGTCACCGATGCTGCGGCACGCATAAAGGTGGGGAAAAGTCGTGAGCTTCGACTGGGTAACCTGGAGGCGAGGCGCGATTGGGGATTTGCCGGCGACTACGTCGATGCCATGTGGCGAATGCTGCAGGAAGACTCACCTGACGATTACGTCATCGGAACAGGGGTAACGCATTCCGTGCGGGATTTGTGCGAGGTGGCGTTTGCGAAAGTGGGTCTGGACTACCGCGATTACGTAGTGCAGGATCCCAAGTTTTTTCGGCCCGCCGAAGTGGACGTTTTGGTAGCGGACCCTTCGAAGGCGGCCGCCAGGCTTGGCTGGCGGCCTCGGGTTTCGTTTGGCGCACTCGTGGAAATGATGGTTGAGGGCGATCTGGCGCGACACAGCGGACCTTCGTAAGGTGCGCGCCCTGGTGACTGGAGCCACGGGATTCGTGGGCCAGTGGTTGTGCAAGGAGTTGCTCGAGCGAGGCTGGGACGTTGTCGGAATGACACACGAGGTTGGGACTGTCGCGACGCTCACCGGGGACGAGTACCAGCGGGTGTCATGGCTGCCTTCCGACATTCGCCAGCCGGCCTCCATACGCGCGGCAATCGATGCGAGCTCACCGCACGCAATATTTCATCTCGCCGGCGTCTCCTTTGTGCCGGCCGCGGCGGAAGATCCCGGCTCGGCGCTCGATGTTAACGTGTCGGGCGCCGCGCGGCTCCTCGCGGAAGTACGTGCCCGCCGCATCGCAGGCAAACTCGATCCGGTTGTCCTTGTCGTAGGAAGCGGTCTGCAATACGGCCGACAGGATTCTTCCGCACTGCCGCTGCGGGAAAACGCCGAACAGCGGCCGCTGGACCTGTACGCTGCTTCCAAGGCGGCTCAGGAGATTGTGGCGCTCGAGGCATTTCGCTCCGACGGAGTGCGTGTGATCGCGACAAGGAGTTTCAATCACAGCGGCCCAGGGCAAGACAGGCAATTCCTGATACCGCGACTCGTTCGTCGTGCGCTCGATCTGCGAATTTCCGGCGAATCTGTCATCTCGCTCGGCAACACTGCGCCGGTTCGGGACTTTCTCCATGTGGAGGATGTTGTGCGTGCCTATATAGCACTTGCAGAGCACGGTGTTCCGGGCGAGGCATACAATGTCGCCAGCGGGGTGGGGCACTCGGTGCGAAGCATTGCCGAGCGCTTGCTGCTGCTGGCCGGCGTACGGGCCGAACTTCGCAGCGACCCATCGCTCCAGCGATCTGCGGACATACCGGTCCTGATCGGTGATTCGTCAAAACTCCGGCTCGCAACGCACTGGACGCCTCTGAAAACCCTGGACGACATCATCACGGATTTGTTGAATGCCTCGCCGGACTGACATCGACCGGATTCTGCTGATCGGATCGGGACCGATCATCATTGGCCAGGGCGCAGAGTTCGACTATTCGGGAACCCAGGCCGCGAAGGCACTGCGCGAGGAAGGGTTCAAGGTAATCCTGGTGAATTCGAATCCGGCGACCATCATGACCGATCCCGAGATTGCGGACAGGACTTACATCGAGCCCGTAACTCCGGGGATCGTCGAGCTGGTAATCGAGAAGGAACGCCCCCACGCGCTTCTGCCTACAATGGGCGGGCAGACAGCGCTCAATATCGCAATGAACCTTGCGGAGCGCGGTGTGCTCGCGAAGCACAGCGTGGAGCTCATTGGAGCCAACGAGCGCGCGATCCGCATGGCGGAGGACCGTGAGCAATTTGCCGAGGCCATGCGCAGGATCGGCCTTCGGGTGCCAACAGGGGGAATTGCGCGTTCGTGGGAAGACGCGGCGGCCCTGCTCGACATAACCGGCTTTCCGGCGATAATCCGCCCATCGTTCACTCTTGGTGGCACGGGGGGCGGCATTGCCTACAATCGTGAGGAGTACGAGAAAATCGTCCGCCGCGGGCTCGAGCTGTCCCCGGTAGGGCAGGTGCTGGCGGAGCGCAGTGTGCTCGGCTGGAAGGAGTTCGAGCTCGAGGTCATGCGGGATTACGCGGATAACGTCGTAATCGTTTGCTCGATCGAGAACCTCGACCCGATGGGCATCCACACTGGTGACTCCATCACAGTCGCGCCCGCGATGACGCTTTCCGA
Source organism: Gemmatimonadaceae bacterium (assembly GCA_051005015.1). GTDB lineage: Bacteria > Gemmatimonadota > Gemmatimonadetes > Gemmatimonadales > Gemmatimonadaceae > JACMME01. The sequence continues at coordinate 3,808 of JBPCJT010000285.1, read as the reverse complement.
CCGTGAGTACCAGCGGATGCGGGACGCGGCGGTTGCGATAATTCGTGAGATCGGCGTCGAGGCTGGAGGATGCAACATACAGTTTGCGGTCAATCCGCGAGATGGTGAAATGCTCGTGATAGAGATGAATCCGCGGGTGTCGCGGTCATCCGCGCTGGCTTCCAAGGCGACAGGGTTCCCAATTGCGCGCATAGGGGCAAAGCTGGCCGTCGGATACCGGCTGGACGAGCTCGTCAACGACATCACGAAGACCACGCCCGCGTCCTTTGAGCCCGTTCTGGATTACGTAGTCGTGAAGTGCCCGCGCTTCAATTTCGAGAAGTTTCCGGCAGCCAATCCCGAGCTCACCACGCAGATGAAGTCCGTAGGCGAGTCCATGGCGATCGGCCGAACATTCAAGGAAGCATTTCAGAAGGGTTTGCGGGCATTGGAAACTGGCCGGCCCGGCTGGAGCATTGGGGCATCGCTGGAAGATGACCGACTGGCGGACGATTCCATAGAGTCGCTTCGCCGCGCGCTCCGCCAGCCTACGCCCGAGCGGATTTTTCAAGTCAAACGAGCTATGCAGCGCGGCATCTCCTCCGCGGAGATATTCGATTTGACGAGAATCGATCCGTGGTTTCTGGCGCAGTTGGAGCAGCTGCTGGAGGCGGAGAAGTGGTACGCGTTTCTCGCCGAAGTGGACACAGATTCGCTCCGGACGATGAAACGCGCGGGGTTTTCGGATCGGCAACTCGGGGTTCTTCGGGGAGAAGACGAAGCCAGCGCGCGCTTCCGGCGGCACGCCATGGGCGTTCGACCTGCCTACAAGATGGTTGACACGTGCGCTGGAGAGTTTCCTTCGAGCACTCCCTATCTGTACAGCAGCTACGACGAAGAAAGCGAAGCACCGCGTACAGGACGGCAGTCCGTCATCATTCTTGGCAGCGGGCCCAATCGAATCGGTCAGGGGGTGGAGTTCGACTATTGCTGCGTCCGAGCCGCCATGGCGCTGCGTGAGCGTGGCTTCGAGACGATCATGGTGAACTCCAATCCGGAAACGGTCTCTACGGACTTCGACGTGTCCGACAAGCTGTATTTTGAGCCGCTCACGCTCGAAGACGTACTGGAAATTGTCGAGCGCGAACAGCCAATGGGTGTCATCGTCCAGCTCGGCGGTCAGACACCGCTCAAACTGACACGCGGGCTGGAAGCGGCCGGCGTACGGATTCTCGGCACTTCGCCGGACGCTATCGACACGGCAGAGGACAGGGGGCGGTTCGACGCGATCGCCCGCTCCCTCGGCATCCAGCAACCGCCTAACGGCACTGCTACCAGCGTGGAGGATGCCATTGACGTGTCGCGCCGGGTTGGATTTCCGGTGTTGGTGCGTCCCTCATATGTATTGGGCGGCCGCGCGATGGAGATCCTGTACGATGAGCCGTCGCTGAAAGACTATTTTGCGCGGGCCGTTCGCGTTTCCGAGGATCGCCCCGTGCTCATCGACCGCTTTCTCGAGGATGCCTACGAAGTGGACGTCGACGCCGTGTCGGACGGAACCACAGTCGTGATTGGAGGTGTGATGCAGCACATCGAGGATGCCGGCATCCACTCCGGTGACTCCGCGAGCGTGCTTCCGCCCTACATCATCGGCGCCTCGGATCTTGTCACGATGCGGGCTCATACGATTTCGCTGGCCCGTGCGCTCGGAGTCTGCGGACTTATTAATGTGCAGTTCGCGATCAAGGATCGTGTGGTCTACGTCCTGGAAGTAAATCCTCGCGCGAGCCGCTCGATTCCATTCGTCTCCAAGGCGATTGGTGTTCCGCTTGCTTCAATCGCCGCGCGCGCCATGGTCGGCGACTCATTGGCGAGCATGGGCTTTACGGAAGAAATTGTCCCCCCTTACATCGCGGTGAAGGAATCTGTTTTTCCTTTCAACAAGTTTCCGGAGGCGGACCCAGTTCTTGGCCCGGAGATGCGCTCCACTGGGGAAGTGATGGGCTTGTCAGACTCTTTCGGCAGCGCATTCGCAAAGGCGCAGCTGGCAGCCGACAATGAGCTTCCACTCGCCGGCGCCATTCTGATCACGGTAAATGACACCGACAAACCCACCGTCGCGCCGATAGTACGTCGCTTTCGGGACATGGGATTCCGGATTTTGGCCACGACTGGGACAGCCGCCTTCCTTCGCGCCCGCGGCATCCCCGCGGAGCTTGTACTGAAAGTCCACGAAGGGCGGCCCAACACGGTGGACGCGATTGTAAACGGGCAGGTGCAACTGCTGATCAACACACCGCTGGGGAAGCGCGCCCAGCACGACGACTATACCATGCGGCAGGCGGCCGTGGAGCATCGGATTGCGTACACGACAACACTGTCCGCAGCCAGCGCCGCTTGTGATGCAATCCTTGCCTTGCGCTTCCGCGCGCCAACCGTGCGAGCGCTTCAGGACTGGCATGAGGAAGCGGGAGCAGCATGGAAGTGTTAGGAAAATGCTTGCGATGGCGCAGGGCCAGGTGGCGGCGGTGCAGGCGCGTTGACTTCGTGTTCCATGCGTGCCAGCATTAATGGTTCCACCTAATTAGGTCCTTTTGGTTGAGTTTTTCCTTCAATCTTTGATGATGCCCGTCCCTCTTCTGGATCTTCATGCACAACATGCGCTCATAAGGGACGACGTAGTGAGCGCCATGCTGCGAGTTGTCGACGAGCAGCAGTTCATCTTGGGCAAATCGGTTGCTGATCTGGAGCGCGCGGTGTGCGAGCTATCCCGGACGCGCTTCGCCATTGGGTGTGCCAGCGGCACCGACGCAATCCTGCTCGCGCTGCGAGCTCTCGACGTAGGTTCGGGCGACGAGGTGATCACCACCCCTTTCACATTCTTTGCCACTGCCGGGACCATTCACAATGTTGGGGCGAGGCCCGTATTCGCGGACATCGAGCCCGGCACCTTCAATCTGGATCTCCGGCACGCTGCCGCGGTGAGAACCAGCAGGACAAAAGCGGTTATCCCCGTTGACCTGTTCGGTCAGATGGCCGCGATAGAGCAGTTTGCCCACGGCCTGGCCGGCGTGCCCATAATCGAAGACGCTGCCCAGTCCGTTGGAGCGCGGCGCCGAATAGGCGATGCGTGGGTGATGGCAGGTGAGGCTGCCGCCATTGGCACATTCAGCTTCTTCCCTACGAAGAATCTCGGGGGTTATGGCGACGGCGGAATGTTGGTGACCCAGGATGAGGCGATTGCCACGCGGCTCCGGCGTCTCCGGGTACATGGCGGGGCCACGGAGTATCATCACGACGAAGTGGGCTACAACAGCCGGCTGGATACCATCCAGGCCGCGGTGCTGCTGGCCAAACTGCCGCACCTGGCTGGCTGGAGTGCTTCTCGCCGGTTACACGCAGCACGCTACGACGAGGCATTCGCCGATGTCACCGAAGTCCGAACCCCGGTCATACAGGAAGCTTCCGAATCGATCTTCAATCAGTACACGATTCGTTCGGAACGCCGCGATGCGCTGCAGGCACACCTGAAATCCGCCGGCATCGGCAGCAAGGTGTATTATCCGGTCCCTCTACATCTGCAACCGTGTTTTGCTTATCTGGGTTACAGGGAAGGGAGTTGTCCGGAATCGGAGCTTGCGTCGAAGGAGGTGTTGTCCCTGCCGATCTATCCCGAACTGCTTCCGAAGCAGCAGGACGAGATAATAGCAGCGATCCGTTCTTTTTTCGTGCGCTGAGCACGGCGGAGTCGACTTGGAATGGCTCGGCCTTCTACAGCTTTGGATTCGCCTGACATCCTGGATATGGAGTCGGTACGCGAGAGCTATAC
>JBPCJT010000284.1:0-4547 GCA_051005015.1 Gemmatimonadaceae bacterium | reverse complement strand
GTCCTGCTTCCCGTCGTTGCCGCCCTGTTGCTCGCGCTCGTCGCGTCGAGTGGTTGGCTCGCTGTGCTGAAGCTCGTCCACGGAGTGCGGTTCGGAATCAGCGACCCGATGTTCGGCCGCGATGTTGCCTTCTACGCCTTCACGCTGCCGGTGCTCTCCGGCGCGCTCGCCCTTCTGGTGGCGCTCACTGTGCTCGCGCTGTTGCTCGTCTGCGCGTTCTACGTGTTGAGCGGGGGCATCGCGGTGAGCGGTGGCTTCGTAGTGAGCGAAATCCCCGTCGCGCCGCAACCGCAGATACGCGTGTCGCACGGAGCGGCCGGTCACATCTCGGCCCTGATTGCACTCTACCTCGTGCTCGCGGCGCTGCAGCTCTGGTTGGTCGATATTCCCGGGCTGCTCTTCTCGAGCACAGGACCTTTGGTGGGAGCCAGCTACGCTGATGTGCATGCGCGGCTGCCCGGCCTTCACATCGCCGCGGTGTCCGCCCTCATCGCCGCGGGCGTCGTTATCGCCGGCATCGTGCGTGACAGGGTCAGGACGTACACGTTTGCCGCGATCGGGACCTACGCCGCAGTCTCCCTTCTTGCACGCGTCGCATACCCAGCCGCGGTGCAGAAGCTGGTGGTGGCACCCACGGAGCTAACTCGCGAACAGCCGTATCTGGCGCGGCACATCGCCGCGACCAGGCGGGCCTGGGCGCTGGATGGCGTGACGACAGGGGACCTTCGCGGCGAGGCGACGCTCACGCTCCAGGACATCCAGAAGAATGCAGCGACGATCGAGAATGTAAGACTTTGGGATCGCGACCCCCTGCTGCAGACCTTTGGGCAGATCCAGGAAATTCGTACGTACTACGACTTCATCTCGGTCGATGATGATCGCTACTGGATCGATGGGCGATATCGGCAGGTGCTCCTGTCACCCCGGGAGCTGAACTCGGCGTCCCTTCCCACGCGCTCGTTCATTAACGAGCACCTCACATTCACACACGGCATGGGGCTGACGCTGGCACCGGTGAACCAGGTAACGGGGGAGGGGCTTCCGGTTCTTCTCGTCAAGGATCTGCCGCCGGTGACGACGGGCACGCTCCGCACCACGCGGCCACAGATCTATTTCGGCGAGCTCACCAACAGCTACGCCATTGTTGGCACCCGGCAGCGCGAGTTCGATTACCCGTCAGGCGAATCCAACATCTTTGCCAGCTACAAGGGCACCGGGGGAGTCTCCATTTCGTCGCTCGCGCGGCGGACAGTTCTGGCCTGGCGCTTCGGCTCCCTCAAGATCCTGCTCTCCGGGGACATCACCAACGACAGCCGGATTCTGTACCACCGCAACATCGTGGAGCGCGCACACAAGGCACTCCCGTTCCTGCGCTTCGACAGCGATCCCTATCTGGTCCTCAATGCCGCCGGGGAACTCTCGTGGCTGATGGATGCCTACACGACCAGCGCCAGCTACCCGTATGCGCAGCGCCTGCCGGATGGCACCAGCTACATGCGGAATAGCGTGAAGGTGGTGATCGACGCGTACCACGGAAGCGTGCGCGCATTCGTCTCCGACCCAGCCGACCCCGTCGTGCGCACATACGGACGGGTCTTTCCCGGAATACTGCAGCCAATGAGCGCCATGCCGCCGGACCTGCTGTCGCACATCCGGTATCCCGAGGATCTGTTCCGCGCACAGGTCGCGCTCTACACCATCTATCACATGACCGAGCCGGAGGCGTTCTATCACCGGGAGGACCAGTGGCAGATTCCGGCGCTGGAGCAGAAAGAGGGGCAGAATACGTTCATGCGGCGCATCGTGATGCGGCTGCCTGGCGAGGAGCGCGCGGAGTTCATCTTCATGTCGCCGTTCACGCCGCGGGGAAAGGACAACCTCGCGTCCTGGATGGTGGCGCGGAACGACGGCGAGCACTACGGAAAGCTCAACGTGTACCGCTTCCCCAAGCAGAGCCTCGTGTTCGGTCCGCAACAGATCGTGAACCGGATGAACCAGGATACGGAGATCGCTCGCCAGGTTTCTCTCTGGGACCAGCGGGGATCCGAAGTCATTCGCGGCGCGCTGATGGTCATTCCCATCGAGGAGTCGCTGATCTACGTGCAGCCGCTGTACCTGCGCGCGGAGGGTGGCAAGATTCCCGAGCTCAAGCGCGTGATCGTGGCGCACCAGAACCGAGTGGTCATGGAAGAGACGCTGGAGTCTGGGCTGTCGCGTCTCTTCGGTAGCCAGCCTTCACGTACACCAACGGTCGTGGCTGCGGCCGACTCACCGGCGGCTCCCGTGGCCGCTGTGCCAGCGTCCGCCGAGGGAACGAGCGGCGAGCTGCTGGCGAGGGCGCGGACGCACTACGATCGCGCCATCGCCGCTCAGCGCGCGGGAAATTGGGCGGCGTATGGCGCGGAAATCGACCGGTTGGGAGAGGTGCTGGGACGGTTAAGCGCGACAGCGCCCGCGGCGCCGAAGAGGCCGTAGCTGGGGCTTGCCGCTCAGCCCCAGCGCTGGGGGTCGTCAGGGTTGATGCCGAGGCAGAGCTTGCCGACCAGCTCGTGGGCCAGCAGCGTGTTGCCGGGGTGGAAGCGCCCCATGCGCACGTCTCGGAAGATCTGCTCGAGGCGAGGGTGATGTCGAAGGCCCGCCGGGCGGCGCCATGGTAGACGGCGGCGAAGCCGAGCAGTGCCCACGCGAAGATTGCGACCTGGAAGGGGCCGGCGCCGGCGAATCCTGCCGGGCAGACGAGGGCACAGCTCGTCGGGGACGAACACGTCTTCGAGGACGGTGTCGTGGCTCTGGGTTGCCCGCATGCCAAGTGTGTCCCAGGTCTCTACGATTTGCAGGCCCGGTGAGGAACGGGGAACGAAGCCGTGGATGATCCGGGGGGACGATGGGTCGGACGTGTCCATGGCGTGGAAGCCGGCGTAGGTCCATACCGGCGACAGCGAACCGAACAGCTTGTGCCCGGTAAGCCGCCAGCCTCCTTCGACGCGCTTGGCCGTGGTGGTCGACAGCAGCAGCGGGATGTCACTGCCGGCTTCGCCGTGTATGGCGGCGAACACCTCGCCCTCGGCCGCCTTCTCGAGTATCCAGCGGCACGACTCGTCCCCTGTCCGCAACAGGTCGGCGGCCACGCCGGTCCAGTACAGGTGCATGTTGACCGCGAGGGCTGTGGGTGCGGCGCGGTAGGCAAGGCGCGACTGGAGCCGGGAGACCTCGTCCAGACCCAGGCCGGCGCCCCCCATGTCACTGGGGACAGCGGCCAGGAGGTAGCCCGACTGGCGGAGCTCGTCCCAGTCTTCCTGAAAGAACGTGTTGTCGCGGTCGTAACCGGCCGCTCGCTGGTCGAAGCGGGCGAGCATCTCCTCGGGGAGCAGGCGAGCGGGATCGGTGGTCGTGGACATGGGACCTCCGTTGTCGGATTTGCTGAAGATGCTGGGCGGTGGATTAGCGGTGAGCGGGCCGATCTGGTCCACGGGGACGACGACGTCTGCAGACATTCTGATCCGTGCAGCTGAACGCGATTCATCCTGTTCGGTACAGAGCACATTGTAATTCTGAGCGCTGTTGAACGGAGGATCGCCCGCGCCGAATAGAATTACGCTACCGACCGACTCTGGTCGCACGACTGGGCAGATCGAATGGTCAGCGAGCGGTCACACGCGCCAAACGGCGGACCCGGTTACATCAATGCTCTAACAGCCCTGCTTACGCAAGCCGGATGAAGGGGAGAAGGCGGATACGAGCACTTCACTAAATCGGTCGCTATATCCAGCATCGCTCAAGTCGAGCCGCACACGGAATACTAGACCCACCCAAGCTCCTTCATGGCTAGTCCCGCATGCCAGACCTTCGTCATGTGCCGGATCTTATCGCCGTCAAAGTCCATGACATACACATAGTCGGTGTTCACACTCTTGCCAGTCGGTGGACAGGGGCCGCCCTCGCCGGTATGCGTACCCGAGAAAACGGCGTACGCGCAGACGTTCGCCCTCTCTTCGTCTGTAGCGAACGACTTCAGTTCGTATCGTCCATCCGAAACAAAGGTTAGCAACCCCTTCATCCATTCCGCGTACTGTTGCAGGGTTCGCGTATCCGCCAGCGGCTCGGCTTGCGCAGAAAACGTGGCACCCGGCTTACAGTACTCCTTGCATTCCTCTCATCCCTTTCCCGCTTCGCAAGCCTCAAAGAAACTCAGCGCAACGCTTGTAATCGTGGTCATGAGTGTGCTCCCACCAAAAGGATCGTAGACAGGACGAAGATCGGCTGCCGCGCGGGTCGGTCGATGGGCCCGGGTCAGGAGGTCGGCCGCTTCCCGGTTGGCCTAGCAGACGTTTCGGTATCAGAGCTTCAATCGCGGCGAACGAGTATGCGCCAGCCCAGCCCCCCTGCGCAAGCGGCTATTGATGCAGGGCCGAGCCCAAGGTGGCGTGAACACCGTGGTCGTGGTCCGGCGTGTGTCGTCCAGGCTCGATGTGCGAGCACTCTCGACGGCGTTATGCGGCCTGCGGTAGTCGCCTTTCGGCAGGATCCCCGAGCCTAGAATGAGCCAG
>JBPCJT010000283.1:0-6369 GCA_051005015.1 Gemmatimonadaceae bacterium | reverse complement strand
CGCTTGCCCAGTACGAGCCGGAAGCGGGACTGTAACTAGACAATGGATCACCTCCTTGTTTGCAGGGTTCGACAGTGGGCGAATCACACCGCACAATCGCGGCGTAAGCTATATCGTAATGGCGAATACCGCGTGATGCAACTGCCGCGGGAATGGGGGCGGAATCTCTGGCTTTCGTACGCGGCGCGGCTACATTCGCGCCAGTGAACCCTATCTTGAGAATCGCCTATGAGGGGGCCGGAGCCATTGCGCGTCTGGCCGCCGAGCTCGCCCCTCAGGCGGATTCCAAGATCCTGCGCTCGATGCGCGGACGGCGCGGCATTCGCGCCCGCTACGCCGCGTGGGCACATTCACATCGGGATCGGGAGCGACCCCTGATCTGGATGCATGCTCCATCCGTGGGCGAGGGACTTCAGGCGCGCCCAGTGATCGACATTCTGCGGCGCCGTCGCCCAGACTTGCAGCTCGCATACACTTTCTTTTCACCGAGCGCCGAAAGCTTTGCGCGCTCGCTCTCCGTTGACTTCAGCGACTATCTCCCCTTCGATACCACCGCCGATGCCAATGCAGCGCTCGATGCGCTCCGGCCGGCGGCGATTGTGTTCAGCAAGCTCGACGTCTGGCCTGTCCTCGCCCAGGAAGCATCTGCTCGCGGGGTGCGCCTTGGTCTTATCAGCGCCACACTCGCGCCGGACTCTACCAGAAAAGGCTTCGCGGGCACTGTGCTGTTGCGCGATGCGTACGCGCTACTGGACGCCGTTGGAGCGATAGGTGATGGAGACGCAGCTCGCCTGGCTCGGCTCGGTGTGCGAGCGTCGGTTGTGGCGGTAACCGGTGATACGCGTTATGACCAGGTATGGGAGCGGGCAAAGTTTGCCAACCGCCAAGAGAGTCTGCTGACTCCATTTCGGAGCCATCGCGCTACCCTCGTAGCTGGATCTACGTGGCCGTCAGACGAGGCTCCCCTGCTGGAGGCGTGGCAGTCGCTGCGGCTGGCCTTTCCGTCGGCCCGGCTCATCATCGCCCCGCACGAGCCTTCAGAAATTCACCTTCAGGCAATCGAGCAGTGGGCGTCCGCCACCGGAATCCACCACGGTCGTCTGGGGACGCCTGGGGCCGGTGAGAAAGACATGATTCTGGTGGACCGCACGGGAGTACTTGGCGATCTGTACGCACTTGCCGCGTGCGCATTTGTAGGCGGCGGTTTTCACCGGGCCGGGCTCCACTCCGTTATCGAGCCCGCGGCGTTTGGCGTTCCCGTTTTGTTCGGCCCGCGGTACAACGGTAACCGCGACGCCACCTCGCTCATTGCGCGAGGCGGAGGTCTGTCTGCGTCCTCGGCACCCGAGATCATCACCCACCTCGCGCGGTGGCTAGCGGACGACGGCGAGCGTCGCACCGCTGGAGCTCTGGCAGCCGCGATGGTACAGGACGGGCTTGGGGCGGCCGAACGGTCGGCGTCGCTCGTGGAACAGTTGATCGGATAGTACGGCGGCTTTCGAGCGGCGCAGGTTTCCGGAAGAAGCCGTATCAGTACCGAGACAGGATTGCCAAGATAGAGACGGCTCTATCCCGGCACGGCTACGGCCTCAGATGGCGCCCGCACTCCCTGCTGCCCCGGGCGATGCAGAAAGAATCCCTGTACGAGATGTACGCCGAGGCGTTTAACGGTCTCGAGCTCCTCTGCGCGCTCGACTCCTTCAGCGATGACCTTGGCGCCGTGCTGGATTGCAAAGCCCACCATCGTTTCGACCAGATTCTGCTTGATGAAGTTCGTGTCAATCGAGTTGATGAGCGATATGTCGAGCTTAATGAAGTCTGGCTCGAGGTTGGCGATCGAACCCAGCCCCGCGTATCCGCTCCCGGCGTCGTCCACAGCGAAGCGGAAGCCACGGTCGCGAAACTTCTGCAGCTTCTCGCGAAACTTGGGGTAATCCTTGATCGCGGTTCGCTCGGTGATCTCGATAACCACGCACTTGGGATCCTCGACATCGAAGCCATCCAGCTCCGGATCAAAGAAATCGTGCGGGTCGACATTTAGAAAGAGAAGTTGATCGCCGGTCAGGCGCTGCGGCATCGCCTCTATGGCACGGGTCCGGCACAGGCGGCTCAATTCCCACACGAGATCCGCCTGAGCGGCGACCTCGAACATGACTTCCGGGCTTCGCAAGCTGCGCATAACCCCGCGCGCGAGCGACTCGTAGCCGAAAATCTTCCCGGTCTCCGCGACGACTATGGGGTGGTAATCGACGTACACGCTCCGGTCGCGCAGTGTCTGCCGAAGATCCGCTACGCGGCGCGCCCGCTCGCGCTCTTCCACACCTTTCGCGGCGTTGGACGCCTCGCGTATGCCACGATATATGAGTCGCTCGAGGCGAATTTTCGGACTGTAGTACACATGCGCCGAACCGACGTAGACATCCACGAGCGTGGCAATCTCCTCGCCGTGGGCCGCCTCCAGCCGGGCCGCGACATGCTGTTGGAGCCGCACCGTCATGTCGGTGATCTCCCGGTCCGTAGCCGCGCGCGCGTGCTCGGTGGGGACGTGGAAGAAGATGAAGTCGTCATCGTTGGTGAAGCTCACCATCATCTTGGTGGTGCGCAGCTTGTTCTCATCCAGGAACTCGCGCACAGCGGCGGAGGTCGTTTCCAGAACGCCGTCCAGCTTCTCCCAACCGTAGATCTCCTCGAGCTTGCTGTAGCGTACGAAGTTGAGATACAGCACCACGAGCTCGCCGCGTTCCTTGAAGGCTGTGCGAGTTCGCTCTATCATCACTGGGAGCGTCGGAAGACCCGTAAGGGCATCGTACAACATCTCCTCGTACTCCACGTTCTCCACGCGCCTTGCTACTTCGGCGCCGCTCGGGGTGGCGCGGGCTATGGCGGCGTGGATGCGCCACGTGACTTCCTCGGATGGAGCGGTGGCGCGATACCACTCGTCTGCGCGGAGCTCGACTGCCCGCCGGCGCATCGTGTCATCCGTACACCCCATCACGACAGCGATGCGCCGCCCGCGCGCGCGCTCCACCAACATGCGCTGCAGGGACGGATTCTCTGTAGTGATCACGATCGCACGGAGGTCGTGAACCGCGTCGATCGCATCCAGAAGCGCATCGCCGAACCGCACATCTATGTGCCAGGCACGAGCTTCAGCGTCCTCTGCGCTGACGGCATTTGGATTGTCAGTGAGGATCGTACCGGCGCTCACCGAGGCTCTCCCTTCACTCGGTTGTCGTGAGCAGAGCGAGATTGCGCTCCACGCGGAGCGCCAGATTTGGAAGATCCACGGGCTTGGTTATGTAATCATCCGCACCGGTTTGTATGGCCTGTTGCTTATCGTCCCACTCACCGAGCGCAGTCACCATGATGATGCGCACATTGCGGCCATGTTCGGGGTGCTGCTTCATCACCCGGCACACGTCCCAGCCGTTCCGACCCGGCATCATGACGTCGAGAAGCACCAGAACAGGCCGCACGGTTTCGAAAGCCGCCAGTGCCTCCTCGCCGTCGTGCGCGGCCAACACCGGATGCCCTCTCGATTCGAGGAACTGACAAATTATCTCGGCGTTGTCGAAATTGTCGTCCACCACCAGAATTGGCGGTATCGAGCGCGCGTTCACGAATTCATCAACGTGTCACCTACGGCGTAAATACGACCTAAAGGGCAAAACGCGCGCCAAAAATCAGGGAGCTGATTCGGCCAGGACGGCCTCGGCCTCGCGCGACAGAGCGCTAGCGCGAGACTCCCAATGGCCTCCAGGCGAGCGAGACGCCGAAGGCGTTGTCGTCAAACGAATCGCCGCCGGCGAGCAGGATACTCACGCGAAATCCTAGCTGCGGGTTGATCTCGATGTCGGCCCCAAGATCGAAGTTTATGGAGAAGTCGAGGTTATCATCATCGAAGCAGAAATCGCCCGAGCAGAAGTCCAGCGACAGGCGAGGATGCGCATACGGGGTCATTGCGAAATTCTGCAAGGCCAGCCGCTTGCCCAGGGTGAGCCCAACTGGAACGCGGACCAGGGTGGTCCCGCCACCGAACGATGGATAGGCTCCGGCTGTCAGGTGGATGTCCAGCGGAAGGTTTGGTTGCGACCCGAAAACTGTTGTCGCGAAACCTGCGCCCAGCAGAATGCGGGAATCGCCATCGCCTCCATCGGATACGCCCGCCTCAAATCCCAGATGAGTGTTGCTGCGAAACCCTTCCCGCCACTGTCCTACGAAGGTCGCCCCGGCATCCCCACCACTCGCGATTGCGAAGTTATACTCGCGGGCCACGTGAACCGGCGGTTGAAAAGAAGGATAGTTCCATGCCTGACCGTCGGCATCCACCGCAAATAGCACCGTGACAAGAGTCAGGATGGCCGCGGCACGACGCTGAATGCTTGAATAGTTCATTCGTTCTCCGGGGAAAAGTTACCGAAAGTTACCTGGCTCGACTCAGGGCGTACGACAGTCCGACACCGAATACGTCTCCCAAAGGCCCCGCATCACCCGCACCAAATTCGCCACCTGTTTCATACCCGGCCGTAAGGCCGACTGACCGCACGATGGTAATGTCTATCCCGAAAGATACGCGGAAGGCACCGTCGCTGAGCGCGGCCTCTCCGGCGTCGATCCGAGACCAGGAATAGAAGGGTGCCGCGTACGCTGAAATGCCACGACTGGAACCGATCGAGCGCCGATATCCGATCGCGGCGCCAGCGGGAATGTTGAGCTGACTGGAGCCCTTTTCGCTGGCGCCGCCCGCACCCGCGAACGCTGCGATGCCGAAGCTATCACCAAGCTTGAGCCGCGCAATAGGAAGCATCGCGCGCACACCCCAAGCGAAAACCCCGTCACGCTCACCCGGCTTCACGATTCCAGCCCCGCCACTGACCTGAAACTTCCCGCCTGATGGAGCCCAGGCAGCGGCCCCAGCGAAGCCGCTGGCATCCTGATCGCTGGCACGCCCATAGTTGGCGCCTATGGTGATGCCAGGATTGGAGAAAGCGTTTTGAAGCACGGGTTGGCCGGGCATCTGGGCGGTGCAGCTTTCAGAAGCTGCCGACAGCGCTGTGCACAGCATCGCGGCGGCACTGCCCAAAACCGCTCGTGCCCAGTGGGAGGTAGGGTTGTGCATGTAAATAGGTCGGAGTTGCCCGGAGATTGCTTTGGCCCGCTCCGGGAAGGATATGAACCGCGTAGATACGCGGAGTCATGCTACGAAATCGGTCACTGGGTTTTGTTCTGGCAAGGCTCTTTCCAAACCAAGCGACGAATGCACGCGCCGGAATCGGACCGGCATAAGGTCGGATTGAACACCACCTCCGCCCGCGGGACATTTACCGTATATAGAGAGCGTCAACACGCCCGCTCGGGAACCCGCCCACGCCAACCTTGAAATTACGCCTCAATTTTAGCTGCATTGGGCTACCAGCGACTACAATTCCAGTGTCAACAAAAGGGGAACGAGCAATAAATACAGTATCGCGTCTCCGGGAGAAGTTAAAGGATACAGTGTCCGTCTGCGCTTGATCTCCCACCTCATACACGACCGAATCAACGCCCGTCTCCGTCAGGAAAGTCAGGCTGGCTTTCGCTATCAGCGTTGGGGGCCCGAAGCCCCCTCCAGCAATAGTGAAGGGTAAACTCTGCGTGGAGATGCTTGCAAGCACCCAGCTGCCTGCTAGTGTAGCTACGCGCGGTTCATCCGATGGCCCCGTGGATCCGTTGCATGCCAGCAAACCTGATGCGAGAGCGACCACCGCCGCGGAGCGCACCGCGATTCCGGGGTAGATTCCGCTACGGCTCAGTCGACACAGCCTCATGGCCAACCTTTTTCGCCGGGATCTGTATCTGCAATCCATGAGACTAGTGCTCAGTCACTGAGGTTCTGATACGTGGTGGCATCCCGCATGCAGGTAGGCCGTGGCATCTTGTCACGAGCGAGGATGCCATGGGCCTACCCAAGTACGTTGTCACTCTTACGGAAGATGAGCGTTCGCAGCTCGGCACGCTGCTGCGCGGCGGCCGGAGCTCGGCACGGCGCCTGACGCGCGCGCGAGTGCTGCTGAAAGCCGCAGAGGGACACAGTGACGCGGAGATCGCCGTTACCGTGAACGTCGGGATCGCGACGGTGCACCGCATTCGGCAGCGTTGTGTCGAGGACGGGCTCGAGGCCGCGCTCTCGGAGCGACCGCGCGCCGGCGCCGCGCCCAAGTTCACCGCCAAGCAGCACGCCCACGTGATCGCCCTCGCATGTAGCAATCCGCCCGCCGGGCGAGTGCGCTGGACGCTGCGCCTCCTGGCCGATCGGGTCGTCCAGCTCGGTCTCACGGAGCGCTGTTCGTATGAGACCATTCGCCGCGCGCTAAAAAAAACTCCGTCAAG
>JBPCJT010000282.1:0-11777 GCA_051005015.1 Gemmatimonadaceae bacterium | reverse complement strand
GCGCGGCACTAACCGATTCTGTTACCGGGCTGGGAAATCGACGGGCATTCGAAGAGCGAATAGGTGAGGAGCTGGCACGGTCCAACCGGACGGGCCAGCAGCTTGCCCTGCTAATCTGTGCCATCGATGCGCCAAGTGGAAAGGTTCAACGTCCCGGGGATGATGCCCTTCGTGCGGTCGTTGACGTGCTGAAGCAATCGGTGCGGCTTTCCGATCCTGCTTTCCGGACGGGTGAACAGCAGTTCTCCGCGTTATTGACCCGCTCCGGTATGGAGGGCGGGATAGTCGTGGCAAAGCGTCTCATCGCGGCGGCGGAGCGGCTTACCTCCGGAGAGATGCCTTTGACACTTAGCGTCGGCGTGGCCGCGCTAAAGGCTGGCGTAAAGCATACTCCCCTGGATCTTGCCGCCGTCGCGCTAACGCGGAAAGCAGAGGATGCGCTCCGAAACGCCATGGAATCCGGAGGAAAGCGTGTGGTAGCGGCATGACTCCAGCTGTCGCTCACCGCGTACTCTGCCAGCGACTCCAGTCTTGAGCTGTATCGATGTCGGACAGCTCCGGCAGAAGGTGCACCGAAAGCCCCGCCCGGCGCGCAGCGGCGATCGAACGAAGCAGAGTGTCGGTCGCACTCCACGAAACATTCTCGAACACCACTGCATGCGGCGCTCGCAAGCCGATGACGTAGTATCCACCGTCGAGTGCCGGTCCGATGACAACGTCGTTGTTACTTAGCGCGGCGAGACCTTCCTCCAGTATTCGGCAATCGATTCCGGGCGCGTCGGTACCGATCAGCAGCACGCGTTCGGCATTGTCCTCGAAGCGACGCCTGAAGGCGTGCGCCATCCGGGTACCAAGATCGCCGTCGCATTGTGCTTCATAGGAGAAACCGGCACCGAGCCAGGCGCGCATACGAACGCAGGCGTCTTTGGGAGTATACGCAACAATGCGATCACACTGGGGGAGCGCGGCAACAACACGTGCAGTGTTTTCCGCCAGCCCAGTGTATATGTCCAGCGCTTCCTGCTCCCCCAGCTCCGCCGCTAGCCGCGTCTTGACCTTTCCCAGATCGGGTGCCCGCGCAAAAATTACAACCGCGCGGCGGCGCTCTTCAGTCACAAATGAGACCTGGAGAAGTGTATCGGGGCCGCGGTCCTGATACTTACCTGGTCCATGCACACCTCGTCCCTCGATCCCTGCTTCGCTCCTCCCGCCTCCTGCCTCCCTACCCTTCAATCCCCGAAGCCGATCCCCAGAGACCGTGCCGTCTGTACAATGTCATGCATTGGGTCCACGCGCTTCGGTTCCCTTAGCACTTCGATTATCGGCACGGTAACCAGATGCGGAGACTGGAGCGCAACCATGTGGCCCCACTTCTTTTCCTCTACAGCGCGCACAGCGGCGCCTCCGAAACGCGCCGCGAGCAGCCGGTCGTAGCCAGTCGGAACACCTCCCCGCTGAAGATGCCCGAGCACAAGCGAGCGGCACTCCTTTCCCGTGCGAGCCTGTATTTCGCGCGCTAGACCTTCGGCTATGCCGCCGACTCGCTTCGCCTGCCCGGGAAGCGATTCGCCGATCATCTGAACTTCGCCTCCCTCAGGAAACGCTCCTTCCGCAGCGACGACTATGGAGAAGTGCCGGCCCACCCTGTCGCGCGCCATGATCCTTTCGCAGATCCTGTCAAGGTGGTATGGGATCTCGGGCATCAGGATTACATCGGCCGATCCGGCCACGCCCGAGTGCAGCGCAATGAATCCGGAATTGCGCCCCATTACCTCCAGCACCATGACTCTGTCGTGGCTCTCCGCAGTAGTGTGGAGCTTGTCAATCGCCTCGATCGCCGTCGTGACCGCCGTATCGAACCCGAACGTCGTGATGGTGCCGTTGACATCGTTGTCGATCGTCTTGGGGACCCCGATTATCTGCATCCCCTTTTCGAACAGCCGCTGGGCGATCGCCAGCGACCCGTCTCCGCCAATTGTAATCATGGCATCGATGCCACGCTCTCGCGCGTTGTCGATGACCTCGTCGGAGCGGTCGATCTCGTCCACTGTTCCGTCGATGCGTCGCCGGGGGTAGCTGAAAGGATTGCCCCGGTTGGTGGTTCGGAGGATCGTTCCTCCCTGATGCCCGATTCCGCGAACCGTCTCCTTCGTCATGGGAATGACTTCGTCCGCCCCCAACAGGCCCGCGAAGCCGCGCTTGACACCAAGGACTTCCCAGCCGCGGTTGATCGCGGAGAGGACTGCGGCTCGAATGACGGCATTCAATCCCGGGGCGTCACCACCTCCGGTAGAAATCGCTATGCGCATGCGTGTGGGACTTTACCGTGATTTGTCCAACAGGCCGAGTATCTCGCCAGTCCTGGCGTGCCGGCCGATCCTCGATTTCTGAAAGATAGGCTTGCCGTCGAGTGTGACCTCGAACCGGCCGCCGCCCGAGGGAATGAGCTCCACTTCAGCATCAGGATACTGATCTCCAATCTCTGCCGCCAAACTGGCGGCCCGCGGTTCGTAGTCTCAAACGGTGCAATATTCGATTGTAATCTTCATGGATTGGATGAGGCGCGAGCGTTAAGGGACAGTTGGGCAAAAGCGATCCACGTCAGTACAAGGTAGAGTTGCCGAACGGTAGCGAAATTGGTGCCGCCTCGAGCGGACTGACAAAAGGCCCCGTGAAGGCATGAGTACCTGCACCCCTCGCGAGACGACTTAGCCCTGTTCATTTCGGCATCCCTGCGAGGTTCGCGACCTGTCTGACCAACGTGTCCTGGCGCGCGATGTCCGACCGAAGTGAATCAATTTGCTCCTGCATCTCCGCCTGGCTCTGCTGCAGTGAAGTGATCGCTTCGCCCATTTCGAGAACAGTTGCTCCAATCGCTTCGTTCGAGCCCGACGGAACCGCCGTGCACGCGACTGACAATGCCACCGGACTCAAGCCTGCGAGAATAACTATATACGTGAAAGCCTTCATGTACTCCACCCCGCCAAGCTGTTTGCTCATCACGCCTCCTCAAAGTCCGATACGCGATGCAATGCGCCAAGGCACGCTCTTTTGATTCGACGAACCTTCTTCGCATGCCGTATATAGCCCGCACCTTCAGCAAGGGGAATGGTGGTGCGAAGAGGCACGACGCTAATAGAGATGAGTATGGTGCTGGCAGTGGTGGCGATAGTGGTCCTGATCGCGCTTCCGCACGTCGGCCGGATTCGGGACCGAGCCTTCGTCCGAAGCGCGACAACCGATCTTCTGGCTGCCCTGACCATCGCACGCCATTCCGCCATCACGGAGGGGCAGACGGTCGCGGTTCACTTCGACACATCTGCCGGCCGCGTCGTCGTAGCCGCCGATACCCACATAGTGAGCGTCCATCCGATGCGCAGTACATACGGCGTCTCCATCTGGACCAATCGCGATTCCATAGCCTATGGCCCGCTTGGCCTCGGGTACGGCGCCGCGAATCTCAGCATCCGACTGACACGCGGTCTGGCTCAGGACACGGTAATCCTCTCTCGACTCGGAAGGGCTCGGCATTGAGCAGAGCCACCAACGGTGAGGCCGTCAGCACATGGCATGCCCCGCGCACGCACCACGCAGGAAGAACACAGCGCTATCTCACATACGGCGACGCAGGCTACTGTGGCGTTGCTTCTTCCTGCGTGATTCCCGCGGCCAGAGCCGCGAGCTCGCCTCTCAGGCACGCGACGCCGCCACGCTCGCAGCGGCCCCAGTACTCCACAAGCATGCGAGTGGAATCGCGTGACGGCGTGGTGTAACGAAGCCTCACACTCATGTCATCCACCGCGCGGTATCCCCAGGTTGAATCGGTGCCAAACCGCTTCGTGGTGTAGGCGTACGTGGCTAGCGTGCGAGCGGCTTTGGCGGCGATGGCCACCGGAACTCCGATCACTGTAAGCTCCTGGCTTAGACCGGGCTCCGATGATGGCGGGGGCGGTGCCAGCACACGTGCGCAAGTCGCCAGAAATGTCGTGGATAGCACAACCGCCGCCTTTTTCCCCAGCGTCACGATCCTACACTGCCGAAATCGTATCCCGCAAGGCAAATTCGCGGAATCGGCTGACCGAGCAGTCTCTCGATCGATCGCACCATTGCTATCTCGTCGGGAGACATGAACGTGAACGCATCCCCCGTAGCCGCCGCGCGTCCGGTTCGGCCGATGCGATGCACGTAATCCTCGGCTTCCTGTGGCACGTCGTAATTGACGA
Source organism: Gemmatimonadaceae bacterium (assembly GCA_051005015.1). GTDB lineage: Bacteria > Gemmatimonadota > Gemmatimonadetes > Gemmatimonadales > Gemmatimonadaceae > JACMME01. The sequence goes on along the minus strand of JBPCJT010000282.1, from coordinate 7,554 downwards.
CGTGGCTGATTCCAGCGATGTCGAGCCCTCGCTGCGCGATGTCGGTGGCCACAAGTACGCTGATGGCCCCGGCCTTGAAGTCCGCCAGGGCCTGCATCCTCTCAGCCTGCGATCGGTCGCCGTGCATTACCGCCGCGGAGATTCCGGCACCATGCAGCTCCCGCAATATCCGATCGGCTCCTCCCTTCGTTCGGGCAAAGACCAGTACAGATTCGAGGGCCTCGTCTCTCGTAAGCAGCTCGAGTAGCAGGGCCGTTTTTCGCTGACGTGAAACCGGGTACACCGCGTGCGTCACCGTGTGCGCCGCTTGCGACCGACGGCCCACCTGCACGACCACAGGCTTTCGCAAATACTTCCGCGCCAGGGCCTCCACCTCTGCCGGCATTGTTGCGCTAAACAGAAGTGTCTGCCGATAGGGAGGAACCTCCCGGACGATACGGTTGATCTGGGGAGCGAACCCCATGTCGAGCATCCGGTCTGCTTCGTCAAGCACGAGGATCTCCAGATCGTCGAAAACCACGTTCTGCCTTTCCATGTGGTCGATCAACCTGCCGGGAGTCGCAATGACGATGTCTACTCCGCGTCTGAGCGTTTTCTCCTGCGGGCCGAGCGCTACGCCGCCGTACACTTCCACAGCACGCAGATCTGTATGCGCTCCGTATTTGCGAAAGCTTTCGTGAACCTGGGCGGCTAACTCCCGTGTGGGCGTCAGAATAAGAGCTCGCACTCGGCGCGGACCGCCCAGCAACTGGTTCAGGATGGGAAGGGTGAACGCCGCCGTTTTTCCGGTTCCAGTCTGAGCTAAACCAATGATGTCGCGCCCCTTGAGCGCTACCGGAATCGCCTCCGCCTGAATAGGGGTTGGTCGCTCGTACCCAGCCTCATGAACCGCCTGGAGCAGCTCCTGCGCGAGATCCAGGTCGTCGAATGTGACGCCGCTTTCCGCTGTAATGGTATCCATTGCCCGGAAAGCTAACTACATGCTGCGGCTCAGCCCATGCCGAGCGTGTCCAAAGGTCAGTCTTGTGAGATGGCCACCGGCGCGGAAAGAAACTTAACCAGCGCCCGGTTAACAGCTTCCGGCGCCTCCTCGCTCAGCAGATGGCCCGCACCCGGGATGCGAACGATTAGCACCCCAGGCACATCGCGGCGAAAGCGGTTCAGCACGCTCGCGGGAATAATGGGATCGGAATCACCCCGGATCACCAACAGGGGCACTCGAAGTGCGCGCAAGCGTCCGTCGTCGAACGATCGCCAGTCGAAGTGATGAATGAGGCGGTGCAGGGCGCGCACAAAATCCGGATCGCTGGTTGGAGCGAAGTATTCGTCTATGTCCCGCTCCGAGGGTGCGACCAGGTCGCCGTACATCGACCTCACCACGAACTTGAACAGCCATCGTTTGGCTAACGCGGGAAGCGGACGTGCCACGCCAGTGGGAGCCAGCACGCGAGCGATCGAAACGGGAAGAACCGGACCGTAGCCAACCGGCGCGAGAAGGACGAGCTTCTCCACACGTTCCGGAGCGGCAAGACAAACCTGGGCGGCGATGGGACCGGCCATGGACTGGCCGACGAGCGACGCCTTCTGAAGGCGCAAAGCGTCGAGTACGTCGAAGACATGCGCCACCATCCCGTCCAGCGTGTAGTCTCCTGTCCCCAGTGGCTTGTCGCTCTCCCCGTGTCCCTTGAGGGCAACGGCGATGGCGCGAAATCCGGCGTTCGCCATGGCGGCAAGGTTGTGACGAAAGAGGTATTGCGACCCTCCCCAACCGGGAAGGCATACGACAGCCGGCGCGCCGGTATCCCCTGCCTCCGTCACTCCAACACGAACCCCCGCACGCAGCTCAAGCATGCCGGAGGCATGCGTTCGAGTGCTAGTCAACAGCTCTGCCTGGTAGAAAACTCTTAGCGATGTGCCATGTTTGACCCACTCAAACCAGATTTACCTGACGTCCCAGCAACCGTGCAATGAGTCCCAGCCGGAAGGTGACGTCCGTCCAGCGCGCCTCTCCCGTGAGAGAAGGCTCAAGCGGAAAGCCGGGCCACGCAAATGGGTTGGTGGATCGTGGAGCTATGAGATTTTTGCGTGGATGCCACACCCCGCGTTCGTCCCGAGAATCAAGAAAGCGGTCGAAAATGCTCATCCATCCTTCGTTCTTGCGCAATATCCCCAGCCTCGCGGCGAGCTCGAGCCAGGTAAGCGCCCACGGAATATCGGCTTCTGCCGCGAATGCGCTTGGAAGCGGATTTCCCAGAATAAGGTGGGGCATCTGGACCGGGTCTTTTCCTGTGGCCACCGCCGGAGCGCTTCTAGGTGCGGGAGCTGCCAAATAATCGGCAAGCCGACCAATGACCTCATATCGCTCGTTCCTGAAGAGAGGCATGTAGGCAAGCATGGTCAGGGCGTAGATGGACGGCGGTGCCGCATCCGCGCGAAGAACCCACTGATTACCCGTTCGAATCAGCTGATCCGGCGCGAGTGGGGAGGAGAGAAAGGCCAGCAGACGTTCCCTTATTCGCGCTGCCGCGCCTCGCAAACGAGGATCCTTCTCGTAACCTGCCTGGGCGAGAGTCGCGGCCGCCGCCTCCCTCAGGATGGTCCGCGAACGGCGAGCGGCCCCGGAATCAGCTCCTCGCCTGGGGGCCAACTCGAACGCATAGGCGGGATCGTCGTCCTCAGCTAAAAGTCGAAACAGTATTCGGCGGGCTCTGAGCAGGGGCGGCGATTCTCGATCCCAGCCGTATTCAACCAGTCGACGAACCGCGCTGATCGTACCGACGCCACTAAAGCGATCGCCCCGCTGGGATGGAACGGACAAAATGGCACGGTTCCAGATCCCGTCCGAAGACTGCGCCAAGGCGAGCTCCAGCGCTGGGATCATACTGTACGGCAGCCCGTGGAAACGTGAAGAATATGGAAATGTAAGTCTGGCTACGTCGATGGTGGCTCTATACTGTATTGATTCTGTTGCGTTATCGAGGATCCAGGCCAGAGGGAAATCAATGCCGCTCTCGGGTTCCTCAACGGTGGTAGCCAGGACAGTCGCAGGTTGGGTCACGGTCGGCGCTCGCGGGTAAGTCGTTGTCGGATAAAGCAGTCAGGCGGCTCTGCGAAGCGTGCGGCACTGTCAAAACTGTCCATTTGCGCGGCGATACGCTAGTGTCCTCATCGAATTCGCGTCCAAGGATAATCGGCGGCGACGCGCCTGCTGCCACTGAATTGGGACCCTGCCCGCAATCCAAGTAATCGCACTCCTTGTCGCTGCAAGGGGCAACCACCATCTTGCGTGCCTCTTCTAACCCACATCGGGATGATCGCCAGCCTGCTTTCCCGAACTGTAAACAAGCTTCCAAATAGCGTCCAGCTCAGCGGACGCGTCCTCTTTCTTACGGAGGATCCCTCGCTTATCAGGCGTCAGTTGGAAGGCGAGGACCTGAGATTCGATCCCGCCACACCGGTGGGATCGCCCCTGCACCCCGCGTTGCGCGACAACATATCCACGGACGAGATTACACCAGCGTACATCTGCTACTACTTCGATGCCACCCTTGGCGATTTTCCCTATTTGGGTTTCAAGGCTGGCAACGAGTTTCCCATCGAGCGCGGCTCTGTCCGGAAGAGCGGGTTCGTGTGCAGCGTCTCCGGGAAACGACGTGGAAAGGGATCGTCTCGAGAACAGTCCCCTTACGCCGAGCTGACAGCTGGAATCAAGCTCGTCATCGCGGAGAGTATCGAGCGTATATACCTGGAGAATTGCCAGAACCTGGGTGTCCTGGCATCCACCGATTTCTCTCTGATCGAGCGCGTGCGTCAAGGTGAAGAAATCCCTCTCTCCGTCTTTACGGAAGGTGAGGGCGGCATTAGTAGAGGCATTATTGAGCACGGCGGCCTGTTCAACTACAACGTCGCCCGGCTGCAGGGCAAAGCGTTGGTGCCGGCGCTCAAAACCCCTCACCGCCCCATGACTATCGCTGAGAAAATCCTGGCGCGGCATTGGGTGACGGATGCTTCCGCGGGCCAATCGGGTGTCAGTGCTGTGAGGCCGGGTGACCAGGGATTCGTTCGCACCGATCTTCGATTCAGCCACGAATATGTAACACCCATGGCGGCCATCTTCTTCGAGGAGCTGGTCGGAAAACAGGAGCCCGTAAACGATCCGTCCTCTATCCTCTTCTTCCGCGACCACCTCACCTTTCTCGACCAGGTAATGCGGCCCGAGCACGTCGAGATGGGACTGCTCGATGTCGCCAATCAGCTCGAGGCCAAGCAGCGCACGTTCGCGACAGAAAAGGGTATCAAGTTGTACGGTGAGCTGGAAAAACGCGCCAACATTCATGGCGCGTTGGTATCGCAGGGCTCCGAGGCGATTTGTCACTCGAAAATCCTCGAGGCGCATGCGCTTCCAGGTCAGGTGATCATAGGCTCCGATTCCCACACGCCGCACGCCGGCGCCGTCGGCTGTATCGCCTTTGGAGTGGGAACAACGGCGATCTTCAACTCCTGGATCACCAGGGACGTGCGCGTAGAAGTGCCGAGGTCGTTCAAGGTGAACGTACGTGGCAGGAAGCCGGCCAACGTGACGGCCAAGGATTTTATGCTGGAGATGCTGCGTCACCCCTACATCAAGAATGGCGACGCGATTGGTCAGATCGTCGAATACGCCGGAGACGCGGTCGCAAGCCTGTCAGTTGACGAGCGCGCGACCATGACGAACATGGCGGCTGAAGTCGGAGCATTTACGGGAATCATCGCACCCGATGATCGTACGGTAGACTATCTTGTGGCGCAGCGTGGCATGAGCGCGATTGAGGCCGGCGCTCTGTGCGACGGCCTTTTTTCCGATGCCGGCGCCGAGTACGTGAAGGTGATCGAGATCGACGCTGCTGCACTACGTCCAATGGTGGCCCTGCCGGGTGATCCCGGCAACGGCATTTACGTGGACGAGCTGGAGCATGAGGTGCCGGTAAATATCGCCTACGCGGGAAGCTGCACCGCCGGTAAAAAAGAGGACATGGACATGTACGCCAGCGTTTTCCGGGAAGCCGCCGAGCTTGGCAAGCAGGTTGCCGTTCGCACCTACATCCAGTGCGGTTCGAGAGATGTGTATCAGTATTGCAAGGAACGCGGATACGACGAAATCTTCCAGCAGGTTGGTGCGACTTTCATAGAGCCATCGTGCGGCGCCTGCATTAACGCCGGCCCGGGTGTTTCACGGACCAGGGATGAGGTCACAATTTCCGCCATAAATCGAAACTTTCCGGGCCGCTCGGGACCTGGTCAGCTTTACCTTGCTTCTCCATATACCGTAGCGGCGTCGGCGCTGGCTGGCAGGATCGTTGTGTACACACCGTCATCCACTCCTCACTCCGTGTCCCCTGCTATCCCGCTTTGATGCGTGGTGAGTTCGTTGACCTAGGCGGCGCACGACTGTACTACTATGCTGCCGGCACACGCGGATCGGGTGAGCCACTCGTCTTTCTGCACGGCTTTCCGACCTCGTCGCATGTTTGGCGCGACGTTGTGCCATTGGTGCCCGATGGGCATCGCGTTGTCGTCGTCGACCTTCTGGGATTTGGCCGTAGCGACCAGCCACTGGGACGTGATGTCAGCATCAAGGGACACGCCGACCGGGTCGTTCAACTCCTCGACTCACTGCGAATAGAGAGGGCCGCGATCGTTGGGCATGATGTGGGTGGCGGCATAGCGCAGCACCTGGCCATCCGGCATCCGACGCGAACATCGAAAATATGCCTCATCAACTCGGTAGCGTTCGCTAACTGGCCTACCCGCGACGTGAAGATGGCCAAGGCGTCGCTTCCCCTGACACGGCATCTGCCCTTCACGTGGATCCTCGGAATTCTGCGGAGCGATCTTCAGCGCGGCTACGTGGAGCACGAACGGGGGCACCATTCGGTGGATCAGTATGTGAAGCCCTTTGCCACACCAGAAGGGCGGGACGTTCTTGTGGAGCACCTTCTCGCGCTCGACCCGTCGGAGACAGTAGCCCTTGGCGCCAGACTGAAAGACATCGTGGCGCCCACCGCGATCGTGTGGGGCGCGCACGACCCTTTCCTTCCCACAGCTATTGCGCGGGAGCTCCACCAGGCGATTCCGGGCTCAACGCTGGATATCATACCTGACGTCCGGCACTTCACCCCCGAAGAAGCTCCAGAGACGGTTGGGGACATCATAGAGAAGTGGTTGGCGAGATAGCGGGGAGCTTGCCACGCAATTTCCCTCGTGTAGCAAGCCGTGAACAAATACACGCATTGCGGCGCGCCCAGCGTTACTTCGCATCCAGCCCGGCGTATTCCCCCGGCTGGTACACATTTCCCTTGTACTCCTGGTCGGCGTGGATGCCGATCCTGGAAGTGTAGTAGCCCCTCACAGTCGCCCGTTTTAGCTCTACGAAGTACACTTCCATCGGCGTCTTTGGGTCCAGCTCGCCAGCCGCCATTCGGATCAGCACTGACACTCGCTCGGCAGGAGCGGCCTGCAAAAAGATCTTGCCGTTGAGCTCACGCGACAGCCCATCGACTCCCTGCAGCCCGCTCCGCCAGAGCGCCTGCCACCTGGCATCGAGCGATTCGGCCAGACGGCCGTCTATGTGGCCTGCCACTCGGGCGGCGCGCGCTCCGGGCGAATGATTGTCGGAGGGAATAATCATTTCCGTGAGCTCGTCGAGCAGCGCGTACTCCGCTCGTGTCAGAAATCGGGCAGGGAGCCCGTCATCCGGGAGATCCGGGCGCGGTCTGGTGGCCAGCAGTGGCGTAACCAGCGCCGCAGCCGTGACCTCGATCATCTCGCGACGCGAGACAGACCCGGGAGAAGACATGTCAGTCACAGAGTCCCCCTTTTGAATGCGTCCGCCAGATAATCACACGAGCGCCACGCCAGAGCCATTATCGTCCACGTGGGATTTTGACACGACGCGCTTACATGGCTGCTACCATCCACGACAAACAGATTCCGCACATCGTGGGACTGCTGAAACTGGTTCAGTACCGAAGTCCTGGGATCGCTGCCCATCCGCGCGGTGCCCAGCTCGTGAATGGACCACCCCTCGGTGAGTATCTCGCGATCCACGCCAACTATCTCGATCCCGGCGGTCTCGAACATCTCACGCGCCGTCGCGACCATGTCCTCGGCCATCTTGCGCTCGTTGTCGCCGAACTGGTAGTGGAAGCGAAGCACTGGAATACCCCAGCCGTCCTTCATCGCGGGATCGATGTCGACGAAACTCTCGAATCGCGGCAGAACCTCGCCGAACGCGCCCATATTTATGAAGGCGCCAGCGTGATCGCGCACGGCTTTCTTGTACTGAGCTCCGAATCCCGGCCTGCCCGTGTGCCACGGGAACATGGACTGGCCGCTGTTGCCCTCGAATCCGTAGCCACGGATGAATCCGGGCTGGCGATCGCTCAGATTGCGGAACCGCGGAATGTAGAACCCGCCCGGGCGGCCGTCGTCCATGGTACGCGGCTTCTTGCCAACCAGCTCCCTCACCAGGCCGGTAACGCCCGGCCCCATCACGTGCTCGCAGAAGTTGTGGCC
>JBPCJT010000281.1:0-5576 GCA_051005015.1 Gemmatimonadaceae bacterium | reverse complement strand
CGCTTTGCGCGCGCACTGCGTTCTCCACTTCCCACACCACACCCCGACTGTCGCGCGCTATCGCTCGCGCGCCCTCCACCGTCACCGGACGCCGCGCGAACTTTATCAGGTCGGCTTCCCCCAGAATCAGGGCGAGTCGTTGGGCGGGTATGTCCGGCCGGCTCTCGAGCGCGCGGATCATCTCACTGCTCGTTAGCGATGGATGCGCCGCATCCACTCGCAAGGCGAGATAGTCTCGCAATACATCCACCATGAGTGCCGCAAAGCGCCCGCGCTCACCGGCCTCGAGCAGCCCCATCGCCTCGACGCGGGCGAACTCGCGCTCCGCATGTGCGAACGCGTCAGTTTCCTCGCCGGCGCCCGCCCCCCTCCGCCTGCGCCGGCGCCACCACGCCCACAGGAACAATCCCGCCAATGCGAGAGCCAGCAGACCGGCAAGCAGTCGGTACCACCAGGGACGCTCTGAGGCAAATATCCCGCGTGCAGGCTTCGGGACATGAAGAGTTGTGTCACGCGGTAGCACGCTGCGCACGTATACGCGCGCGTCGGCCAGCGACACTCGCTGGTCCGCGCGTCCCGACACCATGACATCGGCCAGCGCACTGTGAAGGCCACCGGTGTCCCACGCAACGAGCCTGTACTGCGCGGTTTGATCCACCATGACGGAATCGCGGTTCACCCGTAGAGCGCGCGGATCGACGGCCTCGAGGCTGGACGCGCTGTCGGGTCCCACGGGAAAGGTGATTGCAGAGCCGCGAGGCGCGCTCACCCTCACCGTCACGATGAATGGATCGCCAACCGTAACAGTCTCGGGACGCACAGTTATTCCGACGCGCACCTGCGCGGCGACCGGACCAGGCGCGGCAGATTGCGCCTGCAGCCATACTACCACCAAAAGTGCGGTGATCATCTGCGTCGCCCCCGCTGTTCGCGCAACCTGAAAAAGCGAAGTAACGCATCGATATACCCCTCATTGGTGCGCACGACGATTTCATCGACGCCGAGCCGTCGAAAGACTCGCCTCCGCGCTTCCCCTTCCTCGCGCACCGTTTCCTCGAATTTCGCGCGAACATCCGGGTCGCTGGTATCGGCGTTGAGCGTGAGTCCCGTTTCGGGGTCGGTGAACCTCGCGAGGCCGACATCGGGGAGGATTAGCTCACGCGGATCCTCCATCGTCACGGCTACCACATCATGCCTTTGCGCCAGCAGCTTTATTGGCCGCTCGTAGTCCGTTCCCAGGAAATCGGAAATCAGAAAGATGATGGAATGGTGCCGTAGCATCTTCACCAGATAATCCACGGCACCCGCGATGTCCGTCCCGCTTCCGGCGGGCTCGTATATCAGGATGTCGCGAATCAGCCGCAGCGCATGGCGTCTCCCCTTCCCCGGTGGAACAACGTGCTCCACCTCATCCGTGAACAGCAGCGCGCCGACACGGTCATTATTGCGAACACCCGACATGGCGAGAACCGCGCTCAGTTCCGTTGCCAACTCACTCTTGAACCGGTTTACCGTGCCAAACCGTGCCGAGCCGGAGAGATCCACAGCAAGCATGACGGTGAGCTCACGCTCCTCGATGTAACGCTTGACATACGGGTGCCGCATTCGCGCCGTGACGTTCCAGTCGATTGACCGCACCTCATCGCCCGGCTGATACTCCCTTACCTCGGCGAACTCCATTCCCTGGCCCTTGAAAACGGAATGGTACTCACCGGTAAAGAGGGAGTTTACCAGGCCGCGAGTACGCAGCTCCAGGAGTTTGACTTGTCGCAGGATTTCCGGCGGAACTCCGGCCGTCTGTCGTTCGCGGATGGCAGGCGTATTTTTCGGAGAGCTGCGCACGCCCGTGCTGCGTTCGGGTGCGCGCGAGCGTGGCGCCGGGCTCACGGCGTTTCGATCTTGCCCAGCACCCGCTGAACGATCTGATCGCTCGTCACCTCTTCCGCCTCGGCCTCGTAGGTGGTGAGAACGCGGTGCCGCAGAATGTCCGGCGCGACCGCCTTCACGTCGTCCGGTGTGACAAAGTTGCGTCCACGCAGAAAAGCGTGTGCCCTCGCTCCCTGCGCGAGAAAAATAGTCGCGCGCGGGCTGGCACCGTATTCGATGAGTGGAGCGAGATCGGGAAGCCCGGCTTCCCCCGGTGCGCGCGTGGCGTGCACGATATCCACGATGTAGTCCATGACCCGGTCATCGAGGTACAGTGCCGCGATTCGCCGTCGAGCTTCGAGTATCTGTTCCGGCGTCGCGGCATGGGATACGGTGATAGGCTCACCTCCCGCCATCCGGCGCATGATCTCCTTCTCCTCTTCGCGCGTCGGGTACCCGACTCGCAGCTTCAACATGAAACGGTCCACCTGCGCTTCGGGTAGCTGGTACGTTCCTTCCTGCTCGATGGGGTTCTGCGTTGCCAGTACCAGGAAGGGCTCATCGAGCTTGTACGTCGTTCCGCCGATCGTTACCTGCTTCTCCTGCATAGCTTCGAGCAGGGCGGACTGCACCTTGGCCGGTGCTCGATTGATTTCATCAGCGAGAATTATGTTCGCGAAGATCGGCCCCTTTTTCGCCCGGAACTCTCCCGTCGACTGATCGAAAATCATCGTCCCCAAAACGTCAGCGGGAAGAAGATCCGGGGTGAACTGAATGCGCTGGAACGTGGTGCTAATGGTCTCAGCGAGCGTTTTGACAGTGAGCGTTTTGGCAAGTCCCGGAACCCCCTCGAGCAGAACGTGCCCGCCGGTGAGCAACCCGATCATCAGTCGTTCGACCATGTAATCCTGACCCACAACGCGTCGTCCCACCTGCTCGACGATGCGCTGTACAAGCACGGTATCGCTCGTCGGCGCTAAGCGTGTCGCCACTTGCACTCTCCTGATCTGTCTATCCGAAGGCCACTGCGTCACCTACCCCCACTGACTTCGAATTGTTCAAGATCGGGACCACTGGCGGTCCCCACATGTAATCCGCAGCGACGCCTCCCGCACACCAAACGCGCCGGCCTCCGCTGGCGAGTCGCGGTTTTACCGCAATCCAGCATGCACCAGCCCGTTAGTGGTCCTCTGAGGTAATTGCCGCAATTGCACGACGCTCGCGCGCGCTGAGTTCGCGCGTCTTTCCAGACTCGAGATCGCCGAGGCTCACCGGACCAAATTTCGTCCGGACAAGACGCTGCACCTCGAGACCCAGGGCTTCACACAGCCGTCGCACGGCGCGGTTGCGGCCTTCCGTAAGGGTTACCGTGAATTCCCACAGCCCCTTTCCAAGCGAAACTGCGCGAGCGTCGCGTACTTGCATCTCGCCATCGTCCAGCATGACACGCCCTCGGGCATGACGCGCCGCACTGTCACCATCGCCGCGGACCAACGCTACGTACGTGCGCTCTACTTGTCGGCTGGGATGCGTGAGCGCGTGCGCGGCGTCGCCATCCGTCGTTAGTAGCAGCACGCCCTCGGTTAAGTAGTCGAGCCTGCCGACGTACGTCATCGCCGGAATGTCGGGGAGAATATCAAACACCGTGGCCCTGCCACCCGGGTCGCGTCGCGTTGTAAGCACGCCCGCCGGCTTGTTGAGCACGAGCCAGCGTAATTGCCCGGCTCGCGCTATCACTTCCCCATCAACAACGATCCTGTCAACCCGTGGATTCACGATCTGCCCTGTTCGGGCCACGGCGCCATTCACCGTGACGCGGCCGGCGGCTACAAGCTCTTCCGCTCGGCGACGCGACGCGATTCCCCCCCGCGCGAACGCGCGTTGGATGCGCATTGGGCCCGAGCTTTCCCGAGGCTTCTCCAATTGGCTATGTGAGTGGCGCCGGCTGAGCCCGGAGCGCGATGACAAGCTCGTCCGCCCGCGGGAGCTCGCCGAGATGCCGTAACGCGAAGTGTTCCAGGAATACCGGAGTCGTCCCGTAAAGCAGAGGCCGCCCGATTCCTTCCGCGCAACCCTCAACATCGATCAAGCCGCGATCCAGCAACTGCCGCAGCATTCCCCCTACCGAAACTCCCCTGATCTCCTCTATTTCCGCGCGCCCTACCGGTTGCCGATAAGCAACGATGGCAAGAGTTTCGAGTGCCGCGCCAGATAACCGCTGGGGCCGGGCGGCCAGTTGCGCGCGCTCGATGGCCTCCGTGAACTCGGAACGAGTTAGAATCTGCCATCCTCCGGCCACCTCGACGAGCTCGATGCCGTGTCCCTCGATCTCGTATTGCCTGCGGAGCTCCTCCAGCGCTAGAAGAATGCTGGCGGGGGATGCTTCCGGGTCGAGTGCCAGAAGCTCGTCGGGAGCGGCAGGCCGGCCACTCGCGATGAGCGCTGCCTCAAGCAGCTTCGCTAGACGCGTCACGCAAGATCTCCATTGGGCCGAAGGGCCTGATCTGCCTCAGCCAAAGCTCTCCGCGGCGAGCAAGCTCCAACAGCGCCAGAAGCGCCGAGAGAATTTCCCACGACTCCGCGTTCCTGGAAACGAGATCTCCCCAGCGAACGAGCGAGGATCGGGCCATCAGGCTGCGAATGGTAAGTATCGCGCCGTCCACATCCAGCGCACGCGGAATAACATCGTGCACTCCTGGATGGCGAGCCATTCGAATCACTCGATCAGCCGCCGCGAGCAGTTCTGCGATGGATAAATGCAGCGGAGGCGGAGCCTCAACGCGTTCGGGAGTGACGTAGCCGCTTCCGAAATGGCCCCGACGCTCCTCGCTCAATTTTTCAAGGACGTCCACGACCTCGCGCATCTGCTGATACTCCAGCAACCGCCTGACGAGCTCCGCTCGTGGATCCGGCCAGCCGTCGTCGTCATCCCGGCGCGGCAACAACATTTGCGCCTTGATTCGGAGAAGGCGGGCGGCCATTTCGAGATATTCCGCCGCCGAAGTCAGACCAAGACTGTGCACTCGCTCGAGGAACTGCTCAGCGATGCGCGCAACCGGTATGTCGGCAATCTCGACTTCCTCGTCACGGATGAGTACGAGCAGGAGATCCAGCGGACCGTTGAAATGGTCGAGGTCGACCACGAAGCACGCGGGATCATCCGCCACCACCGGTGTGGCTAGAAGACCCACGGTGACGGAAGCATGAAACGGGTTACCGAACCCAGAAGAATCTGGGCCAGACCATACACGGGGGCCATCCAGATATTGAGCAACGGACGACCCACTACGAGAACGAGAATCAGCAGCAGCATTCCGTAGGAGCCGATCTGCTGATAGCGCAATGACCATGCGGGTGGCAGCAGGTACTTGAACACATGCGAGCCATCCAGCGGCGGAATGGGCAGAAGATTGAATCCTATGAGGCCCAGATTTATGATCACGCCGCTGATCATCATTTCCTGAAGTATGGCCAGCGTCCTGGCGGCGCTGGGCACCCAGTCGCCGAGCATGCCCAGCACCGCGATGAAAAGCGTGCATGCGAAAGCGATTAACAGGTTGACGGCAACACCCGCCAACGACACTATGATGTCCCCACGCCTATAGTTGCGATAATTGCGCGGGTTAACCGGAACCGGTTTGGCACCGCCGAGGATGAGACGTCCGCCGGAGGCAATGCCGAGCATCAGCGGCATGAGGATTGTCATGAAG
>JBPCJT010000280.1:0-11488 GCA_051005015.1 Gemmatimonadaceae bacterium | reverse complement strand
CCGCTACCCTCACCGTGACATCGAGTGAGGACGCGGCGAACGAACGAAACCGTGTAACGGAAGCGGAGCGCGACGCCGTACTCGGGGTACTGCGATCGGAGGGAACCCAGTTTCACTTCGAGCCAACCCTCAGGCGAGCCGTCGAGCGAACTGTGCGAGCGGCTGACGGAGACGACGTTGTTCTGCTGCTTGGCTCCCAAGGTATGGATCGCGGGGCCGAAATCGCGCGAGAATTACTGGGAAAATAGGCGCGAGGCGGGAAGCGGGAAGCGGGAGGCGGGGACGTGAAGCGACAATGCAATCCGCAGTTCGCAATCCGTAGTTCGTAGTTCGCAATTCACAACTCGTAGTTCGCAGTTCGCAGTTTATCCGATATCTTTCAGTCCCCGAGATCCTCTGCCGCAGCGTGGACCAGATGATGACGGCAACAATGGCTCCCCCAGTAACCGGAATCGTTCGTGGCGCGTGCCCGCACGACTGCCCCGACACGTGCGCGATGCTCGTGACTGTGGAAAATGGCCGCGCCATACGGGTCGCCGGGGATCCGGATCACCCATTCACTCAGGGCTTCCTCTGCGCGAAAGTGAACCGGTATGTAGATCGCACGTACCACACTGACAGGCTGCTCCGGCCACTCCGGCGTGTTGGCGAAAAAGGCGATGGCAAGTTTGTACCCGTTTCCTGGGATGAGGCGCTGGGGGAAATCTCCGCCCGCCTGAACGAGATCCGCGCTTCGAGTGATGGTCCTCAGGCGATTCTTCCCTACTCGTACGCCGGCACGATGGGTTACGTGCAAGCTCAGTCGATGGACCGCCGATTCTTCCATGTTCTCGGCGCCTCCAAGCTCGATCGCACCATCTGCTCGAGAGCCGGTAGCGTCGGGATGCAGATGACTGTCGGAGCGAACATCGGCGCGGACGCCGAAGGGATGCCTGAGAGCGACCTCGTTTTGCTCTGGGGCACCAATACACTCACCTCGAACCCGCATCTCTGGCCCTTTGTTCTGGAAGCTCGCAGGCGCGGCGCGCCGATAATCGCCATTGATCCGCTAAAGACGCGAACGGCGGATCAATGCGACGAGTGGATTCCGATTCGGCCCGGCACCGATGGGGCTCTCGCCCTTGGTATGATGCACGTCCTTTTCGCGGAAGAGCTGGAGGACCGCGACTACCTGGAGCGCTTTACTCTCGGTGCCGAAGCTCTGCGCGAACGCGTTCGTGAATATCCACCGCAACGGGTTGCCCAGATCACGGGCATTCCCGCCGAGCGTGTCGTGACACTGGCGCGGCAGTACGGAAAGGCGAAGGCCGCCTTTGTACGGATCAATTACGGTCTCCAGAGACACGGTGGAGCTGGCATGGCGGTTCGCACCATCGCCTGCCTTCCCGCCGTCACGGGCCATTGGCGGCGCGCAGGCGGTGGCATCCAGCTCAGCACGAGCGCGAACTTCAAGTTCAATACAGCCGCGCTCGAGCGGGCTGACCTTTCACCGCTTGTTCGTACAATCAACATGATCCGGTTGGGAGAGGCACTGACGCGACCTGATGGTGGCGTTGGAGGACCGCCCGTACGTGCTCTGGTCGTCTATAACTCGAACCCTGCCGCCGTCGCGCCCGAACGCGGCGAAGTGCTGCGAGGTCTGCGCCGTCCAGATCTGTTCACGGTAGTGCTGGAGCATTTCCAGACCGATACGGCGGACTTCGCAGATTTCGTACTGCCTGCTACGACCCAACTGGAGCATTGGGACATTCATTTCGCGTATGGCCACCACTACGCGACACTGAACCGGCCGTCGATCGAGCCAATGGGAGAGTGCAAGCCGAACAGCGAAATTTTCCGTCTGCTCGGCGCCCGCATGGGACTCGCGCACCCGGCCCTGCTGGACGACGACCTGACGCTGATAAAGCAGGCGCTGGAAACGAGCCACGAGAAGATGCGCGGCGTCTCAATTGAGGCGCTCCTCGAGCACGGTTGGCAACGGCTCAACGTGCCGCGTCCATATCTGCCATTCGCGGACGGCGCCTTCCTCACACCCAGCGGGAAGTGCGAGTTCTACTCGCAACGGGTGAAGGAAATGGGATTGGATCCGCTCCCCACTTTTACGCCGCCGTTCGAGTTTCCCGAAACCGCGCCGGCTTTGGCGGCGCGGTTTCCCCTCACCCTGATATCGAGTCCGGCCCACCACTTTCTGAACACGACTTTTGTGAACGTGGATTCACTACGGCGCGCGGCAAGAGAGCCGGAGCTCGTTATCCATCCTCGGGACGCTGAGCCGAGGGGAATCTCCAGCGGTATGCGCGTTGTGGTCCACAACGATCGCGGCGAGTTCCTCGCCGTGGCGAGAGTTGAGGAAATGGTGCGAGAGGCGACGGTGTGGGCGCCGTCCATCTGGTGGGGGAAATACGCCATGGACGGCAAGAACGCGAACGACACCACATCGCAGCGTGAAACCGACATGGGACACGCTCCGGTGTTCTACGACAATCTGGTGGAGGTGTCGGTGGCGGATTGACGAGCAGTGGAACGCGCAAGCGGCATGACAGCTTATCCCGCGAGCTCCTCCAGCACGCCCCGCAGCGCCTCGCACTCGACTTCGGCTCCCAACCGTGTGTAGATCGCCAGAGCGGCTCGGGCATCGGCCTGCGCCTCCGGGATCTGCCGCATGAACTGCATCACCTCGGCCCTCGTGCGTAATGCCTCGGCCTCGATGAGTGCGCTACCGTGCTCTCTGGCAAGCCCTACGGCGCTGTTCAATGCGCTCAGCGCATCGTCCACGTCGCCGGCGGCGGCGCGAGCTGCTCCTGCCAGTCGGAGCGCATCGGCTTCCCCGATCGTGTCGGGTATCGCGGCATAATCGCGCGCTGCGCGCCTTGCCTCCGCGTGCGCGAGATCCGCGTCTCCGCGCAGGAGGCAGAGCTCCGCGCGTCCAACTTGCGCCATCGCCTGCAGCCGGGCGTTGCCCTCCTGGCGCGCAAACTCGATCGCCCGACGCTCGTACTCGTCCGCATCCTCGAGTTGCCGGAGATCCCGAAACGTGATGGCCATGTTGTGAAAGCTTTCGGCGAGTCCCAACGCGTTACCAAGTCGCTGGTATGCCGGCACCGCCAGCCGGTAGTGGGCCAACGCCTCCTCGCGGCGCCCCCTGATGTTCTGTATGGCGCCGAGATTGTTGGTTGTGCGCGCCACCACCAGATCGTCGCCGCTCGCGCTCGAGAGATCGAGTGCCTGTGCGAATGCCCCTTGCGCGGCGTCCAGCTCCCCGAGCTCAAAATGCGCTGCACCAAGCAGGTTGAGGACGCGACGATAGGATGCGTCATCACCCGAGCGCTCGAATCGCGGCGCTAGCCCCAGGAGGATGTCACACGCGGCGCGCGGCTCGCCGAGACGCATTCGGGCTTCCGCGAAAAGAAGCGCGAGGTCCGCACGACTCGCCACTCCCTCTCGCTGCTCCGTGAGTAGCGCGCGCAGCCCGTCCCAGTCGCCACGCGTGGCCAGGGCTCGCGCCGTGGAGAGAAGGGTGTCAGGCTCGCCGGGTAGCGTCATCAGCTGCTCCGATCCTTAGTAGGCGATGGCGTAGCGGGTGAAGCTCGTAAGGTCCGCCTCCACCTCTTCCAGATCTTCCATGACTAGGCTCCCGACCCGCTCCCACAGTGCGCCGGGCTGCTCCTGCTTCCAGATCGCCAGGGTGAGCTCCAGTGCAGAGTCCTCGGCATCCACGTCGCCATCGTCATCGATGTCGTCGTCGGTTTCGGCGTACCGAATCTCCAGCTCCGCCGGCTCGTTGGGCGAGAACTTCAGCCCTGCCGGTTGAAAGTCCACAATGAGGCGAAGCGTGTCGATGACCGCGACAGAGATGAGAACGGAATCGCCGTCGGCAATCAGGGATCCGTCGGGGTACCGGTCGAGCGCATCGTCCCTGACCCTGAATCGAAGAAATTCCCCTCCATTCGTATAGAACAATCGAATCTCGCGATCCTCTCCTTTCACGGCGTAGAAGCTCGCGCTCTTCTGCGCCAGCGGGGTCGCGTTGGCGGCGGGCCGCAGGAAGTTCAACTCGGCCTCGGGCTTCGGACCGGGATCCGGGTTTGTCACCGTGTCGTCGGAACACGCCGCCACGGCAAGGAGACCTGCTGCCAGCATGCCACGAAGTCGGATCATTCATCACCTCTTGAGTAATCGCTCACTTCCGGACCAGCATCGAGAACGCGTTGCAGACGGGCGCGGGAGATGCCCAGCCGGCGCGCGGCCTCGCTCTTGTTCCCCTCGCACAGATCGAGCATGGCGACAGTGGCTGCGTGCACAACCACACCAAGGGCGGCGGGAAAAGGAATGCCACCCCCGGAAATGGATGCCGCGTCGCCATCAGTCACCGCAAAATCGTCCGCATCCATCTCGCTGCCGCTTCCGAGGAGAATAGCTCGCTCCACCGCGTTTCTGAGCTCGCGGATATTTCCGGGCCACGGTCGCATCTCCAGCGCTCGCTCTGCGCCGGCTGTCAATTCCGCTTCAGGTACGTTGTATTCCTTGCCGAATCGCGTGAGGAAGTGCCGTGCCAGTGGCACGATGTCCTCGCGGCGTTCGCGCAGCGGCGGAAGGTGCATGGGTACGACGTTCAGCCGATAAAAGAGATCCTCGCGGAACTCCTTGCGCCGCACTGCCCCGGCGAGATCAACGTGAGATGCCGAGATGATGCGGACATCTATGGAAATATTGCGGGTTCCACCTACGCGCCGTATGGTCCGCTCCTCGATGACGCGCAGCAGCTTCCCCTGAAGGGACAGCGGCAAATGGCCTATCTCATCGAGAAACAGAGTGCCGCCATTCGCAACCTCAAACAGCCCTGGCTTCGTGGACGTGGCATCGGTGAAGGCACCCTTCTCGTGCCCGAACAGCTCGCTTTCGAGCAGTTGCTCGGGAATGGCGGCACAATTGACATCGACGAATGGCGCGTCGCGCCGCGGCCCGTTGTAGTGAATGGCCCGGGCAAGCAACTCCTTTCCAGTGCCCGTTTCCCCGGCGATGAGCACAGTCACATTGGCGTGCGGAATCACGCGCGATGCCTGTCGCAGTGTGGAACGTAGCGCGTCGCTGCCACCGAGGATTTCCTCGAACCGGTACTTGGCTTCCTCGCGAATTGTGAACGCGGATCGGCTCGCGCGGTTGCGAAGTTTGCTGGCCCCCTCGCACAACCAGGACCGGAACAGCTCCATATCACCCGGCAGCGCGAAGTACTCGGACGCGCCCGCACGAACGACTCCGACCGCCAGTCGGTGTTCGGGTACCGAGCCCACGGCGGCCACATCGGCGCTAAACGGAGCGATCTGGCGAAATGTTGTGGCGATCCGGTCCTCCACGCCAGCGCCCGAAACTACGCCCACCGAGTCCGTCAGCCGGCTGAGCGCAGACGGTTCGGTGACAGTGACGAGCGTGAGCCCGCATTCCGTCGCGAGAGCAGGCCACATGGTTGAGAATGAATCGCTGAGCGCGAGTAAAGTGAGCGTAGGCACCAGTTGGTGCGGCGTTTAGTGTTTAGTCGTCGCCGTCGTCGTGACCATCGCGATCGTCATCGTCAAAGGCGCTGAACGATGATTCGACGTTGTTCTCAACAAGCGACTCATTCGTGCCACCGCGGTTGGCGGTGTTCGGATCGATCACCCGGCCCGAAGCGTCAAGGAACCACCGCGAGATATCCGCATTCACCGTGATATTCGAGGCGTCAGCACCAATCTCCAATGGGGGCGCAAACTCCAGCTCCACCTCGGCCTCGAGATCAGTCACGTAGATAAACGGCTCTCCGTTGAAGGTACCTTCGACGCGAATGCTTACCCCCTGGAAGCCCGGATTCGCCGCAAGAAAAGCCGATACCCCCGACTCACCTGACTCCGGAGCTTCGATCTCGTACTCCAGCTCCGTGTACCTTCCGGCCGGAATTTCGACGCTGACTGGCGTTGCCAGCGCGCCGTTTACCGGAAAGTCGACGAGCATCGGTCCGAATTCGAGCTCTTCACCCTCACAAAGATCATCGTCGTCGCCATCGCACCCGGCGATTCCCGCCCGCTCGAGCTCGAGCTCCTCGAGTACGAGCTGAACGCGATTGATCACAAGGACCCCACCAGTACCAGAGACTGTGAGCGACGAGGGCGAGCTTCCGAAAGATGCTGTCCGGGCGAGCGGTGACGATTGCGAATTGGCACTGAATGACAGCGTTACGCGCTGTGGCCCACCATTGGGTCCACTGCTGTCGCTGCATGCTGCCAGTATAAGAACCGCGGCAACTCCATATGTGCGCTTGCTACTCATGGTGAACTCCTAACTGGGGGTTGTCCTGCTTGTTCCACCCTTCAGACGAAGCACACGGCGCGCCGAAATAAGATTTAATTGCCGCGCCGACAAAGTTAATTATCACAACATGTTAGGGCGACTAATAAATTTTGGTACATAGGCTGGCGGTGCGCCGCCGTAGGGCACGCTGCTCCGTTTCGATGCACTACCGTGTTCATGCAGGGAAGCCGTAGCGAAGCCAGAAACAGCGATCTGGTGCCTCCCTACTCCGGGCGACGCGCTACAGGGAGCGGCCACCAGCCACTCCTAGCCGAAGGAAGCCGAGCGTTAGCGACGGCCCTCCAACTCCCTCGCGATGTACACCGTTCGAAAGACGGCAGTGCCAAGGGAGCCCACGCCGATGACTATGATCGTCCCGAACAGCAGCGAACCCATTCTCCACGCCAGCGCAGATGTAACAGCCCCGTCCAGCAGAGAGGCCAAAGCGAGCAATACCAGTCGCTCGGCTCGCTGCATGATCCCTTCCTTACAGCTGACGCCGAGCGCTTCGCCGCGCGCCCTGGCGTAGCTCACCAGCAGCGATCCGCCAAGCGCCAGCGCGGTCGCAAGCACTTCCCAGGGGTGCTCCGCGTAGTAGAAGGTAATTCCCAGGAAGGTGAATGTTTCGGCGAAGCGGTCCAGCGTCGAATCCAGGAAAGCGCCGCGCTCATTGGTAATTCCGCGCGCGCGTGCAATCCGGCCGTCGAAGATGTCTGAAGATCCGCCAAGTAGAACGAGCCATCCAGCCAGCGCCAGCCATCCCCGGGCGTAGGCGAAGCCGGCAGCGGCACCAAGAAAGGCACCAGCGTAGTTGAATACGTCCGGTGAGACCCGGGTGCGCACGAAGAAGCGTTCGATCGGCCCGATCACCCACATTATCCAGTCGCGAATCCAGTAACCGAGCAGCACCGACGTGGTTCGTTTCGCTACCTCTGCGTCCAAAGGTCTTCCTCTTGACACAATGGCATAAACCGGCAGGGTTGCGAGCACTACTGCGGCGAGACCCAGCGCTATGAAGTCAGAGCGCATCGTGTTGCCGGCCTTGACGCTGGGGACGCGAAATCACAAAGCGGACGGCTCTGGGCCACAGGAAGATGAGTGGCCAGCGCCGCTCGAGCGGAGTCAACTCTATCGTTTGACCGGCGCGTCGCGCGATTTTCTGAACAATGTACTCGAGCCAGTTATCATACAGAGCGATGTGCTTGAACCATCGCAAGGTTGCGCGTGCCTTGCTGAGCTTGAAATACAGCCGAATGCGAAGGCGGTCAATCGCGGAAGGAGGGTCAATCTGACTGTAGACTTTCCCGGCCTGCGCGACTATTCTAGAGGCGGCCAGATGCTTAAGCAGTTCTGTATACACCCGCAGCATCGTATCCCTTTGTGCAGCAAGAAGTTGAGGCACGCGATCGTTTGCCTCGGGACGGATTTCCGCGGCGAAGGATGTTTCCAGCAGCACTCTGAAGTAGCTTTCGACGTCGAAATTCCGGGGGAGATAGGGACGTCCCCACGCGAACGTCCCCGCTCGAATGCGCACCAGGGCGGCTAGGGCGGCCCCGCGGGACTCGGCGTCACGCGACCAGATTAACTGAACCTGCTGGAACAAGCGTCCCTTCGTGAAGTGATCGGGTGAACGCGGCGAGCTGAGCTGATGCAGGTGCGCCAGGGAAAGTACAGCGCACTTCCCCTGGAGAAGCTGGTTAGGCAGCGCGATTCGTACGACGTTGGGAGGCAGTATGCGTGCGAGGATTATCGCGGTGGATGCGCGAAAGCCGGGACCAGTGGCTTCACGAAACGACCGGTAGGCGGGAGCGTAACGGTCGACGATCACGAAGAAGTCATGCGCGCTTTCAGGCCTTGCACCAGACTGCTGGGCGTGCGAGCCGTAATGGATTATGGCAATGGTGGACGAGCCAAAGACCGCGGCAATGTGATCCACCAGTCGGAGAGTTTCCGGTGCAGCTGGCGAATCAAGGCCGTAACCCAGCGCTTTGAGGAGCGTTGGACTGCCTGGCAGATCTTTCAAGGAGGGCAATGCGAAGCTGGTTGCGTGTTGAAATTACTTGGCTTCGTTTCGGATCTGCGCGAGTGCCTCAATCATGCGGGTTCTCAACTCATCTATGAATGAGTCAATTTGGTGTGGCTCCGGGACCTGAAAAGGTCCAAGCACGGTAACACTCACGGAGGTTCCAGCGAAACGAAGCGCCGCATCGGCAAACGTTCTTGCGTGCCACATACCGTCAGCAACGATGCAATATACGGGGTGCTTGGCGCGCGAAAGTATTAGCTTCAGGCCGGGCTTCATGAAGTCGGCAATTAGCCCATCGTGCGTTCGGTGCCCTTCGGGGTATATAATGAGTGACTGTTCGCCACGAGCTACCTGGTCAGCGGCGTCACGGATGGCAAGCAGCTCGGCACGCGTAGCGGTGCGGCCTTGCGATACAAAGGGAAAACGCGCCATGCGTGCCAAGGGGGAAATACCTGGAAGGCCACGGCTGTAGCGGTCGCGGGTTGGAATGAGTGGATATGGGCCTGGAACGAGCGCGATTCCGAGCGGAATGTCGAGCACTGACTGGTGGTTCATTACCACGACGCACGCTTCCGGCGAAATTGCGCCGCGAACGGTAACGCGAACGCCAGCCAGGCCGCGGGCAATCGCAAGCGTTGCTTGGGCCTGGAGGGCAAGCCATGCGCGGATAATACCGCGTCGGCGACCTGGAAAGAATACGATGGCCGGCCAGATCAAAATTCTCTGTCCGGTCCCCAGTACGAGCACGAGAGACAAAAAGTACGCGACAATAAAGGCACTACTGCGTACCGCGCGACCCAGCTGCGATAGCCGCGAAGGCGCGCTCCCGGACCTGGGCGGCGGACTGACGGAGTAGTTGATATTCACGTGGAGGTAATCATGGCGGCACGAGTCGAAGAGCAAAGTACGACGAACGTCTCCGACTACGACTACAGTAATTTTTACTATTCTTCTGGCGAGGATATTTTCGCCATTCTCGACCCGTATAACCAGTGGTACGGACCGGCGCGCAACGAAGGCTACTACCTCTTCGCCCAGCCGATGTCCACTCCACCTCTGGGAAGGATAGAGCTCGAGGAGCAGCTGAACCATCGTGGCATTTCGCTGCTCAATCTGTCCTCGTATAACTACCTTGGCCTATCCTACCGGCCCGAGGTTATCGCGGCTGCCAAACGCGCCCTCGATCAGTACGGACTTGGCGCCGCCGGCTCCCCTATTCTGAGCGGCACAATGGGCATCCACTGCGAACTGGAGAGCGCGGTGGCGACGTTCAAGAAGAAGGAAGCCGCAATGGTGTTTCCGACCGGATATAGCACCAATCTGGGGCTTATCCAGGGGCTGCTTCGGCCAGGGGATTGGATAATCGCCGATCAGAATTCACACGCCAGCATTGTGGACGGTGCGATTCTCTCCAAAGCGAACGTGCGTTTCTTCAAGCACAACAAGCCCGAAGATCTCGAAAAGAAGCTGAAGCTGGCGACCGGAAAGAAGCTCGTGGCTATCGAGGGCGTTTACTCCATGGACGGCGATGTCTGTCGCCTTCCCGAGCTCGTGGACGTGGCCAAGCGCTATGGCGCGCGAATCATGATCGACGAAGCGCACTCCGCGTTCGTCTATGGCGAAAACGGCCGGGGGGTGGCCGAGCATTTCGGCCTCGAGGACGAGATCGACATTCACGTGGGGACCTTCTCCAAAGCGCTCGGCGGCCAGGGCGGCTACATAGCCGGCAGCAAGCATCTGTACAACTATCTCATGGGATTCGCGCGCTCGCGCTTCTTCTCCTGCGCGCTCTCGCCGGTGGTAGCCGGCGGCGTGCTCGAGTCGCTGCGCATCGCGCAGGCGGAGCCGGAATTGCGGGCCAGGCTGTGGACAAACGTCGCCTACATTCGCCGCCAGCTGAGCGATTACGCGGTCGACGTCGGCGAGTCCACGTCCCAGGTGATTCCCATCATGATCCGCAACGACAGGCGAATGATGCATATCGCGCATCATTTGCAGCAGGCCGGTTTGTACCTCCAGCCCGTCATGTATCCGGCGGTCGCCAAACACCGTTCGCGCTTTCGCGTTTCCATTTCCGCATCACACACTACCGACCAGCTTGACGAGGCGGTTTCCATCCTCGTCCGCGTTCTCCGAGAAGAGGGCATACTATGACCGTGAGCAGCACGAAAGGTGGGGGCGATCACGTGCAGTACCATTTCCGCGACGCCATCGGCGGTTTCTTTGAGCTTCCAACAGAAAACGCACGCGCGCTCCTGCCGAGTGACCTGCAGCCCATAGAGCCGCACCACGGCTCCAGCGTGCTCAGTGTGATGGCCTTTGACTTCCACTCGAGTCCGGTGGGCGAGTATGGCGAGCTCATTCTCTCCATTCTCGTCTCCCCGCTCATCCAGTCCGGCCAGCCGATGCCGCGTTCCGCCTTCTATCCATTCAAGCTCGGTACTACGACGCGCGAGTCGCGCGAGCACGCAATCGAGCGGTGGCACCTGCCGCATTACAAGCAGGACATCGATCTCAAATGGGAGCGCGGGGACGGTCATATCACCATCCACGCAACCGACCGCGGAGCACCCATGGTCGACATGACAGTCACCGAGCACGAATGGTCGACAGTGGACCACCGCTACCAATCGTTCATGTCCGATGATGAGGGCTTCTACAGCTCTACCATCATGATGGCGGGACAGTTCAGCGAGAACGAGGAGGAGCGAGGTGGCATCACCATACACTCGCAGGGGATGACCGATCTGCTGGATCAGTGGGACGTCGAAACCACTCCTTTCCGCGAGCTGTGGATGAAGAACGGCCTTCAGACCTTCCACCCGCTGCAGCAACTGGCCTCCTACGCGCGCCGATGAGGGGTGACGTCTGCGTCATCGTAAACCCCGCTTCGGGACGGGGACGAGGGGCGCAGGCGCTGCCAAAAATTCGTGAGGCGTTCGCCGCCGTTGGTGTCAGTGATATTCGCATCACTGCGGTGCAGCATGACGAGGCTACTTTCGCCCGCCATGCTATTGCCGACGGGCGAACTACCCTGGTGGCCGTGGGCGGCGATGGCACCATTTCCAACGTAGCCAACGCAATCATCGGCTCGGGCTCTGACGCGCGACTCGCCATGATCGCCGCCGGGACCGGGAACGA
>JBPCJT010000279.1:0-7261 GCA_051005015.1 Gemmatimonadaceae bacterium | reverse complement strand
GGCCATGACCGTGGATCTGGCCCGCTGCACCGGGTGCTCCGCGTGCGTTACGGCTTGCTACGCCGAGAACAACATTCCCACCGTCGGCGCGGCGTACCAGACCAGACGCGCTGTGGTGCAAGCGACTCCGGGCGGTAACATCCATCGTGGCCGTGAAATGGCATGGCTGCGGCTGGAGCGGTATTACGAGGGCGGGGAAAATGGCGCCTACGACTTTGATACGCGCTTCGTGCCGATGCTCTGCCAGCATTGCGGTAACGCGCCCTGCGAGCCGGTGTGCCCCGTGTACGCCACGTACCACTCCCCCGACGGGTTGAACGTCCAGGTTTACAATCGCTGTGTCGGCACGCGCTATTGCTCCAACAACTGCCCTTACAAGGTCCGCTACTTCAACTGGTTCGGATACGGAGAGCCCAACCGTCCCCAGTACGCGTGGCCGGAACCGCTCAACTGGCAGCTCAACCCGGACGTCAACGTCCGCGGCAAGGGCGTCATGGAGAAGTGCACATTTTGCGTGCAGCGTATTCGTGAGGCGGAAAATCGCGCGGCGCTCGAGCATCGCGCGGTACAGGCCGACGAATTTACGGTAGCCTGCGCGCAGGCGTGCCCGTCGCGCGCGATCACCTTCGGCGACGCGGCCAGCCCCGAGTGGGCGGTCTCACGCCAGGTCAACGACCGCCGCGCGTACCACGTCTTCGAGGAGCTCAATACGTTCACCGCTGTGGTTTATTTGAAGAAGGTCAATCATCCGTCGTCCGAGCTGGCGGCGGCCACGCCTGAACCTGCGGAGGCTCGTGGCGGCGGTCACTGAGCCCGTGCGCGCACCGCGCCGAAGCAACATACCGTCGGCGAACGTTCAATTGCCGGCGGTACGCAGCTACACGCAGGTCAACGACGAAATAATCGCGACGCTGCGCGGAACGAAGGCATGGTTCGTGGGACTCGGTCTCGCGATAACCTGCCTCGCCATTGGCATCGCGGCCTGGATGTACCAGATCTACTTCGGCCTCGGGGTCGCCGGATATGCGCCACCGGTGATGTGGGGCGTGTACATCATCACCTTCGTTTTCTGGGTGGGTATCGGGCACGCGGGGACGCTGATCTCCGCCATCCTGTATCTATTCCGGGCCGGATTCCGCACCACGATTTACCGGTGCGCGGAAGCCATGACGGTTTTCGCCGTGATGACTGCAGGTCTTTTTCCCATCCTCCATCTCGGCCGTCCGTGGAAGTTCTTCTGGCTCATCCCATATCCGAACTGGCGTCTCATCTGGCCTCAGTTCAAGAGCCCGCTGGTGTGGGACGTCTTTGCGATCCTCACGTATCTCACGGTGTCGACCACGTTCCTGTACATCGGACTGCTACCTGATCTCGCTGCTCTGCGAGACCGCGAGATACACCCGGTGAGGAAGCAGATCTACTCGCTGCTGTCGATGGGATGGCGGAACTCCGACCGCGAGTGGCGTCACTTCGCCCGCGCCTACCTCTTTCTCGCAGCCTTCTCGACTCCACTCGTTCTCTCGGTGCACTCGGTCGTCTCGTTTGACTTTGCCATGGCCCTCACGCCGGGCTGGCACGCGACGATTTTCCCCCCGTACTTCGTTGCGGGAGCGATCTTTTCCGGCATCGGGATGGTTTTCACGATCATCATTCCGATTCGCCGCTGGTTCAACCTCAAGCATTACGTCACGATCAACCATCTGGACGCGGCCGCCAAGCTGTGCCTCACGACATCGCTGATTGTCGGTCTGGCGTATATGACCGAATTCTGGATGGCGTGGTACAGCGGCAACGAGTTCGAGCAGAGTTACTTCATGAATCGCGTGTTCGGCCAGTGGTGGTGGGCTGCGTGGATCATGCTGCTCTGCAACATGGTGTTGCCTATGTCGCTCTTTTCCCAGCGGCTGCGGCGAAATACTACCTGGCTCTTCATCCTTTCGCTGTTCATAAACCTTGGTATGGGGTTCGAACGGTTCGTCATCGTGGTGCCTTCGCTGTCGCATGAGTTTGAGCCGTGGCAGTGGACGGCGTACGCACCGTCATGGGTGGACTGGGCCATTCTGCTCGGGAGCTTCGGCTGGTTCTCGATGTGGTTTCTCCTCTTCATCAAGCAGTTCCCCGTCATAGCCATCGCCGAGGTGAAGGAGATCATACCACCGCCCGTCAGACGAGCGCATCCCCACGAAGACGCGATTGACTCGAGTGCTCGCCACCTGGACTTCGAGGGCGAGACCCCCGGAGAACACGACTGATGCGGGGGGTGCTGGGAATATTCCATGAACTGGACGCGCTGGTCGATGCAGTGGCGGCTCTAAAAAAGGAGCGCTCCGGCGACATCACCATTTACTCCGCCACACCGCGCCACGAGATCGAACATGTGATGGCTCACGGTCCGAGCGTAGTGCGCCGCTTCACTTTGATCGGCGGACTGCTGGGTGCCACGTTCGGCTACTGGATCGCGGTCTGGGTTTCGGATTACTGGCCCATAGTAGTGGGCGGGAAACCGATCGCTGCCTGGGTGCCGTACACGATCTTTGGATTCGAGGTGATGGTGCTGATTGGGTCGCTTGCGACGGTGGCCGGCCTGTTCATTAACGCCCGCATCCCCCGCCTCACCATGACGGTGGGCTACGACCCCCGCTTCAGCGACGGCGACTTCGGAGTATGGGTAGCATGTCCTCCCGATAAGGAGCGCGCGGTCGCGGCGACGCTGGAGCGGAATGGCGCGGTGGAGGTGAGAAGTGAGAGATAGCTTTGCGGGAGGTGGGAGGGGGGAGGCCGGAGGCTGGGGGAAAGCGGGAAGCGAAACAACGTTTTGCGCCCGCGTTGTCGGCCGGCCTCCCCGTGGCGCCTCCCGATCCCCGGTTCCCGCTTCCCGCCTCCCGCTGACTCTTCTCATCTCCGTCCTCTCCTCCTGCTCCTGGTTCACCGACTTCAAGGATCAGCCTCGTATCGAGCCCTGGGAGGCAGAGATGGCGGGCAATGATACGACGCCATTCCGGGGGAATCCACAGTTCTCCGTGCCTGTTTACGGGAGTGCGGTACCGGGGTTCATGGTATCACGCGGCGCGTTCCTGACCGTCCTGCCAGCGGTGATCGACTCGATGGCGAGTCTCCAGAATCCGACCGCGGCGAGCGACAGCTCGATCGAGAATGGCCGAAAGTATTACCAGATCAACTGCACCGTATGCCATGGCGCTACAGGTGCGGGTAATGGGCCGGCGCTCAATTACGGAATCGCCGCGCCCAGCCTCATCACCGATCGCGCAAAGGGACTTTCCGACGGCTATTACTTTGGCATCATACGAAACGGCCGTGGCTCCATGCCGAACTACAACCGCATCGAGGAGATGGATCGTTGGGACGTGGTCAACTACATCCGCGGCCTCCAGGGCGTGGGCAAAGCAGTCTCTACAGAGTTCGGCAAACCGGGCGAAACCGGTAACAAAATACCGGGCGCAAGCCGTACCGCGCCTACGCGCCCTGCTCCGTTCCACAGGCCCGGCGGCATAATGACGCCTGACACCGTAGCCGCCGATTCGCTGTCGCGCGGTGCCGCTGCTTCTGACTCCGCTGCGCCTTCGCCACGTACACCGGACAAATCCGCCTCCCGCCTCCCGCCTCCCGCCTCCCGCCAATGACGCACCATGACTCGACCCACGTCCTGTCGCGCGACGAGATCGTCGCCGCGACGAACCGGCCGATTCCGCGGGTCTTCACGATTGCCAGCGCGGTGCTCGCGGTCATTGGCGCAATCGTTTTCATTATCGGCGCCGTTACCGGGGAATCGCGTGCCTGGCATTCGCTGCACTTCAACTGGCTTTTCTTCGCTACGATGTCGCAGGCCGGTGTCGTCTTCGTCGCCGTGCAGCGAATCACGACCTCGCGCTGGTCCCGCCCGATCGTCCGGTTTCTGGAGGGTTACGTCGCCTTTCTCCCTGTCGCTTTTCTGCTCCTGATACTGATCTTCCTGGGCAAGGGTAGCATCTTTCCGTGGGCGCACGAGGCAGTGACGATCGCGGAGAAGCGCCTGTACCTCGATCCGGGTTTTCTCATTCCGCGCGATCTGCTCCTCTTCGCCACCATAACGGCGTTGAGTCTCTGGTACATCTACACGAGCGTGCGCCTCGATGTCGGTTTCCTTCCCGATTCCGGCGCCTCCTGGGCGCGCGGTCTGCGCCAGCGCATGCGCCGGAGCATTGGCGACGAGCGCCGGGCGATCCACTCCACGCATTCACTGCAGGGAAAGCTGGCGGTCTGGCTGTGCCTCGCCTTCGGGTTCTTTTACACCGTGTTCGCGTGGGACCTGTCGATGACACTCGACGTACACTTCCAGAGTGCGCTGTACTCCTGGTGGTTTTTCATGGGCGGATGGCTTGCCGCTCTCATGACGTGGAGCCTGCTCGTCATGTGGTGGAGGAAGCACCTCGACACCTACGATCTCATCACCGAGAGTCACATCCACGACCTCGGCAAGCTGTGCTTCGCATTCACCACATTCTGGGGCTATCTGACCTTCGGGCAATACCTCGTGATCTGGTACGGCAACCTCGCCGAGGAGACGCACTGGATGCGACTTCGCCTGATCCAGCCGTGGTTGCCGGCAACGCTGGCCGTCGCCTTCATGGTGTTCGTACTACCGTTCTTCGGTCTAATGTCGCGTGCAGCGAAGGTATTTCTGCCGACATTCATCCTGTTCGCGACCGTCAGCATTCTCGGAATATGGCTGCTCCGATTCATTGAGACATATCCGTCCATCCACCCCGAGGCGCACGCACTCCCCTTCGGCGTATGGGAGGTCGGTGTCTTTGCGGGCTTCGTCGGCATATGGGGACTTTGCTACATCGCTTTCATGAGCGCTTTCCCGCGCATGCGCGCGACGCTGCTGTCTTCTCCATACCGCGACGAGGTGCAGGTACCTGTCGATGCCGAGACGATGAGGCCGTTGCCCGCTCACGAGTGAGCGTTGGTGCTGGACGGCGAACCACCATCCAGCATCGCCATTAGCACGCTCAAGCCGACTACTCCGCTCTGGCGCTCCGTCTCCTTGCCGTTTCTGAATACGATCACGGTTGGAATTCCGCGGATGGAAAAGGAGCTCGCAATCTTCTGAGCGCGGTCCGTGTCGAGCTTCGCGACCAACGCGCGGCCCTGGTGGCGTGCGGCGAGCTCGTCCACCGCCGGCGCCATTACCTTGCATGGGGCGCACCAGTCGGCGTAGAAATCGACGAGAACCGGAATCTCGGAATCTCGGATTGTGCGATCAAAGTCATCCTCGCCCAGGTGGATAGGACGGTCGAGAAGAAATGGCTTGGCGCACTTGCCGCACTTCGGCCGGTCAGTGGCGCGACTGGCATCGACGCGGTTCCATGTGCGGCAGAACTGGCAGCGGATGGTGACGTGGGTGGTAGTCTTGGTGACACGCATCACATAGGCCCTGGGTAGTATGGTGATTACTCGTCGCAATTGCTGCTCCACCGTCGCTCTTCAGTTCTCGTGCTTTTGGCTCGAGCGCAAGCTGCTTATCTTTCACGCCGAGGGGCGTTAGCTCAGCTGGGAGAGCACTAGCTTTGCAAGCTAGGGGTCGCGAGTTCGAGCCTCGCACGCTCCACTGAAGTGTTGATCGTCTAAAACCGGCTCTTGCGCACCTAAGGCCTCGCGTGAGAGCCGGTTTGTGTTTTCACGGCCTAATGTCACCTTCGTTGCAAAACAAACTTGTCTCACTTGTCGAGGTAAAATCCGTCATCGATCGCGATGCATCGTTCATCTTGGCTGGCACAGAGTCTGCTCTACCGTGGTTCGTGACTTCCGCAGTCGCGCTCGCTTTTGCTGAGAACGATAGCGGCACCGCGGTGACTCTTTAGGCCAGACGGGCATCGCGGTTCCTACTTTACTGGTGACACGGAGGTAGATCGATGTCAGACGAGTTCAAGGGAATCGTCGGACTGGACGGTGTCGCGCGGCCAAGAAACCGACGCGATTTCCTGCGCGCGGTCGGATTAGGAGGGGCCGTGATCACGATTCCGGTCCTGATGAGCGCGTGCGATGACGATACGCCCACCGGTGGTAACGGTGGTGGCGATACGGTGACGCTAGACCTGCGCACCAATGTCGGAATACTGAATTACGCCTTCGCCCTGGAGCAGCTGGAAGCGGCATTTTACACAGCAGTTGTTGCTAATTTCCCGTCGGATCTTGCGGATGCAGGCGAACGGCAGATCCTGACAGACATTAGGGATCACGAAGTCGTGCACCGCGAGTTTTTCCGCGCGGCGATTCCGGCGGCGAACCGGATTCCGGACATCACCCCTGTGCTTGCGGCAACACAGATCGACACGCGCGCCAAGGTACTGGGCCTTGCGAAGACCTTTGAGGATCTCGGCGTAGCCGCGTACGGCGGCGCAGCAAAGTA
Organism: Gemmatimonadaceae bacterium; assembly: GCA_051005015.1. Taxonomy (GTDB): domain Bacteria; phylum Gemmatimonadota; class Gemmatimonadetes; order Gemmatimonadales; family Gemmatimonadaceae; genus JACMME01. The sequence continues at coordinate 849 of JBPCJT010000279.1, read as the reverse complement.
CCTCAGCACCGATGCCACGGGGCTCGGTTTTCTCCTGGTGGCCGGCAAGATTGTGTCCGTTGAAGCCCGCCACGCTGCGGTGATCCGCGACCTCATCAATCCGAAGTCAGCCGACTTCGCGGGCGATGACATCATAAACGCCCAGGGGCTCGAGCGGGTATTGGAGCCAAGTGCGGTGTTGGCGGCGGCGGATCCCTTCATTCAAGAAACGATCGAAACTCAAGGTCCATAAGGACCGATCTAAAGGAGCGTGCATTTCAATGGAAACCAAGCAGACGATTTTCGAGAAGGTCGATCCAGAGATCGGAGACCTGCTCGTAACACGACGGGACGCGATCAGGAAAGGGGCGTCTGTGAGTTCCGCGGTGGCGGCCGGGCTGGCGATAGCTTCGGTGCCCGCGGCCATAGCGGTGCTCGCTAAGGATGTCTTCGGGCAGGTACCCGCGAACATCGTAGCTGTGCTCAACTTCGCGCTCACGCTCGAATACCTCGAAGACGAGTTTTATCGTACCGGCCTCGCAGCCCCCGTTCTAATTCCAGCGGCGGACCGTGCGATCTTCGCGCAGATCAGCAAGCATGAGGTGGCGCATGTCGCCCTGCTGAAGTCGGTACTTGGCTCACAGGCGGTCGCGAAGCCCACGTTCGATTACACTGCGGGTAATGGCACCGGCGCTGGCCCGTTCGTCGGAGTGTTCACGGTGTATTCGACCTTCCAGGCTATTGCGCAGGCTTTTGAAGATACGGGTGTGCGCGCGTACAAGGGTCAAGCGGGCGCCGTAGCCGGCGATGATAATATTCTCACGACTGCGCTGCAAATCCACTCAGTCGAGGCCCGGCACGCGGCTGAGG
>JBPCJT010000278.1:0-4049 GCA_051005015.1 Gemmatimonadaceae bacterium | reverse complement strand
CTGCATCTGCGGCGATGTCCTCCACTCGCGCGCAGCGCGCTCGAACATCTGGGGGCTTCAGAAAATGGGGGTGGAAGTGGCTGTGTGTGGGCCGCGGTCCCTGCTTCCAAATGCGATAGGGGAATTTGGTGTCACAGTCTTCAACAGGATAGAGGAGGCGATCGAGTGGGCTGATGCGCTCAACGTCCTGCGGCTGCAGTTGGAGCGCATGACAGCCGGCTATATCCCTTCGTTGCGCGAGTACAACCGTGTCTTCGGAGTAACGCGTGAGCGAATGGAGCGAGCGCGGCGCGACATACTCATACTGCATCCCGGTCCAATGAACCGGGGTGTCGAAATCGACTCGGCTGTAGCGGATGGCGACGACAGTGTGATTCTGGATCAGGTAACGAACGGGGTCGCTGTTCGGATGGCAGTTCTCTACCTTCTTGCGGGAGGGCGGCCGGAGCTGGCGGAGGCGGCGAAGCACGGGGGAGATCGTTGACCCGTCCGGTGCTGCTGCGCGGTGGACGGCTTCTCGATCCGGGGCAGGCACTGGACGTGAACGGCGATCTACTGCTTGCAGACGGCCTTATCTCGCGACTAGGTGGCGAGATCCAGGCTCCGGAAGGTGCCACGATCATTGCATGCGAGGGCGCCGTAGTAGCGCCTGGCTTTATCGATGTCCATGTGCATCTGCGCGAGCCTGGCCGTGAGGATGTGGAGACAATCAGGACCGGAGCGCGGGCGGCGGCGGCGGGAGGATTTACAGCGGTATGTGCCATGCCCAACACGGATCCCGTAACCGACAATCAGGCGGCCGTTGGTTTTATCATCCGTCAAGCGAGTCGCGCAGGTGGCGCACGAGTCTACCCGATTGGCGCTATTTCGGTGGGACAGAAGGGGGACACCCTCGCCGAGTTTGGGGAGATGGTGAGTGCAGGCGCCGTGGCCGTGAGCGACGACGGGTATCCGGTCGCGAGCGCGCATCTCATGCGCGCCGCCCTCGAGTACGCACGGGCTTTCGACATCCCCGTCATAGACCACTGCGAGGAGCCGACGCTGAGCAAGGGCGGCTCCATGAATGAAGGTCTGGTGAGTGCGCGTCTGGGGCTCAAGGGTATTCCCTCCGAAGCGGAGGAGATCATGGTCATCCGCGACATCCTTCTGGCGCGTCGCACTGGCGGTCATGTGCATCTGGCGCACATGAGCACCAAAGGATCCGTTGAGTTGATACGCTGGGGAAAGGATCGCGGGATAAATATTACGGCGGAAGTGTGCCCGCATCACCTGACACTTACGGATACCGCGGTCGAGGGGTATTTCACCAATGCCAAAATGAACCCTCCGCTTCGAGGTGCCGCGGACGTGCAAGCGTTGCGAGAAGCTGTCGCAGACGGGACGATTGACTTGATCGTGTCCGATCACGCGCCGCATCATTACGACGAAAAGGAGCGCGAGTTTGCGGATGCCCCTAACGGAATCGTTGGCCTGGAAACCGCGCTCGGCGTTCTGCTCACCGAGCTTGTGGAACCCGGGCTGATCGATCTTCCGGCCCTTGTCGAGCTGATGGCATGTGCCCCCGCGCGGGTGTTCAAACTTCCCGGCGGTATGTTGGCCGAGAACGCGCCGGGGGATGTCACGATTTTCGATCCGGCGCGGGAATGGACGGTTGATCCATTGCAGTTCCTTTCCAAGGGACGCAATACTCCTTACGCCGGCAAGGCATTGCGGGGACGCGCGATTTGCACTGTGGTTGGTGGAGAGGTCGTATACCGGCTCGACTCATGATAACGCAATTCGGCGTATCGTTTTCGTTCGCGAGGCGTCATATTTTGACGTGGGGCGGCACTTGCCGGAGCTGAAATGATCGGTTCAGCGACACTCCGCCGGCAGATAGTAGAGGTGTGCCGGCGTCTGTATGACCGGGGATTGATTGCTGGCGTCGATGGCAACGTGTCGGCCCGGACCGAGTCCGGGAGGGTGCTCGTTACCCCCGCGGGGATGTCCAAAGTCGATGTACGCGTGGAAGATCTTGTTGAGGTTTCCATAGGCGGTGATCCAAAGCGCGGTTCTCGCCGCGCATCTTCCGAAATAGCGGTGCATCTTCGAATTTACTCACGGCGGCCGGATGCTCGCGCTGTTGTGCACGCGCATCCCCCGGTGGCAACGGGATTCGCCGTTGCCGGAGAGGGATTTGAAGCCTGCGTACTTCCCGAAATGATTTTTCAGGTAGGTTGGGTGCCATTGATTCCCTACGATACCCCGGGTACGGAGGCCTTGGCCGACCGCTTTGAGCCGTATCTGGCCTCTCATGATGCCTTTTTGATGGCGAACCACGGCGCAGTAACTGTTGGAGCGACGCTCGAAAGTGCACATCAACGCATGGAGAGCCTCGAGCACACGGCCCGCATTCTGCTTACCGCACGGCTGTTGGGGAAGGTGAACGAACTTTCGTCAGCTAATGTTGTCGACCTTGTGGCGGCGCGCGAGCGAACCGCGGGGTCGGGCGTATATCCTGGGTGTCCAATGCCGGACGACCGGCGGAGTCTTCGATGAGCAAATCAACTGTTACAAGCGACGCAATTCTCGAGATGTTCAACGAGCGCCAGCGCTTCGAGGGGTGGTTGGCGGCGCTGGAGTCGCGGCGCGCAAATACGCCTCCCCACATCTATGAGCGGGTTCGCGGCGATTACACGCAGCGTCTTGAGGCGGTTCTCGCACGTCTCACGGAGCGACGGGCCGAGGTTCAGACCCTGGCTGATTCTCTGGTTCAGCGCGTAACGGCCCTGGATGCCGATACATCTCTGCGCCGGGATGAGAAGATGGAAGCGGAATTGCGCGCCGCGATAGGCGAGTTGGATGGACGCGAGGCGGACCAGATAGTTCGTCGGAGCGATGAAGCGATGGCTGTGCTAAACGCCGAACATACAACTGTTAGTTCGGAGCTCGCCAGGCTGCACGAGATTCTGGAGCGGACCGGCCGGTCAACTCCCGTTTTCATCCAGGAACGTCCGGGCGACTCTGCTTCGCAGGACTCCGGTGCCAGCAGCAGGGACGCGAAGTGGGCCCAGGATGCAGCCGCTCCCGCTCCGCAGACAGTTACCCCTGGAGGTGCCGGTAGGCGCGGCGAGGGGTTCGACGAGCTGCAATTCCTCAGCTCCGTAACCGACTCCCGCGGTGGGCGAGGTGGAAAGACCGCTCGCTCCGAGAATGCGCCTGCACCCGCGCCTGCTCCCGAGCCAGTATCCACATCATCGGGCTCAGCGAGCAGCGGGCGTCTCACGGGGAACGTGCCTGCTTTCCTCAAGGATGTCCCGAACGAGCAGGTAAAGACTCTCAAGTGCCAGGAATGCGCGACGATGAATTATCCCACCGAATGGTATTGCGAGCGGTGCGGCGCCGAGCTTGCTGCTCTGTGAAATCGGATTCAGGGTAGGTGATGCAAACCGGGGCGAGCCAGATTGGCTCGCCCCGGTTTCCTGGGAGGGTTAGTCCCGGGTCTACTTCGAAGTCGCGATACGGCTCTTGTAACGCGCAGCAGCATTCTGATGAATGAGCCCCTTGCGAGCGGCTCGATCCAGCAGGCGAATCGCCAGATCCCGCTCGCTCTGGCTGGTGTCCTCGCTCTGCGCCTTTTTGAGTGCAGTACGCAGCGCGGAGCGCTGGGCGCGGTTACGGATCGTCGCGGCTCGCGACTTCCGCATGTTCTTCTCGGCGGACGCAATATTCGGCACAAAACTCTCCATCAACACGTAGGATTTTCGCGATGCAAGCGAACGCGGAAGCTAGGGATCAATGCAGTGGATGTCAAGGCGCCACTTCACTTTGACATGCTTCGGAGTGTCGGGTAGCTTTCGCGCCGAGTACGACGCCTTCCGAATAATCCAAGCCGAAAAAACACGTTGGACAACGAGACAGTTCGAAATATTCTGCTGGCTGTGCCAGTGCTCCTTTTCTCCATGGTAGCGCACGAATACGCCCACGGCTACGCTGCGCTCAAACAGGGCGATACCACGGCCTACCAGCTTGGACGGCTCACGTGGAATCCCGCGAAGCACATTGATCCC
>JBPCJT010000277.1:0-4065 GCA_051005015.1 Gemmatimonadaceae bacterium | reverse complement strand
CCAGAACCTCGCCGTCCCGGTTGCCGAGGATATTGGTGGAATACCAACCGGCGAGTCCGAGCATCCGCGCCTTGATGCCCGGAGCGACGATGGTCTTCATCCATGTCTGACCGGTCTTGAAGTCCTTTCCAGCGACGGGAACGCCTCGGTCATTCGCGAGTTGAAGCAAAGCGGGCGTATCGACAGTCAGGTTCGGCGCGCCATTGGCGAACGGAATGCCCTCCATGATCGCGGCATAGGCATACAGCATGGACGGCGCAATCGCGACGTCATTCCGGTCCATCGCCTTCTCGAACTGCTCGAGCGTGGCGTGATGCGAACCGGGCTGAATAAAGACCTCGGTCGAGGCACACCAGACCATCACGGCACGGTCGAGCTTGTTCTGAGCCTTGAAGTCGCGAATGTCCTGCCGCAACTGCTCGGCCAGATCGCGTTTCGTCTTTCCCTTCTTGACGTTGATGCCATTGATTCGCGTAACGTACTTCTGGTCAAAAACCGCCGGCATCGGCCGGATTGACGATAGCATTTCCGCCACCGGCCCGAGGTGCCTTTCTTCCAGAACTCCGGCTTTCCGGGCTGCGGTCAGTGCGTCGTCCGGAATAGGGTCCCAGGCTCCAAAGACGATATCTTCGAGACGGGCGAGCGGAGCGAAATCCTTGATTAACGGCGAGCGGTTGTCGGTACGCTTCCCAAGCCGAATGGTGGCCATCTGAGTTAGCGAACCGATAGGCTGCGAAAGGCCGCTACGGATACTCTCGACGCCAGCCATGAAGGTTGTCGCGACGGCTCCGAGCCCGGGGGTGAGAACTCCCAGACGACCGGTTGGCTCCGCTATGGAATTAGGCCGCTGAGCGCTACCGCTCGCGGCCGGTGAAGAACTCCGCACGCAGTCATTCTCCTTTGCCCAACAGAAGGAAAAACGAAATAATCGCAACAAGACACAGCACAGGCCGGAGGGTCACTCCGGCCCGGTAAGCTAGCCAAGCAGTTAACATGCGGCAACCAGCACGAATGCTGTCAGATTGAAAATGCTTGCCGCTTTTGAGGGGGTGTATCAGCGATCCGCCCCCAGTTGCGGCTCAGCCCTTACGGAACCTGCCAGGAGTACGCGCCCGACAACGCAACGTTGTCCTTGGTATACGTCTTGGTGCCATCGGTGGTGCGCGCCTGGAGTGACACCACGGAGCCGGATGCCACGCCCGAGACACTGAGTGTCTGGGTGCTGTTTCCACTGACCTGTCCCACGAAGATCGGGTTGCCCCCGCTGACGACGTAGACGTTCACTGCCTGGTTGGCGTTGTTCGACACAGATAGAGACATGGTGCTTGCCTCTTGAGGTCCCGTCTGGACATCTACCTGGCGCGGTCCGCACGCCGTCACGAACGCGAGCATCAGGACAGCAGCTAATGCCTTCATGATTCCTCCTTTAATGAGAGTATTCATACTTCTGGATGTCAGTGTGCAAGACACGTGCACGGACCTGCCGGCCTTCATCGGTACAGTTTGAATCTCCGAACACGCAGGTCGAACGCAACCGCGGCCGGCACCTCGCGATCCATGACCGTATCGGGGTCTTCTCCACGCACCAACGCCTCCCGCACGCGCGGCGGTCCCATGCGCTCATCAAACACAGGTGCTCGAATTTGAAGCGAGTCGGGGTTGGTTTTCGCTACCGCCCATAGAATCGCAGCGCCTACCCTGACCGCATGCACCCGGTCGCGATCGGTAACAACTATCCTGATCCATGGGATTTCCACGCCCCCGTACTTCCTGTCCGTAGGATTCACTGGCGCCAATCGCTGAGCCTCGAATTTGACGCCCGCAAGGCCACGATCGTTCAGAAGCTCGCTCGCGCGTCGGGCGTCAAGCCACGGAGCACCAACACGCTGAAAGGCGTCCGGAGTTCCACGCCCTACCGAGAGATTTGACCCTTCGAAGGGAACGATTCCAGGATACAGCGTCGCGCTTGTGAGCGAAGGCATGTTGGGAGAGGGCTTCACCCATGGCAGGCCGGTATCGTCAAACCACATTGCGCGGCGCCAACCATCGGCGGGGATGACGTGCAGGTCCGCGCCGATTGCCAGCACTTCGTTGTACATGAGGGCGAGCTCCCCCATCGTCATTCCATGTCTGAGCGGTAGCGGATACAGTGACACCGGCTGTGCGCGGCGACTTGTGCTGTGCGATCCAGCATACGTCTGCGCCGAGTCGAGCAGCGGTCCTTCTACGCGCCCTCCCGTGATCGGGTTGGGGCGATCGAGTACTACGACGGTAACTTTGTTCCGTGCGGCGGCGCGCATTGCATAGACCATGGACGCCGGATACGTCCAGGTGCGCGTGCCGAGGTCCTGCAGATCAATGATCAGAGCATCGAGCCCTGTGAGAGCGCTATCCGGCGGCTCGATGGTTGTTGGATTGTACAGCGAGTGGATCGGAAGCCCCGTGCGCTCATCGCGCCCGCTGGCGATATTGCTCCGGTCTTCGACGCCACGAATCCCATGCTCGGGCGAGAACAGCGCCACGAGGCGCGGTCCCGGGGTTCCAGGCGGGCGGTACAACAGATCGATATCGCTTCGACCCCGTTCATCGATGCCGGTTTGATTGGTTAACAAACCCACACGTTTGCCATTGATGAGTGCAACGCTGTCTTCCAGCAGCACCGTAATTCCTGCGCGCACACGGGCGCGCGAATTGACGCTCCCGCTGGCCGATTCGCGATTCGCCATGCCGGGCGCCGGCACGCACGAAAGCACTGCGAGCGTTAGAGCAATGAGACTTCTGCGCCGAATCTGATGCATTCAATTTCTCCAAGGGTTTTTTTACTGTCGGCCGCGGCAACGTTCGCTCTCGCCTGCACACGAACGCCGCCACCTTCAGCAGCGGCGCTGGCACGTGCCGCCTCCAACTCGGTCTCCGCCCCCCTCACACCAGCGCAACAAACCTGGGTCGACGAGACGCTCTCGCGTCTTACCCTGACCGAGCGCGTGGGGCAGATGCTCCACGCCTGGGTGTTGGGCGACTACGCGAATTTCGACGATCCCACCTTTGCTGAAACTCGCCGGCTGATAACTGAAAGCAAGATCGGCGGCATCACCATGTCGCTCGGTTCGCCGATCGAGGTTGCAGCCAAGATCAACACGTTACAACGCATGGCACCCATCCCGCTTCTCGTTTCATCCGATCTCGAACCCGGACTCGGCCGCCTCGTTGGCGGAGTACATATTCCTTCCCTGCTTCCAGGAGGGAGCGCCACGCTGCTGACCACCAACATGGCCATAGGCGCAGCCGGACGGGAGAGCGATGCGTACCAGCTGGGCTTAATCGCGGGCCGCGAGGCTCGAGCAATTGGAATCACGCTCGCCTTCTCGCCCACTGTGGACGTCAACAACAACCCCGCAAATCCAGTCATCAATACACGTTCCTTCGGCGAAGATCCCGCGTCCGTAGCACGTCTCGGCGCGGCATTCGTGCGGGGGGTTCAGGAACAAGGCGTCGTTGCGACCGTCAAGCATTTTCCCGGACACGGCGATACCGACGCCGATTCTCATCTCGCTCTTCCCGTTGTGAAATCCGACCGGACTCGGCTCGATTCCGTTGAGCTGGTTCCCTTCCGCGCAGCGATTGCTGCGAACGTCGGAGCGGTAATGACCGCCCACATCGCGTTGCCGGCGATCGGTGACTCTTCGGCTCCGGCGACGCTGATACCCGAAGTAATCACAGGCCTTCTGCGTGATTCCCTGAACTTTCGCGGATTGATCATCACGGACGCGCTGACCATGGAAGGTGTGGGAAAAGGGTACACCGTGGAGAATAGCGCCGTCCTCGCGGTGAAGGCGGGTGCCGACATTCTGCTCAAGCCTGGCGATATTCCCAGAGCCATTGCAGCCGTGGTGAGCGCGGTCGAACGCGGGGAAATCTCTCCTCAGCGCATCGAGCGCTCGGTGCGAGCGATTCTCGCAATGAAGGCGCGGCTCGGTTTACCCTGGACGCGTTTCGCCAATCTGGAGAAGTTGCCGGAAGTAGTTGGAGCGCCCGCCCACTGGGCAGTTGCGCGCGAAGTCGCGC
>JBPCJT010000276.1:0-10440 GCA_051005015.1 Gemmatimonadaceae bacterium | reverse complement strand
CTCGATGTCACGGTGAGGGTAGCGGCGCGCTCTGCCACGCCGGAGGCAAGAACCCTTGCATTCGCGGAATTGATGCCGACGCCGCGAGCGCCGCGAATCGCGTACACGATGCGAACGGGGCGCTCGGCAAGCGTCCGCAGCGTGTCGAAGACGGCGAGAATGCTGGCCGGGTTTCCGACGGTATCGTCCAGGATGGTGGTGGACGTATGCTCGAGAAGTTCCATCCGGCGGCGGATGGGCTTTACGTTTTCCAACGCCGCGGTCGCCGCGGCGGGGGACGCACCAGCAACAATGGCCGTGGTGAGAGCCAGCGCGGCATTCATGATCTGCTGCCGTCCAGGTATGGGGAATCGCCCTATCGATATATCGCCGCCGCCGAGCATTTCGCCGGAGAGGAGCGGTATGGGGCGATGGATGCGCAGCGAGAAGGCGGATGATCGGATATCCACCCGTTCAACCACGATTTCGGCGCTGGGATTGGTTTGGGCGGCAGCCGCTACCGAGACGAGTGGCCGGCGGAGGGGGCGGACTACGTCCCCAACAGTTGCGTCGTCACCGTTGTAAATCAGAGGAGCCCCCGCTAACAGCATGTCGAAAAAGCGGGTCTTGGTGCGTACATAATGCTCTGGTGTTGGATGGAACTCGAGGTGCTCATCGGGAACGAGATTCGTCATGACACCGAGCGCAAACCGCAGTCCTGCTACCCGGTGGTGCAGAATGGCGTGTGTCGTAACCTCCACAATAGCGGTTCCAATTCCGGAGTCGACCATCTCCCTGAGCGCGCCGTGAATGGCCGGTGATTCGGGCGTCGTCATCCCTGTTTCCAGGGTTTTTCCCCCGTAACGAATTCCCAGAGAACCGATAACCCCGACCGGCGATCCGGTGCTGGCGAGCGCCGCCTCGAGAAAGAGCGCGGTCGACGTTTTTCCCAGTGAGCCCGTAATCCCGATGAGCGTCATCTCGTTGGCTGGATAGCCGTGGAAAGCCGCCGCGAGGTCAGCTAATGCGCGTCTTGGATCAGCAACTATCAAGGTAGGAGTGTGGCTGACCGGAGCGACTGCGCAGACCGCAGCGGCGCCACGGCGGATTGCGTCCGGAACGAATTCCATCCCATTCGTCCGCGCACCCTGAATGGCGACAAACAACTCCCCTGGCATTGCGCCTCGGGAATCGGTGGAGATGCCGGCAATCTCCGGGTCCCCTCCTTTGAGCTGAAATCCCGTCAGACGGGCCAAGGTACTCAGGCGTAGCATTGGGCGCTGATTTGCACTCTTGACACCGGGCTGCTTGGTGGTACCTTTTGTACCGCCACTCCCACGCTTCGCACTCTGCGAGCATGGACAAAGGCTGGAGTAGTATACCGCCCACTCACCAGGAGATCGTAAATGAAGCGTCTGGCCATTGTCGCCGCCGTGCTCGTGATCACCGCCTGTAAAGCCAAGGATGAGAACGTGGCTGATACCTCTGCCGCCATGTCTCCCGCTCCCATGGATTCGAGCATGATGATGCATGACAGCACGATGATGAAGGACAGCATGATGATGAAGGACAGCATGATGATGAAGAAAACGCCGTAACTAGCTGGTCTATGCCGATTTGCGAGGGCGCGGCACCAGGTCGCGCCCTTCGTGCATCAGTCCACGTGATTGTCGCGATACCAGCGAAACGCCTCGGGAATGGAGGACTGGGGCCGGTGTGGCGGATCCCATCCGAGCTCACGGCGAGCGCGCTCGGACGAGAAGGGGTTGTCACGGGACATGAACGACAGGGTGCTATTCGCATGCGACGCCATCTCCTTTCCGCGCACAAGCGAAACCGTGCCTTTGACGATAGCCATGACCGCGCGCGCTGTGCCTAGCGGAACGCTGACAGTTATGAGCTTTTTGCCGAGCCCTTGAGCCGCCAGCCTGACGAAGTCCGCGACGGTGACATCGAAGTCATTCGCCAGATTGTAGGCCCTGCCGCCAGCCGGCGGTGCCGCTATCGCGCGCACCGCGCCATCGGCTACGTTACCGGCGTGAACAATGGCGAGGGTAGATTGGCCTCCGTCGATTAGAGGCATGATTCCGAGGCGCATCATTCCAGCCACTCGCGGTACAAACTGCCGGTCTCGCCGGCCGTAAATGACGTCCGGCCGCACCGCGCACGCCCAGATCCTCCCCGCGTGATGAGCGTCGAGAACCATCTGCTCGGACTCGCGTTTGGAGCGCGCGTAGAAGGCGCCTTCGGGTAAGGGTGGTAGCGGCACATCTTCGTCTGTCGGTGCGTTGCGGTAGCGCGTAGCGGATCCATAAACGGCTACGCTGCTGATCTGCAGAAGTTTGGCGCCAGCGGTAGCTGCCGCGTCAATCGCGATCTGAGTACCGTCGATATTCGTTCTTCGGAACGTCTCCCACCCGCCACTGGGTGTGATCGCTGCAGCGGTGTGAAAAATAGCGTCGCACCCGGATGCGGCACCTTCAAAGCTCTCCGCATCGAGAACATCACCACGGTGCAGTTCGGCGCCAAGGGGCTCGAGCCAGGACGCTCGGGCGGAATCGCGAACGAGAGCGCGCACACTCCAACCATCCGCTGCCAGTCGCTCTACAATGTGCGAGCCTACCTGGCCGGTGGCGCCGGTTACCAGCGCGCGCACTACAGTGGGAAGGGAAGCCTGGTCACGTCGGCGCGGCCTTCCGCGCCGTCCCACTGCACTTTGAGCGTAGTTCCCGGCTCGATCTCCCGTCGCACCATGCCAAGCGCGACCGAGCCGAGCCTGGGGGACAGAGCGGAGCTGCGAATGTCGCCAACCGTTTTACCTTCGTCGTCGACGAGTATGGCCTTTTCCGGCAGAAGCTCATTCTGACCGCACAGAAGGCCGCGCAACAGTTTGTTGACGTGGCCGCGGAAGTGCACGCGCGCAACAACTTCCTGGCCTACGTAACATCCCTTCGTGTAGGAGATCGCATGCAGTTCGTCCAGGTTGGCTTCCTGCGCGATAGTTGTGTCATCCATCTCTACACCCCACTCCGGGCGGCCGGCCTCTATTCGTGCGATTTCCCAAGCCATAAGCCCCGCAGGGCAGGCGCCCTCCGAAACGAGGCTTTCCCACGTCTGATCGAAGTGCTCGGGTCTCACAAAGATCTCAAACCCCTCGATCTCCAGATCGGGTACACGCGCCACCATCAGCTCTCCGGCGTCACTCGTGTGGCCTGGCAGGTGCGAATACGGCGCCAGGGCGCCCAGTATATCGATGTCGATTCCCGACAACGTTGAAACCAGCCGGAGCGCGCGGGGACCGAACACACCAATGTGGCGAAGCTCATCCGAGACATCGCGGTGCGGCGCAATACGCGGATTCACGTACTTGCGCAGCATCTCGCGCCATCGTGTGGATGAACGCGGGGGAGTGTCAACGAGCAAGTGATCTTCCCGCGCGTAAATGCGCAAATCGGAGACGATTTTCCCCTTTGGCGTAAGCGCGGCGGCGTACTGTCCGTGGCCGGGTGTGAGGACATTAACGTCGTTGGTTACGAGTCCCGTGAGAATATCGCTGCGCTTGGGACCCTCTATTCGCACACGTCCGCGGGCGCTCCGATCGACCAGCATGGCACCAGTGCGAAGCGACGCGTACTCGGCAGCGATATCGCCGTAATGCAGGATCATGGGGTGACCCGCAACATCGACTTCAGCGGGTGAATCAGTCCTCACCACCCATGGTATGCTCACGCCGCACACCCGCCGTTTGCCGCGTGAGGCGCGTAAGCGCTGTTCTCCAACGTAGTCCGCACAAAGCCGAGCATATGCTGCAAGCTAAACGAGTCTGTCGTAAGTGCGCTACCCACGTTCCACAGCGGCGTATGATGCATCGAGCAGGTCCACAGGATGGACGGCGCGCGCCGGAATGCCCGCGCTCGCCAGCCCCGCACCAATCTGCATCAGACATCCGGGGTTTCCAGTTATGACATATTTTGCGCCCGTGCGCGCGATATGCTTGAGCTTTGGCGCGAGGACCGCGGCTGAAGCTTCAGGTTCCATCAGGTTGTAGATTCCCGCCGCGCCACAACACTGGTCGGCGTCTTCCAGCGGAATCAGATTCAACCCAGGTATGCTCGCCAGCACGTCCAGTGGCGGCCGCGAAATGCGCTGAGCGTGCAGCAAATGACATGGCGCATCGTAACAGACGTCAAGGTCATAGCCGGTATCGGCTCCCCTTGCGGGCCCGGCCGATGCGAGAAGCTCGCTAATATCGCGCACCTTGTCCGATATTCCTGAAGCGCGGGCGCTCCAGTCGGGATCGTCGTGCAGGAGGTGCCCGTAGTCCTTCATCATCGCGCCACAGCCCGCGGCATTTACCGCGATCAGCTCGGCGCCGCTGGCCTCGAACGCCGCGACGTTAAGGCGCGCGAGATCGCGTGCAACAGCCAGGTCGCCCGCGTGCGCGTGGAGAGCGCCGCAACACCGCTGGCCCGGCGTGTCGATCAGCGAATAGCCGTTTACCGTCAGGGTCCTGGCGGTCGCCGCGTTGGTGCCCGAAAGCAGTCCCTTCATCACGCATCCTTCGAGTTGCGTAACAATCCCGCGCTCTCCCGTTCCGCGCCTGGTGTACGGTCTAGTGCGGAATACGGGTCGCGTGGCGTGCAGCATTGCCATCATCGCGCCGGGCTTCCCTCCAAGGCGCGCGAGGAGCGCGGGAGTGCCGGTTCCTCGAAGGACTCGCGCACTCCAGAGAACGAACGCCAACGGCACGGGACGCGCAAACACCCACAACACAACCCTCGCGATGAACGGCAGCCGACGCCTGTGCTGGAGCATTTCCGCGCGCGCGGCTTCCAGAAGTTGTCCGTAAGGCACGCCAGATGGGCACGCCGTTTCGCATGCACGGCAGCCAAGACAGCGGTCGATGTGTGTCTCCAGGGCAGGATCGTCTATGGCCAGATCTCCCTCGACCACCGCGCGCATGAGCCTTATTCGGCCACGCGGGCTGTCATTCTCATCGCCGAGCACGCGGTAGGTGGGGCACGCCTGCAGGCAGAAGCCGCAGTGAACGCACGTCATTATGCCCGGCAGAACGCTGGCCAGGGAATCAGGAAGTGCGCACGCGGGCGCTTCTCGCACCCCGCTCAACCGGGATCTCCCATGATTCCCGGATTCAGGATGTTCGCGGGATCGAACACGCTCCTGAGGCGCTTGCAAAGGCGGGCGCGAACCGCATTTGAGGCATCATGCGGGCCAGGCCGGTATGGTGCATCCGCACCACGCTCCACTATAGCCGAACCCGGTCCCCACCACATTTCGCTTGTCAGTTTTTCCCAATCCTTCCTATCACCTACGATGCAGCGCACGATCCCGCGTCCAACCGATGCGTGCACGAGGCCGCCAGCCGCCCGCTTCACCGCGCTTCGCCATAGACCGCCGAGATGCGACGGGCGCCGGGCGAATCGAATGACTGAAGCGCCTGCCGGCTCGCACTCGCCAAGGAGACTCCAGCTGTCCGGCCTGACGGTGCGCACGGTGTTCAATCGCGAAAGCGCGTTTCGCTGTGCGCGCACGGATTCGGAGTTTCCACACAAGCGCACCAGTATCGTCGTATCCACGCCGGCCTCGAGGCGCTCCGCCAATGCCGGATTGAGCATCTCTACTGCGTACGGCGCAATCGGCGCCGTGGAAAGTGCGCGGAGCTGCGCATCCATGGCCAAGGGATCGTTGTCCACGGCGAGAGCGAAGCTCTCATCCACTTCGGGAAGAGCGCGAAGCCTGAGCGTCGCTTCCGTAATGATCCCCAGCGTTCCCCACGAGCCGGTGAACAGGCGCGTTAGATCGAAGCCTGCCACGTTCTTCACTACGCGGCCCCCAACGGCAAGGAGATTACCCGCGCCCGTCACGACTGCTAGTCCGAGCACATGGTCCCGCGTCGTGCCAAAGGCGTGAGCGAGTGGGCCGGACGATCCGGTAGCAATAGTGGCGCCCACGGTTCCCATTCCCGCGCCGAAAGGGTGGAGAGGGAGCCACTGTCCCTTTTCCGCCGACACGCTGGCAACGTGCTGCAATTCAGTGCCGGCACCCACCGTGATGGTAAAATCTCCGGGCACGTAGTTGACGACGCCGTTGAGCCCATCGACAGAAAGAACTCGCTCAGCGCGAACAGGCCTCCCCGCATCCATCCATGTGCCGCCTCCGGCAATTCGGATGCTTTCGTCGCGGCGCAGCGCACCGCGGACCTCATCAAGCAAATCAGTTGCGTCGCGCGCACGGAATTGTCCGGTTTGGAGAATCATGAGCGTGCTCCGGCCGCAGCATACCATTCGCGGCAGGAATGAACCGGCACCACCTTCTCGGGATTCGACCGCCGCTCCGGATCGAACACGTGTCGCACCTGACACATTGCGTCAAGAGTAGGTGGAGTGAAGATGAGCGGCATGTAATCGAGCTTGTCGAGTCCGATACCGTGCTCTCCGGTAATGGTTCCCCCAGCGCCGACGCACGCTGACATGATCTCGCGCATGGCCAGGTGCGCGCGGTCCTCCACACCCGCTTCGCGCGCATCATATGCGATGTTCGGATGCAGGTTACCATCTCCCGCGTGGAAGACGTTGCAGATCATTATCCGGTGGCGGCGGCCAATCTCGCCGATCTTCGCGAGTACCTCGGGGAGCTTGGTGCGAGGAACCACGGCGTCCTGAACAATGAGGTCGGGGGCAATGCGTCCCATGGCGCCGAACGCCTTCTTGCGTCCCTGCCAGAGGCGCATGCGCTCAGCTTCTTCCCGGGCAACCCGCACCGTTCGAGCGCCGGCCTCACCGCATAGTCGTTCGATAACGCGGACATCGGCATCCAGGCCGGCGCGGAGTCCATCGACTTCCGCCAGTAGCACCGCGGCTGCGTCGGCAGGATACCCCGCTGCGTAGATGGACGCCTCAACCGCTCGGATTGTAGCGTTGTCCATCATCTCGAGAGCGGCCGGAACAATTCCGGAGGCTATTATCGCCGATACTGCGCGAGCCGCCGCCTCCACCGTCGTGAAATCCGCGAGAAGGGTGACAACCGCCTCCGGATTTCGCGTGAGTCTGACGGTTACATCGGTCGCGATGCCGAAACACCCTTCAGAACCGATAAAGGCACCGAGCAGGTCATAGCCATCATCTTCACCGTCGGCGTTGCCCAGGGTCACGATTTCGCCTTCCGGCAAAACCACCGTGAGCGCTACGACGTGGTTCAGCGTTACACCGTATTTCAGGCAGTGTGGCCCGCCCGCGTTTTCGGCGACGTTGCCACCGATGGTGCACGCGGTCTGGCTGGAGGGATCGGGTGCGTAGTGTAGCCCGTGCACGTTTGCCGCGCGGGTGAGGTGTGCGTTCACCGTGCCAGGTTCCACGACAGCTAGCCTGTTCTCCGCGTCGATCGAGAGGATGTGGTTGAGACGGTTGAGCCCGATTACCACCGCATCACCTTCCGCCAGCGCGCCTCCGGAAAGACCCGTCCCCGCTCCGCGGGGAACGAAGGTCCGCTTAGCCAACGCTAGCGCGCGGACTACCGCTATGAGCTCGTCCCTGGTGTTTGGAAACACTGCCAGTGCGGGCCACCTGCGATATGTCGGCAGTCCGTCCGAAGTGTAGGTCAACAGCTGGCTTCGCCTGGTGAGCACCGATCTATCGCCGGCGATGCCACGCAACGTGGCCGCCAGCTCGGTGTCGCGCACGGCGGTGGTCACTGGGCGACTCGTGGCCCGTGTCCGTTCTGTTTCGCTGACGAATGCACCATCGCTCGTTGTTCGAGTGGCTCGACCGCAGCTGAGAGGAGTGCCTCGATACGTACGAGCCGAATCAAGGGCGAGCGGAGGGCCAGAAGTTGTTGGCGGGCAAATGTCTCGAGATCGATCAGCGATGCAATGAAGAAGGCTAGCAGAGCGGGATCTTCTGGAAGAGTTGGTGGCTCGCCAGCATCGCCGGCGAGCAGCCTAGCCGCCGCGGAGACGCGCCCAAACTGATCGCGAACACGCTTGGCTGCCTGGTTCAGGGATGCCGAATCCTCGGCGTCATCGCCATACCCGGTGATCTGAGCGATGTGGTATGGAGCCTCGCTGCCTACGAAGTCCTGGAAGACGAAACGCTCTGTCCCTGATACGACAATGTTGCAGCGGCCGTCGGACAGAGGAACAGCAGCATCGATTCGGCCGATTGTGCCGATGCGTCCCGCTTCAATGGTTTTTTCATCGAGCCCTGACGGCAAGTAGACGATTCCGAATCGCCGGTCGTATTCAAGGCAGTCGGCCAGCATGCGGCGATAGCGCGGCTCGAAGATGTGCAGCGGAAGTGTGACGCCGGGAAAGAGTACGAGCGGCAGGGGGAACAGGGGAATTGATCGGGGGGTGGTCACCCGGGGAAAGTTAGCCGTGACGCGGGAGGCGGGAAGCGGGAAGCGGAAACATCGAGCTAACCATCTTGCGCTGCTCGTATCCGCCGAAAGGGGCCAAGATGAGATGGCGCGTCCCGCTGTTTACCGCCCTGCTGCCTCCGGTACCACCACCCGCAACGCATCGCGGGCAAAGCTATACTCGAGCGGATCGCTGATTTCCTTGGTTTCGCCATCCATGGCGACTCCCACGCGTGCTCGCCGCGTGTCGATACGAAGACTCTCAGTCATGAAGGATTGCACGCCCGAGGCCGGCGGCCGCGAGGTGCCATCCGCTCCCCGGGCGACAATGGCTGCGCTCATCAGCATCAGGCGGGCACGTCCTTTCCCCTCGGCCAGGACGACGTGCAGCCCGCGATTCCCGCCTGCCTTATGGTCACCAAGAGTCGGAAACCGCAGCTCTCGTTCTCCCACGGCTATAAAAACAAGCGGCGTTTCGATTTCACGGCGCACGCCGTCCACATTCAGCGTTATGCGAAAAGTTCGCAACCACACGAGCGTCCGTAGCATGGCCAGAAGACTCGCAATGGCGTACGGGATGTGAAGGTCCTCCAGCCGCTCGCGGACTCGTACGAACTTCACGTATGCGCCAACGGAACTCGTGTTCAGAAAGAGGCAATCGTTCACGTAAGCGGCGTCAGCTGGCTTCGTTGCACCGGTGGCCGCGGTGGAGGCAGCCGCGTTGGGGTCTTCCGGTATTTCGTGGAACTTGGCGAAGTGATTGAGCGTGCCACCCTGGATGATCGCGAGCTCCACGGTGGATCCCGCCACTACCTCAGCGGCGCTCCGTACGGTACCATCGCCACCCGCCACGACTACTCGCGTTGCGCCTCGCTCCAACTCCTCCCGGAGGGCGACGGCAAGATCGCGGTCGTCGGGAGGGCGCACATCGAAAGCACGGGATTCGCCGAGGGCCACGCGTATCTGTTCGGCGCTATCCGATTTCGGGTTGATAAAAGCGGGAATCTTCGCGCGCATGTCGCGCGCCGATGTGTCAGAGGTATTAACCATCGAATTTGATAGGGGAGCGCCGGAGTCTACGGCCGGTGTATGCAGATTCGTATCTCAAGGATCAGCAACATAGTGCCCCGCCTCGCGAATCCGGGGCCGCCCCGGCATCGCAACCAACGTTTGTCTGTCCCGACGGCTTTGCAGTTGCAAACCGGCCCTACCGGGAGGGTAGGGCCGTAAAGGCAACCGTCTTAATACGATGTGCGCCAGCCCACAATCGGCTGGCTAGCCGTCAATCCGGCGTCCAAAAGCCGGCCAGCGCTGATCCGTCCGGCGATTCACGCAGCTTCTCGAACGCGCGCTCCCGAATCTGCCTGATGCGCTCGCGCGTAACTCCCATTAATGCGCCGATCTTCTCCAGTGTCAATGCCTCGGATCCTTCGGCAAGGCCATAATAAAGGTATAGAATCTTTCTCTCCCGGGGCGTCAAATACTTGGTGAAAACACGATCGATAAACTCGCGCATGAGGTGGTAATCAGTCCGTTCCTCGATATCGCCGCCCTCTACGCCAACGAAGCGCTCTCCCAGAGTGGAGGCCTCGCGGTCGGAGCGGTCGATCGGCGCGTCGAGTGAAATTTCCGACGCCGACATCTGGCGCGACGACCGCACAGATTCGGGAGTCTCCTCGATAAGGCGGCCGATTTCCTTGTCCGTGGGATCTCGCTTGAGAACCTGCGCCAGTACAGTTTCAGCGCGAGCCAGCTTGATCAGTTGGGAATTCTGATTCAGCGGAATGCGCACGGAGCGCGTCTGTTCGGCCAGGGCTTTAAGAACGGCCTGCCGAACCCACCATACGGCGTACGAGATGAACTTGACCCCCTGATCGGGATCGAATTTCTTGACGGCCTTGAGCAGCCCCTCGTTGCCGATTGCGACGAGCTCGCTCAGGTCGAGGCCGTGACCCTGATACTTCTTCACATACGAGATCACGAACCGCAGGTTCGCCGTGACGAGCCGCTCGGCGGCCGCAGTGTCACCCTGCTGCGCGAGCAGCGCGAGCCGCCGCTCCTCGGCGGCGTCGGTGATGAGGGGGAGCC
>JBPCJT010000275.1:0-5499 GCA_051005015.1 Gemmatimonadaceae bacterium | reverse complement strand
TACACGTTCCAGAAGCAGCGCGCCGACAACCAGCTCCTCGTTGGCGATGGCGAAACAGCGGTGATCGGTGGCCTCACCGTCACTCAGGTCACTGTGTCCAAGGCAGGGATACCTATCCTCGTGGACTTGCCATTTATCGGCCGGCTCTTCGGCCAGACTCGCCGCCAGGAAGAGAAGCGCGATCTGCTGATTCTAGTCACTCCTCATATCATCGACGAGGGCGAGCAGATTGGCGCGCCGCGCGGTCGATAAGCGACCCAGAGGGCCAGATGAATCCTCGATTCCTGCGCGCCGCGCCAACGGTTTTCGCGATACGGGCAACGAATATTCTGTCCTGACTTCGCTGGATAGTGGCTGAGCCAAGCTGGCTGAGCGAACACTGTATTCGTACGATCCGCGAGTCCGACTGAAGCCAGTCGGGCTCGCGTCGTTTGCATGCCGGATGATCCAGTGGATTGAGCCGGAACGGATGCTGTCGTTTGAACGCTGACTCCATACCTGGTGGTCGATTGCGTAAATACTCCAGCATTCGAGCGGCGCAGCACTGAAGCCCAAGGTGTACTCTCAGAAAAAATGAGACAGGATGGACAGGATGGGAGTAGTCCGCTGATTCACCTACGAGTCCCTCCTGTGAATCCTGTTAATCCTGGTCATCTTGTCAAAGAAGGCATCTTTTTTTCTCCGACCGGCGGCGATCTTTTGCCGCTGCGCTGGGGGAGGCGTTTCGACACTCCCGATAAGTTGACGTATTTACGCAACCTACCACTTAGCTGACTGCATGCTGATCGGTACATTATTGGTCGCACCCGTAGCGCTGCGATGACCAGTTCCTCGTGCCTTTCGGGACGAGACGCCACAGCGGGCTCGTTGCTAACCACGTTCCGGACTCATTCCACTGTGGGCCGGCAGCCGGCAGAGTTAAAATGTTCTGGAGTTGACTCCCACCTCCATTTCTCACATCCCGCTTTCGATGCTCCGATTTACCACTGCTGGCGAGTCTCACGGCCAGGCACTCGTCGTTATCCTCGAAGGGATGGTTGCCGGGCTCTCGCTCCGCGCCGAGCATGTGGACGCCGAATTGGCGCGCCGGCAGATGGGCTACGGGCGAGGAAGCCGAATGCGGATCGAAAATGATGCGGTTCGCTTTCTCTCCGGGGTGCGAGCTGGCGAGACGATTGGGTCTCCGGTGGCAATGCTTATCGAGAATCGCGATTGGGAGAACTGGAAGGCGATCATGGATCCCGCGCCGCTTGGCACGAACGACAGCGCGCGTGAGCGCGCCGTCACTCGTCCCCGGCCCGGTCACGCCGATCTGACAGGCGCGCTCAAGTATGATCGTGCGGATGCCCGCGACATCCTCGAGCGGGCTTCCGCTCGCGAGACCACCGCGCGCGTCGCTGCTGGAGCGGTCTGCCGGAAGTTCTTACGCGAATTCGGGGTTGAGCTCGGAAGTCATCTTGTCCACCTGGGCGGCATCGATGCCGCACGTCCGCCTGCAATGCCCACAGACATAAATGCGGTGTCAGACCGGTCTCCTCTACGCACGCTCGACGCGGATGCGGAGCGGCGCATGGTGGAACGTATCGACGCGATAAAACGAGAAGGAAACACTGTGGGAGGGATTGTAGAAGTGGTTGCTGTCGGCCTTCCCGTAGGACTCGGCTCGCACGTATCGTGGGACCGCAAGCTGGACGGCCGGCTCGCTGGAGCGATCATGTCGATTCCCGCGGTCAAGGGAGTGGAGATCGGAATGGGCTTCGAGACAGCACGCAGGACAGGTGCCGAGGTGCACGATGAGATCGAGGTTGCGGCCGGTCTGCCGCGTACGGGCAACTTTCGCCGCCGCACGAATCGCGCGGGCGGTCTCGAAGGTGGGATGTCCACGGGCGAACCACTGGTCGTTCGCGTAGCCATGAAGCCTCTCAGCACGCTCATGCGGCCGCTCGCAACAGTTGAGCTCACAACCGGAGAGCCAGCCGCCGCCGTCGCGGAGCGCAGCGATGTTACGGCCGTTCCCGCAATGGGCGTGGTCGCCGAAGCAATGGTTGCATGGGTGCTAGCCGCTGCTTTTCTGGAGAAATTCGGCGGCGATTCGCTTGAAGAAACGCGAAGGAACTGGTCCGGGTATGTGGGGAAACTGGGGAGCAGGGAGTAGGGAAGTGACTGGGCTCCGCCAGGATATCACAATTCACAGCCGCCCATCGCCCATTTGCCTACTCCCAGAATGACGTTTCCGTGATTCTCACCGGTATCTTTTCTTCACGTGACCGTGCTGTCCAAGAAACTTTAGGCGCACGTGATGCGGAGTTCCGCATGACACGTGGCTATTCTCGCGGTGCGTGCGTTAGACCGCTACGCCGCCCCGTTCGCCAGAAGAGTCGTTGTCGCTTCCCAGTTCCATTCACATCTCCAGTGAGGAAGACAACGATGAATCGCATAATCAAGCAGGGGATTATCGCGGTGACTGCCGCCGCCGTCGCGTGCGGCGATCCGACCAGGGCCTTTAATGAGCAGCGGTTGAAGTCGGAGCGTGTCGTCACGCATAAGGGGCGGAGTCATCGTATTATACGGGAAGGAGGGCGGTTCAGGCACTACATCGATGGGAAGCTCTTTGCCGAACAGGTTGGCAGCTCCCTGATTGTGCGGTCGGGCGGGAAAGTGCTACAATTTGCGGTACCTCGCGTTCCGGGCGAGCGGCCCATTTTGCAGCTCGGTGCGCTGTTCGTTCCGAAGAGCGCTGAGGCACAAAGCTGGAGTGCGTGCTTCAAGGAAACACTGGCCGTTGCGGCGAGCGCGGCGGTATTGGTTAGTGCCATTAGTGCAGCAGCGGGTGCCGAGGTCGCCACGGCAGGGCTTGCAACACCGGGAGTGGTGATGGCTGTCGCCGGAGCCATTACCGTATACACAGGTGCTGTGTACAGTTACGCAACCTGCATTCGGGAAGAACAGGCCAGAGAAAGTCTCCAGGAGGGGTGAGAAACTCCATGAACTTTCCAACGATAATCAACATTGTTGCGCTGACATGCGCTGGGGGACTTTGGGGTGTGCTTATCCTGCGTCTTGCATACTACCGCAGGGGCGGGTATCTCACCGCGTTTCTGATGGCGATTGGCGCTTCGATTCTCGCTTTCGGACTTCAGATCAAGTGGATGTGGATAGCGATTGCTGGAGGCGCGATCATGACAGCGGGCCTCCTGATGGAACGCAAGCCACGCCACCCAGTGTCAGTGTAGATCAAATGGAGTGCGAGACCGGACTCCCGTGCTAGCGCACAGAGGTTCGGTCTTGTCTCTTTTGTGCGTGGCATGGTGAGCCCATCCAATAACACCTCCATAATCGTACTGGTCGGTCTGTCCGGCTCTGGAAAATCGACTGTTGGGCGTGCGGCCGCATCGCGGCTGGGATGGCGATTCGTCGATCTGGATCGCGAGATCGAGCGCCGGACCGGGATCTCCGTTTCGGACATTTTTTCGACGCACGGCGAAGCATTTTTTCGCTCCCTGGAGTGCGAGGTAACCGCAGACCTGCTCGAGCAGACTGTAGGGCGTCTCGTGCTGGCTTCCGGTGGAGGCTGGATAACCAACTCGGCGGCGGTGGAGTTGGCTCTGATCGAATCACGGACTATATACCTCAAGGTGAGCCCGGAAACCGCGCTGGCAAGGTTGGGTTCTGAGCGGAGCAATCGGCCGCTGTTGCAGGGCTCCGACCCCCTCGGGTCGCTGCTCCGGCTGCTCATGGAACGCGAAGTGTATTACAGCAGGGCCCATTTCGTCATCGATACCGATGTCTTTGATTTGCAAGGCGTTATCGACGAAGTAGTGCGCCTTGGTGGTGTGGTTCGTGCGGAATAGCTTTGTCGGCTCGCGGTGCCCGGACAGCGATCGCTGCCTGGTATCCTGCTTCAACCGGCCTTCCAGTATCCTCATTCCTGCTCCTTCAACTAAAAAGTGACGTTTCGCGTAATGGGCCCGCACGAGCGTGGCAGATTTGCCCCGGAAGCCTGGGGACACCTCCTTTCCTTGAGCGGTTCCGGTGTGCTGAACCCAGCAGAGTTCGAGCACGTCATTGAGCGCGCGCTCGCCGTCATCGACGGACGGATCGCGCTCGACGACCTCAGGGCGATGATGGAAGGCGCCGGTCTTTCGGATGACGGTTCCGCCGGGAGCCATCTGACGGTACACTGATCGAAATGGTTGAGAAAAAGAAAGCGACACGGGCGAGAAAAACGGTCAGTAAGACCTCCGCGGCCAAACGCACTAGGCGCGTGGACGCTGAAGCGGATCACGGTGGAGACGACATTTCCGGTGGCGCGCAATCCGGAGGATTGTCGCTCGTAATCGTGGAATCTCCCGCCAAGGCGCGAACGATCGGCAAATATCTGGGCCGCGGATATCGCGTGAAAGCCACGGTGGGGCATGTCATGGACCTGCCCAAGAAGAAGCTGGGCATCAACGAAAAAACGTTCGAGCCGGAGCTCGTTCCCATTCCGGGAAAGGAAAAAACGATTGCGGATCTCAGGAGTGCCGCGAAAGGCTCGCGCGACATCTTCGTCGCTACTGACCCTGACCGGGAGGGCGAGGCTATAGCCTGGCACGTTGCCGAGCTGATCAAGCAGCGTGGAGGACCTCGTATCCGGCGCGTCCTCTTTCACGAAATCACCAAGGACGCGGTTCAGAACGCGATAGCGAACGCCGGCGAAATCGATGAAAAAAAGGTGGAGGCCCAGCAAGCTCGGCGCGTGCTGGACAGGCTGGTGGGTTACAAGGCCAGCCCAGTTTTGTGGAAGACCGTAAAGACGGGCCTTTCCGCCGGAAGAGTCCAGACAGTAGCACTCAGGCTCATTGTCGAGCGCGAACGCGAGATCCGCGCATTTACCGCGGTGGAGTACTGGACGATCTACGCGGTCCTGGAAAAGGATGGGCAGGAGTTCAAGGCGAAGCTGCACCACATCGATGGAGAAAAGGCGGATATCCCCAACGAGTCCGCGGCTCGGCAAATCCTTGAGCATCTGGACGGTCGCGACCTATTCCCGGTTACCGAGGTCAAGCGGCGCGAACGCCGAAAGAATCCTTCGGCTCCGTTCACGACCAGCACGCTGCAACAGGAAGCTGCGAAGAAACTCGGCTTCGGCTCCAAGCGTACCATGCGGCTCGCCCAGGACCTGTATGAAGGGATTGAGCTAGGCGACGAAGGAGCGACAGGTCTTATCACGTATATGCGCACCGATTCGACCCGGGTCGCGCCAAGCGCCGCGGAGCACGCGCGGGACTATCTGCGGGCGCTGTTTGGCAAGGAATTTCTGGCCGCCGGTCCGCAGTTATACGGGAAGGCCGCTACCGCGACAAAGACCCAGGATGCGCATGAAGCCGTCCGCCCAACTGATCCGGCTCGCCGTCCCGACGCGGTGAAGCGTTACTTGTCGAACGACCAGTTCCGGCTGTACCAGCTGATTTGGCAGCGGTTCATGGCCTCGCAAATGGCGCCGGCCGTCTTCGATAC
>JBPCJT010000274.1:0-9002 GCA_051005015.1 Gemmatimonadaceae bacterium | reverse complement strand
CGTCTTGCCAGCGCCGTTCGGGCCGAAGATCGCCATGCAATCGCCGGCCTCGACGATTAGATCCACGCCATCCACAGCCATCCGTCCGCCGAAAGCTCGCTTCAAGCCATGAGCTTCAATGGCGTGTGTTCCCACGCCACTCCGGCGAACGGTGTCGTTCGAAGCCACAGGAACTTCCGGATGTAAGCCGGCAGCACGCCACTGGCCACTCATGAGTCGCGCGAGCGAGCGAGATATTTGGCCGCGTGGCGTGGCGAGTGCTGCCGTAGCGCGGCGCGCAGGTCAGACACAGTCGCGGCTCGTGACACCAGGTGCGCGGCGAGAGAATGCCGAAGCGTATGGGGTGTAATCGAGCTGGCAATTTCTTCACCAAGCCCCGCCGAGCGCGCAAGTCGCTTTAACCGGTCCCATGCTCGCTGCCTCGATGTATGTAAACGCGTGATGGGGTGAATGAAAACGAACGGCGCATGCGTCTCACGCTTCGGCTCCGGCCTGGCGGCGAGCCACTCCGATAGCCATCGGGCGGCGTCACCCTGGATTGTCACTCTGCTCTCTTCACCGCGGCGCCCCACGACATTCAGCTCCATGGCGTTACTGTCCCCACGCACAGAATCCATAGTCAGTCCGATTGCCTCGCTCACCAGGAGCGCGGCGTGGTAGCAGAGACCGTACAGGGCAAGGTCCATTCGATCGGATGCTCCACCGCTCTGGCCAGCACGATGCGCCAGATAGGACATAAGCGCACCCACACCGTCCTCCGAGATCACGTACGGCGCGGCCGGTTCGGAGACAGGCTCCGGTAGCCCTTCCGCCGGGCCAGGCGGGCTGAGCGCCTCCTCACTCACCAGATACCTGTAGAACGCCTTGATCGCCTGCAGGTGACGCCGGGTGGTCGCCACGGACCATCCATCGCCACACGCATGGTCGCTCAAATAGATGGTGATATCGGTGGCAAAGAGATCTTCAGCGGGTCGCGGAGCGAACGCGCGAACAAGATCCGCGATATCGGCGTGGTACGCGGCAATCGTCGCCTCGGCACGTCCAATTCGCGCGAGCCACGCAGAAAAGCGATGCAGCGAGTCGAAATCCGGTTCGGGATGCACCTCCGGATGCGAAACGGTTTCGCTATTCTGCATCCAGGCTCACCATGCCAATGCGTAAAGCATGGGGGAACTTTAGCGGATTGTAATCGGGTTGTGAAATACGCTGGTCGGGAATGCCATGGCTCCGGATCGCAACGATACTGGCGGGGGACAGCTGGCCGGATTAATTCGTGGACATTCCAAACCCGCTGGACGACGCACGCACGCCGCGCTAGCGTCCTCCTTCGCCAGCGTTAATGTCACACTGGCCGACACTGGAATCCGCACCCCGCTAACCGCAATCCATTCCTCATGACCGACATCGACGTCCTTCTGCAGGAGCACCGGACTTTTTCTCCTCCCCCCGCGTTCAGTGAGCGAGCGAATATTCGGGACTCCCGCCTTTTTCAGCGGTCCGCCGCTGATCCCGAAGCTTTCTGGGCGGAAATGGCGTCCTCGCTGCACTGGAGTCGTCCGTGGGAGCGGGTGCTTCAGTGGGACCCACCACACGCGAAGTGGTTTGTGGGAGGGCAAATCAATGTTTCCGTCAATTGCGTCGACCGTCACATTGCGACGCCTCGCCGCAACAAGGCCGCGCTCATCTGGGAAGGTGAGCCCGGCGATCGCCGGACTCTCACCTACTGGGACATGTACGTGGAGGTGAACAGGTTCGCGGGCGCGCTCAGGAGGCTCGGCGTCGAGCGAGGCGATCGCGTCGCTATCTACCTTCCCATGATTCCCGAGGCAGCGATCGCCATGCTGGCGTGCAGCAGGATTGGCGCCATTCATTCCGTGGTTTTCGGCGGCTTCTCCCCCGACTCCCTGCGCGACCGCATCAACGACGCGCAGGCAAAGGTGCTCATCACCGCCGACGGTGGCTATCGCCGAGGTCAGATCATACCACTAAAGCGAAACGCTGACAAAGCTCTGGAGGAGACGCCAGGCGTCGAGCACGTTATCGTCGTGCTGCGGGCAGGAGCAGGGAGCGATGAATCATTCACCGAGATGCGTGAGGGACGCGATCACTGGTGGCACCGGTTGATGCAGCATGCGCCTGAGCGCTGCGAGCCTGAAGCGATGGATGCCGAGGATGTGCTTTTCATTCTCTACACGTCGGGCACAACCGGCAAACCCAAGGGAATCGTTCACACTACCGGCGGTTACCTCACGGGTGTCGCAGCCACCACGCGCATGGTCTTCGATCTCAAGGAAGACGACGTCTACTGGTGTACGGCCGATGTTGGCTGGGTCACAGGTCACTCATATATCGTCTACGGCCCGCTCGCCAACGGCGCCACGTGCGTGATGTATGAAGGCGCGCCCGATTGGCCCGAAAAGAACAGGTTCTGGGACATCTGCGAGCGGCTCGGCGTGACAATACTGTACACCGCACCAACAGCCATCAGGGCCTTCATGAAGTGGGGTGCGCAGTTTCCGGCAGCTCACGATCTCTCCCGCCTTCGCCTCCTCGGTTCAGTTGGAGAGCCTATCAATCCCGAGGCCTGGATGTGGTACAGAGAGCACATAGGCGGCGGACGCTGTCCTATCGTCGACACCTGGTGGCAAACCGAGACGGGCTCGATCGTGATCGCCCCCCTTCCCGGCATCACGACAACCAAGCCCGGCAGCGCGACAAATGCACTCCCCGGGTTCGCCGCTGACCTTCTCGATGAGAATGGCAAACCCATCTACGTTGGCGGCGGACTGCTCGCGCTAACCCGCCCGTGGCCAGCGATGCTCCGAACGATATGGGGAGACGACGAACGATATGTTCAGACGTACTGGTCCAAGTGGCCTGGCAGGCCGGACATTTACTTCCCGGGGGACGGCGCAAAGCGAGATGACGACGGTTACTTCTGGATACTTGGCCGCGTAGACGATGTGCTGAACGTCGCGGGACACCGCATCGGCACCATGGAAGTAGAGTCGGCCCTTGTGGAGCACCCCGCGGTCGCCGAGGCGGCGGTGAGTGGAAAGACGCATGAACTCAAGGGGCAAGCCATCGCTGTCTTCGTCTCGTTGCGCACGGGCCACTCACCCAGTCCCGCGCTCCGCGACGAGCTTCGGGAGCACGTTGCCCTCAAGATTGGAGCTCTCGCACGCCCCGAAGACATCTTCTTTTCGGCGGACCTCCCGAAGACACGCTCTGGCAAGATCATGCGCCGGCTCCTGCGCGACATCGCTGAAGGCCGCGCGCTCGGCGACACGACTACACTCGCGGATCCGGGGGTAGTAGCGAGTTTGAAAGAGCAGTATGAGGACAGGGAGTAGGAAACAGAAATCAGAACTCGCCCTGGGGCCCTGCGAGCCGTCACCTTGTCCCTACGGGCGCGGCCCCACTCCCCCCTCACTGGCGAGCTAGGCTCTCCTCACCGCTCTCGCCTTCGCGTCCGAGGCATCGTTGAGGCGAAGGGCGGGACGCTGGTCGTCCTCCGCGCTTTCCTGCGCTCGCTTGCGGTAAGGTACTAGCTCCTCTCCGAGCACGACCAGCGTGCGTGTGACGATCGTGCTCGCCATCGGTTCCGGGATACCCATCACGCGAACGTAGCTGTCAAGGGCCCGATCGAAGGACATGTCTTCCGCGAGCGTGTCCACGAACATGAGCGCATTGTCAACATGAGCCCGGATAACCGATTCCTCGGCGCGCGCCTGCGCCAGGCGAAGCCGCTTCTCCGCGGACGGACTCAGCTTGCGGTTGAAAATCGATTCGGGAAACCACTTTCCGAACATCTCAGTACCGCCGCCCAAAAACCGCCGTGTGACTGATCAAATGAGGGGCCACAAACCAGGAACCAGAAGCCAGGAGCCAGTGACGAGGAACGAGGGACCAAGTGACAGGAAGGGGGAGCTGCGGGGATCCGGAAACCGGTTGGTGGCTCCTGTTTCCTGATTCCCTGGTGGCTGATTCCTGCGCGCCTCGGCCAAATCAGCCAGGCTTGCCATGAAAAGAAGAGCGACAATCACCGCCGAAATCACGCAGTACATGCATATGGCGTGAATCACAAACAATTCGAGATACGTGAGCCACAGCGAGAAAAGCAGACTCCAACCCGATACGGCTACCAACGCCCATGAGATGGCGCGCGACTCTTCCAGAGCGGGCTGAATACCTGCCAACGCCAAAGCCAGCATGACGATGTACGCGCCAAGCCCCCAGGCTGCTACGGGAAGACCCAGAAAGACCGCCCACTGGCTGGTGTTGACGGCTTCGCAGGAGCCGACGGAGCATGACAACTGGCCGATTACACCGACTTTGTACAGGGTGAGGTACAGTGCGATAAAGGTACCCACAAGGGAGAGGAGCGCGATCACCATCCTTGCCTTCATGGTGTATTCGTGCTGTCCACTGCCGCACCTGTTGAGTCGCCCTTGATCTTCGCACCGTCATTGAGTGTGCCAGCGACCTTGACCGAGGCCTCTCTGGTGGCACTGTCCACGTACGCCTTGATCACGTCATACGGGAGTGAGCCCGGCACGAGCCGGCGCCCGATCACGAACGAAGGTGTCGACGAAACCCCCCTGCGCTCTCCCTCGGCCCGGTTTGCTTCGATCCTTGGCTGATGCCGTCCGTCTTCATAGCACTCTTTCCACTTCGCCACGTCGAGCCCGATCTCCCTGGCATACTCCTCGAAGATTCCCCTGGGATTTCTGGAAGGCGCCCAATCGTTCTGACCCGCGAAGATACGGTCATGCATTTCCCAGAACTTGCCCTGGTCGTCCGCACAGGCGGCGGTGTTGGAGGCCTTCATGGTGTGCTTGTGCTGCGGCAGCGGAAAATCGTAGAAGCGGAAGCTGGCCAGCCCGGCGTCGACGATGCGCTTGCGGACGTCCGGCTCCGTAATGGTCGAGAAGTTGGAACATGCGGGGCACTCGAAGTCTGCGAACTCAAGAATCTGCACCGGCGCATCCGCGCTCCCCAGCAGGTATCCCTCAGCCTTAATGGGCACCGCTGCATCGGTTACACGCGCACCCTCCTTGGGCTTCATGTACTGCCACGCCAGGAAGGCGCCGCCAACTATTACCACCCCAGCCAAAGCGAGATAGAAAGCGCGCATCGAGCTCGCGCGCCTCTGCCGCTTCACCACGTTGGCTCGTCGTCCTGATCCGGCATCCACTCGTTGCTTTCCCATTTGCTCTCGGATGGTCTGGTTGCTTCGTCGACGATGCGCCGATTCTCCGCCACATCGGGCGTGTCATATGTCGCTCTCACCTCGTAGTGAAAGAGCTCGCTTCGAACGTCGCCGATGAGCCGTGTCAGCTCGCTCGCGTGCCGAAGGAGTTCTCCACTTGCCTCCAGTTCCCGGATCCGCGCCGCCAGTGCGCGAAGAAGCTCCTCGAGATTCCGCGCACGGTCGTCGTCGTAAGTCTGGTCCGACATGATACTACAGCCCCTGATACGCGGAAGGAAAACACACTGCTGCTTCTTGAAAGCTAGAAGGCAGCGTAAGTTGCGCAAGCGAGAGAACCAGGGACGCGGGACCCGGACCCAGCCAGGTTGCCGACGTTCAACGTTCCCTTTCCCATTTTCTGGACCCTCGTTTTCCGGTCCCTGATTCCTCGTTCCTCCTCCTAACAATGGATTCAGATATTCTTCGTGTCCCTGTTGGTCCCGGGTCAATGCACATCGAGCGTTATGGGCAGGGCGGCCACTCCGTCGTTCTTCTGCACGGATTCGCCACCTGCAGCTTCCTGTGGAGGGCTGTGGCACCCATACTCGCGGAAAACGGGTACTGCGCGTACGCCGTTGATCTGCTGGGGTACGGGGAATCGGACCGGCCGTTCGGTGCCGACTATTCAGTGGCTGCGCAAGCAACATACCTTGAAATTGCGCTCGCGACGCTGCGGGCAGGGCGCTCCACGGTAGCTGGTATAGACATCGGAGGTGGCGTAGCGCAGCGATTGGCTGTCGAACGGCCCGAGCGCGTGGGGTGGCTCGCCCTCATAAACAGCGTTGGCTTCGATCAGTGGCCGACATACGATACCAAAATGGTTCAGCGAGGCACGGCGCGGTTCGCGCTACGTGTGTCGCGGGGCATGTTGGGTGTTGCGCCTCTCCTTACGCCCGTTCTCGAAGGAAGCGTCGGTGACTCCGCGCACATGCCCACCAGGCTCGTCGCCAGATATCTGGCCCCATATGTGGGAAGCGAGGGCGTCAGGCACCTTCTCGCGCTGGCGGCAGCACTCGATGAGCACGATCTGGAGACGCTTCCCCTCGAAGAAATTGCCTGCCCGACGCTGGTTGTACGCGGGGAGGAAGATCGTTGGCTCAACGACGATGTCGCTGAGCGGCTGCATCTTTCCATTCCGGACAGCCGGATCGTGCGGCTGCCCGGTGTTGGAAGGCTTGTGCCGGAGGATGCTCCCGAGATGCTGGCGGCCCTGCTCATGGAGCTGACGCGCGTTGAGAATCACCGCCGGGGTACCGCAGGGGACTGAGTTCGAAATGCGGCTCGTCGCAACCACCCCATGTGCAAGCGCTCCAAGGGTAGAATCCACGGACGAAAGGGTTATATTTACAAGGTTATACCGCTGCATTTCTCAAACCGAGATACATGAACCAGACAAACAATCGCCGGAAATCAATTCCATCGGTCGCATCCGGCTTCGACCAGGCTCGCGACGAGCTTTTTCAGCACATTATGCGGTGCGGCGTCGTAGGCGCCGACCCGGAACACCAAAAGGAGTGGTTCGACGATACTATTTCGTACATTGCGGAGCGGTATTCCGAGCTCGACGATGCTCAAGTAACTGAGCTGAGAACGCTGGGCGTACGGTTTTGCCAGCCTCCGAAGGCACGGGGCGGCATCGAAGCAGGGGTTGTGAGCGCCGCGTAAGTTTCAGCGGATGGTCTCCATACCAGACTGACATAACGCAAACGCTCCCTGCTCGGCGGGGAGCGTTTTTTTTGCAGATGGGCTAACGTCGCCCTGGCAGCGCCTGCCGGAAGCCAGCGCTCAGACGAAGGCCTCCTCCATAGCCCATTTCGACGAATGGCACGAAGGCGCCCCATCTCGATCCTTCAGCGCCGAGCACGAGAATTACAACTCCGGATGATAAATCGGATCGCTCCTTTCGCAGCCCAACCCCTCCCCCGCCATATACCCCCCACCTTGCGTTGAAGTCAGGGTCGAGAAGAAAGCGCCCTGTCACCTCCGCGCGAGCGCTGAATCGCGATTCATGATCGTCGAACGCGCGCCCCACACCGGCAACAAGTGAGACTCGAACACTCCCACCCACTCGAGTATTGACCCCTGCTCCTGCATGCAGGGTGAGGCCGCGCGCCACGAATGCATCGCCGCGGATCTCCCCCTGCATGCGCGGGGACCCCTGCGCGTCCGAGATCGTTGGCACCCACGTACCAACAATGATCGCGACCATCCGGCAGGCTGATCGTCTCACGTTTCAGATGCTTTGCCGGTACCGAGTATCCGATTCCACAAATGCGCTAGAGTTGGAGCGTAGAGCCGTGGGAGTTCCAACCGCCACCAGTCCGGTCTGACGTGCGTGCCCGGTGCACAGGTTGTTACACGCGGTGGGCCGGTGCCCGGGCAAGTAACCGCGCCGGCTAGCGTGACTACCTCGTGATTCTACGCGGTTCGCAGTCCCCCACTCTCTCGGCGTCACCGCATGTACGGAATGGGCACGAAGTGCGCCGGACGTGCCTCATTCCGCGGTTATGGAAAGCGCAGCGAGGAACGCTGACGTTCCGTCAAATGTGTATGCCGGCTGCCCGGGCAATGGATTGGCCACAGGACGCAGCCAGCTTCCCGAGTTGAGGTCGACGACGAGAGTCGTAACAGTGTTGGCGCCCACCGTGAGCGCAACCGTTCGCGTAATTACTGGATTGACTGTCCCGCCCAGAAGATCGATGGTCTGCAGCACTCCGGGAATCGCGAGCGTCGCGCTGACAAGCCGAAGCCGAACCGAGGAGAAAATTCCTGCCCGAACGGTGTCATTCGCCAATGTGATGACCGTCGGGCTGACAGAGTCAACCGGCACCTGAATCGCCGTTTGACTGCCATTGGCAATGCTGAACGTGGACGCCCCAACGAGATCGGCAGAGAAGATTAGCGTCACAGTCGGACGCGACCCCGGGTTCGAAACGACCGTGGCGCCAGAGGGATCGTCGACGACGCGGATACGAACCGATCCTGTTCCAGCGCGAGAATCAACCGTACCGAAGATGGCCTGGGTACCACCCTCCTCGCACGCAGCCACGAAAGGAATGACCAGAAGAGCCAGGAAGATCCTGCGCATATGAAGCCTCCATCATCTGCGGCGCTCGAGTGTGACAGCGAGCGCCAACGTGTAATCCGCGATCGATACGATCGACGCCACCCCGACGGCGACGACGAGCCAGCCCATCCACTGTGGCGCAACACACAGCGCCAGCAGCGCCAGAAGTTGCAGAACGGTCACTACTTTCCCCGACAGTCTCGCCTTGAAATCGCGAGGATCCAGCCCGGGTATTGCCAAAGCCACCCCCACCCCTATGCTGGTGGCTATATCACGCGCCAGCAGCACGGCATAGTCCCCAGCCGACAGATCGCTTCGAACCAGAAACGCCGTTAAAGCAGCAAGCACGAACAACTTGTCCGCAATCGGGTCGATCAACGCACCCCAGCGCGTGGTACGCCCTGTCCGTCGCGCGATCCACCCGTCCAGCAGATCCGTTGCAGACGCCATGCCGAGCAGTGCCAGCCTGAGCGGAGTCGTCTCCGCTAACAGAAATCCGGCCGCAAGCGGAACCCGGGAGGCTGAGATGACATTAGGCAGGGACAGCAGCTCGCGAAGATTCATCAGCGGAAAGTAGAGCTGAAAACGTCGAACTGCGAACTGCGAACTTTGGACACAACCCGTTGCAGAGGCACGTCACTGGCAAGTTTTGAGCAGGCTCGCGGTTCGAACTCGGCCTGGGCC
>JBPCJT010000273.1:0-31391 GCA_051005015.1 Gemmatimonadaceae bacterium | reverse complement strand
CCGATTTCAAGCTGCACATCGAGTTCCGTTACCCGAAAGGCGGCAACAGCGGCGTGTACCTGCGCGGGCGCCACGAGGTACAGATCCAGGACAGTGCCACGACCGAGCCCGCGAGCGACCTTCTTGGAGCCGTGTACGGTTTCATTGCGCCGAGTGAGGTCGCCGCGAAAAAAGCGGGTGAATGGCAGTCGTTCGACATCACTCTCGTGGGGCGGATGATCACCGTAATCGCAAACGGGAAGCCGGTGATCTGCAACCGCGAAATTCCGGGAATCACAGGTGGTGCGCTCGACAGCGACGAGGGTGCACCCGGTCCACTTATGCTTCAGGGGGATCATGGCCCGATTGAATTTCGCAACATCACTCTGACTCCAGCGAGGTGACACGACGGCACCAGCGCTGGGCGTCTCCTGTCAAACGGTGACGAATGCCTTCAACCCTTCGGCCGTCACCGCGTGCCCTCCATTAAAGCTGACCATCTCGAACGGAATGCCATGGTCGCTCAGCCGCCTTTCTTGCTCCTCCACATGCTCGGGCTTGATGAACTCGTCCCGGTCCCCGACAACCAGCGTGAGGCGGGCGCCGCGAAGCCTATCCGCATGCTGCCGTAGATCGAGATCCGGCGGCACGCCGCCAGCCCAGAGGATCATGCGGTCAAATTTGGCCCGCCCGAAGACAGCCCAACGGCTTACCGTCGCGACGCCCTGAGAAAAACCGAAAGCGTACACCTGCACGTCGTCCCGCTTGATCTCCTCGAAGAACTGATCGTATAAAGCGTCGAGATAGCTGACGTAATCGCTTATCTCGGTGACCCTGTCCTCACGCGTCATCCACGTCGCGCCAACCCGGCGGTCGGGGGTAGGCACCGACGCGGGATCGATGTAGAAGCGGTTGAGGGCTTCCGGCGCAATAATGAGCCGCGTCCCGTCATCGATCGCCGCGAAGTGGCGAAGAAATCTGCCGGCGAGCTGCGAGAATCCATGACATACGAACCACACCTCGCGTATATCTCCATGCGCGTCACCCAGCGTGTAGTATCGCGCGGTGCGCGGAACAGTGATGTGGTGTTCCTGCATTACTGACCGCTGAGCAGCAGGAAGACGTCGTACAGAGCGTGAGTCCAAGCAGTAATGCCGAACCCCCGCAGGACGTATAGCCCGCTGAAGAAAAGCCCGCCTATCATCCTGAATGTGAATGACTGCACCTCGAGCTCGTCGCCATACGAACCGATATAGTGGAACGAGGAAAAGATTATGGCGCCGAGCACGACGGCCAGCGTCCCGGCGGGCAGGGTTCGCATGCGAAGCAGCTTTTTGGCGGCGAACGCTATCGCCGAAACCAGAAGCACCCTGAAGAACAGCTCCTCGTACAGGCCGGCGCCAAGTGAAACCATGAGCGTCGTCCACCAGCCCATTTTTTCCGCGGGCGCAATTGCCATGGACGACAATCCGCCGAGAAGCTGGGCCGTTACTGTCCCTACCACAATTCCAAATACGAGTGCGAGCAAAATGGATTCGCCGGCCATTCGGGCAAAAATGCCGGCTCGCAGCTTTCTGCCGTGCAAACGCATGTCACGTCCAATAAGCCAGACGCCCGCGCCTATGAGGCACATTCCGAAGAGCAGCGGACCCCGGGACCCGGCCATCACGATGAACACCGATCGTATGAGCACATCAGCGCCATTGCGCACCCCTCCGGAAGGGTCCCGGGACAGTAACGCGGCCAGCACCTCATACAAAATGAGCAGTGGAAGCGCAAATAGCAGGCTGTACCGGTGCGCCCGGCTTGCCTGCCAGTAGGAGCCTGGTGAAGCTGGCAGGATCCACGGAGAGGACGGCATTTAACGCTGGCGCACCATGAACCAAAGGCTACGATCAGGGTGAGGTTTGTACAGAGTGAATTGGGGATTGGATCGCGGATTGCGGACTGCGGATTGCGACTGGATGCCATCGGAATCTGGAACTCGTCACCGGTTTACAATAATCCGGGAATGCGCCGTGCGAAGTTTCATTCCCAAATCCCTTCGCAGTTCGCAGCTCCAAATTCGCCATTTGGTCCGCAATCCGTAATCCGCAATCCAGTCCTCGATGCTTCTCCGACCATGTCTCGTTCTTATTGCCCTCTCACCCCTCGCCTGCGGCAACCGCTTCGAGGTGCCACGGCCAGGTGATGCGACACGGGGCACGCCTTTGCCCCCTGCTGAGCCGGCCAGGATTACGTTACCTGTTACGGTAGCTCTGGCCGCTATCCGGGCTCGTTTAGACAGTCAGTTCCCGCAAGTCGATAGTCTCGGCCGGGCGCAATGCCTCTCGCTGGGAGGAGCGATCTGTCACCAGTATGTCTACCGTCGTGCTGCACTCGATCTCAGCATGAGCGGCAACCGGATCTCGCTGGTCACCGACCTGCGCTACCGCGCGCGGGTAGCGCTCCCGGGCGTGGGCGGAATCGGAAGCTGCGGTTACGGCGCGGACCGCATGAAACGCGCGCAATTACGCCTCGTGTCGGAGCTGTACTGGCGTGTGGATTGGAGCGTTGGATCACGGCAAACCATGCTCGATGCCAACCTGCTGGACCCCTGCCGAGCGACAGTATTCAACATCGACGCCTCTCCGCTCATGCGGCGGATACTAGGCGCCCAGCTTGAGCGTCTGCGCCAGGCTATCGACTCGATCATTCCCGCGGTCGTGACTGTCAAGCCGGCCGCGGACTCGCTCTGGCGCACATTGCAGGAACCGGTGCAGCTCGATTCGGGCGTCTGGCTGATATTGTCTCCGGATGCCGCACGGCTCTCGCCACTGACCGGATCGGGCGGCGCCGTGCGCACCACCGTCACTCTCATTGCCCACCCACGTGTGGTCGTGGGCTCGCGTCCCGCACTGGAAACGAGTCCTCTTCCAAGCCTCGCGCTCGCGGATGCTTCCCCCGGAATACACGTCCCAATTGATATCGAGATTCCGTTCGCCGACATCGAACGACGTGCAACGGCGCAACTAGCTGGAGAGACCGCGGGAAAGGAAGCACGAGTGCAGAGAGTGAAAGTGTGGAGCGCCGGTGACACAGCGGTCGTGCAAGTCGATCTCTTCGGCAAGGTCGCCGGATCGTTGTATCTGGTGGGCCGCGTCGCCTATGACCCGGCTTCCCGGATACTCTCGATCGCTGACCTGCGGTACACGGTGCAGAGCCGCGATGTGATGAGCAGGATCAGAGTGACTCTGGGCGCCAGCCGCATCAAGGGCGCGGTCGATAATGCAACTAGCGGCGGACACTGGAACGCTGGCACCCTGCTCGACCGGGCGCGTGACCGTTTAACGCAGGAGCTGAACCGGTCCCTGGCACGTGGCACGCGGATCTCCGGCGCCATCACGAGTGTGCGCGTCGGGGCACTCTACACGACATCCTCATCGTTCGTGCTGCGCGTGGTTCTCGATGGTGACGCGCAACTCTACATGCAGTGATGGGAAGCTTGGCGAAACGCGCCGCGGCCGCGTCACTCCGGGAGCTTGTCGGCCTCGCACTCCCAGTCGTGACAATGCCGGTCGGGTTGATGGCAATGGGAGTAGTCGACACGATCATGGTCGGACAGATTTCCCCTACCGCGCTGGCCGCCGTAGCCCTCGGCAACATGTACTTTTTCGCCCTCGCGATCTTCGGAATGGGCACACTTATGGTGCTCGATCCGGTTGTCGCACAAGCCGTGGGTGCGAAAGATCAGCCCGCCGTCGCGCGCGCGCTGCAGCGCGGCCTGCTCATAGCCGCGGTACTGTCGCTCGTCATCTGTCCTCTTCTCGCCACAGCGGGTTGGACGCTAACGGCCTTCGGTCAACCCACCGACGTCGTGCCGGTTGCCGCTGACTACGCAATCTCGTGCATCCCTGGCACCTTTCCCTTTCTCGCGTTCA
This sequence comes from Gemmatimonadaceae bacterium, assembly GCA_051005015.1. Lineage (GTDB taxonomy): Bacteria > Gemmatimonadota > Gemmatimonadetes > Gemmatimonadales > Gemmatimonadaceae > JACMME01. The sequence continues at coordinate 27,492 of JBPCJT010000273.1, read as the reverse complement.
TCGTCCTCCGGCAAACACTGCAAGCGCTGGGAAAGCTTCGCGCCATAGTTATCACCATTGTCGGTGCGAACGTGGCGAATGTCGGCTTGAACTGGATGTTCATTTACGGAAAGCTTGGAGCACCTGAGCTGGGCGCCGTCGGCTCCGGATGGGCGTCGAGCATCAGCCGAACGCTACTGGCGGTGGCTCTTCTATGGATGGCCTGGCCAACACTGCGCGGAGTCCTGCTGCCCGTACTCAATGACGTTCTGCTCATGCGTCCGCTGTTACGCATGCTCGCGCTCGGCGCACCTATTGGGGGACAGCACGTTCTCGAGTATGCGGCCTTCGCACTGGTGGCGCTGTTCATGGGCTGGTTGGGCACAAACCAGGTGGCCGCTCACCAGGTGGCGATAAATCTGGCCTCCCTTACCTTCATGGTCCCACTGGGTATCGGAAGCGCCGCGGCGGTACTGGTGGGGCGCGCCGTGGGTCGAAACGACGGCGCCGAGGCGCGAAGATCCGCGATCGCATCGCTCGCGTGCGGAGCGGGCTTCATGTGCATGACTGCGATCGTCTTTCTCGCAGCGCCGGAGTTCCTGGCCAGATTGTACACAGACGATGTGACTGTTCTGAGTATTGCTGTTCTACTAATTCCGGTGGCGGGTGTCTTTCAGGTCTTTGACGGCCTGCAGATTGTTGCGACGGGAGTGCTGCGCGGTCTCGGGGACACTCGAACGCCATTCGTCGTAACAATGGTGGCCTACTGGCTCATAGGAATACCGATCGGCTTTTATCTGGGTTTTCGCGCCGGGGCGGGGCCCACTGGTCTGTGGTGGGGATTCGTCGCCGGCCTCGCTACGGTCGCTGTCTGTCTGGTGATTCGCGTGCGGTGGTTGCTCGCGCGGTCCGTGTCGCGCGTTCGCATTGACGATCTGGTGGATGTAAGGCCATGATTCGGAGAGCTGAAACCGGATGAGGTTGCAAGCCTTATAAAGATGCTTATAAAAACCACGGTCATGGATAGTGCGGCTTGCTCCACAGCGGGTCACTTTTTGTATTGTTTCATCCTTAACATGTGTTTATACCGCGCCGCTGGCTGATACGCAGTATCGGGCGGCGCAACTTGCGCCCCGCAAGGCGTCGCTTCAATGAGAGCCCGTTGACACTCCTTCCCTTCCCGTCCATACTCGACTCCCCTCTACACGATTCTTTCCCGCTCTCCCAACCATGACGTCGCTCATTGGCCAGCCAGTATTCAGCGTGGCGACTCACACCTGTTACTGGGAAGATGTCATCCTCGCCGGCGTGCTCTGGGGAGAGTGGAATGCTCTCGAAACACATGTGACGCAAGGCCTTGCGTGTCTCAAGCGCATGTCGGCTATTGGGAAGGACATATCACCATCCGCCCTTGACGCCGCCGCGGCAGATTTCCGATACGAGCGCGACCTCGTCGCCGCAACGGACGCGGAAGAATGGCTAGCCAAATGGGGCCTGAGCGCGGAAGAGTGGATGGCATATATTCGGCGTACCTTGCTGGAAAAGCGGTGGGCGGACACCGTAGCCAGCTTCGCGCCGAAGTATCCCGTCGATGCCACGGAGGTCGCCCGTGCAATGCACTCCGAAATGGTCTGCTCGGGAGCTATTCGGCGTGTATCAAAGCGACTTTCCGCACGAGCGGCGATGTACGATTTCCTCACTTCGCGGCCAGAAGGTTGGCAGGAGGACAAGTCTGCTGTCGAGCGCGAGCTGCGGCGTTTCCCTTCCGGGATCACTGATCAGGGAATCTTCGGCGTTTCGGCGAATCGCTGCCGTGCGCGCATCCCGTTTGTGGCGAGCCTCGAGGCTGCCTTCAGCGCTTTTCGCGAAGCAGTGGTGACGCCACGCGCACTGCAGGAACACGTCGGCATTCACCATCTCGATTGGATCTGGTTCGACCACCAGTCCCTCGCCTTTGAACGTGAAGACATGGCGCGCGAGGCAGCGCTTTGCATTCGTGAGGACGAGATGACGCTAGCCGATGTCGCGGCCTCGTCGAAGTCGCCAGTGCGCCAAGAGCAACGCTTCCTCGATGAAATCGATCGGGGTCTGCGTGACCGCTTCCTTGGCGCCAGGGAAGGCGACGTCCTCGGTCCGATTCCCGGGAATGGTGGCTTTCGCCTGTATCACATCGCGAGCAAGCGTCTTCCGTCTGTGGACGACCTAGCGGTTCGCAAGCGAGCCGAACAGAGCGTGCTCCGAAGCGTGGCAGGATACGAGACGCGGCAGCGTGTCCGTTGGCACATGACAATGTGAGCTGCAACCCATGAGCGATCCGCGCGCTGTCCTGGACGATCTACCGATTCTCAAGTTCCTTCCGCCCGACGCGAAGGAGCTGGTGAAGAACAGCTTCACCCCGGCGTCCTTCAGCTTCGGCGCGTCAATCGTGCGCGAGGGTGAGGTCGGCGACGCCTACTACATCCTCCTGTCGGGGCGGGCGCGCCTCGTAAAGAGCGGAGATAACGGCGAGGAGATCTCTCTCAACGCGCTCCGCCCTGGTGATACCTTCGGAGAGATCGGCCTTCTCGACCACGCCAAACGCACGGCGACCGTTCGCGCCTCCAGCGATGTCGAAGTGCTCAGGCTCGACAAGTCCGTTTTCGATGCGCTCGTCAAGAGCCGGCCGGAAATCCGCCAGTACGTCGAGCTGCAGATAAAGCATCGGCACCTCCAGGCATTCTTTCGCGAGTTCACCCCATTCGCCGAGTTGCCGGGGGACGCAATTCAAGCGCTGGTCGCCGCCCTGGAACCCGTGAACCTCGCAGAGGGCGAGCTCGTTTTTCGGCAGGGTGATGAACCGGGACCGATGTACATCGTGGAAGAAGGGCGATTACGCGTTTTCACCGAAGATGGCCGCCGGCGGAATGTCGCCTACCTGCGCAAGGGCGACTTCTTTGGCGAGGTCTCCGCATTCTCGGATGTCCCGCGCGCCGAAAGCGTCGAAGCGCTATCCCCCTGCCGCCTGCTCCGTCTGCCACCGGAGAACTATCAGGATCTGCTCGATGCCCACCCTGAGTTTCGCGCGCAGATCGAGGCGCGTCTCCCTGTGTACGCACAGCGTCACACGGCGCTCTTCCCGCTGGACTTCGCGCAGGAAATGCTTCCGGCGGAAGTGACGGTACACGACAAGATCGGGCCGGACCAAGTGCAGTACACGATGGAGTGGTCCACAGTGGAGGCCGAAGCCGCCGTTGCGCCGTCCGCCCCGTTTGCCACTTCCGATGGCAAGTTCGTCAAGAAGACCAAGCGCATCCGCACGTTCAATCACGTGCGCCAGGTGGATGAAATGGATTGCGGTGCTGCGGCGCTTGCAATGGTCTGCCAGCATTTCGGCCGCAAGATCAGCCTCGCGCGCATCAGGCAGCTCGTGCATACCAGCCTCGATGGCACGAGCCTCAAGGCAATCTGTCATGCGGCGACGGAGCTGGGCCTGGCGGCGCGATCGGTGAAAGCATCGGCGCGCAACCTGTCCGAGATTCCGCTCCCGGCAATCGCACACTGGGAAGGCAATCACTGGATTGTGCTTTACGACGTGACCGACACGCACGTCCGGATAGCTGATCCGGGCACAGGGCGGCGGCGCATGCGGCGCGAGGATTTCGCCGCCAAATGGACCGGTTACGCCGCGCTATTCGACTACACAACCGACTTCGACTTCGCGCCGGAAGCGCAGTCGCGATCGGCGTGGCTGTGGCCGTTCGTGCGGCCATTCTCGCGCGTGTTTGCGCAGGCCGTGGGGCTCGCGCTGGTCGTGAGCGCACTCCAGATGACGCTGCCTGTCTTCACCCAGGTCATCGTCGACCGCGTGCTCGTCGATCAGGATGTCGCGCTGCTTCGCGTCATCGTCATCTCGATGATAGCGATTCTCTGCTTCATGATGCTGGGCCTGGTGGTGCAGCGTTATCTCCTCAGCTTCGTAGCCATTCGAATCGACACCGCGACGCTCGACTTTCTCACGCGCAAGCTCCTCGCTCTGCCGATGTCGTACTTTAATACCCGGCGCACGGGCGACATCCAGCGCAGGCTAGCCGGAGTGCGGCAAGTGCGGGAGTTCCTCGTGCAGCACGGCGTAAACGCTCTCACGGCGATCGCGCAACTCGCCGCTACGCTCGTGCTGATGCTCATCTACAGTCCGGTGCTGACGCTCGTATTCCTGAGCGTTACCCCACTGTACGCGCTGCTGATGTTCTTCTCGGCTCGCTGGCTCCAGCCCATTTATGACGATCTTGAGAAGGCGTTCGGCAAGTATTTCTCCTATCAGATCGACGCCATCAAGGGGATAGAGACCGTCAAGGTCATGGGAGCCGAGGGCGCGTTTCGGGAGCTGATGCTGAACGAGTTCAACCTGGTCGCGAAAAAACGCTTCAAGGCTGATTTCACCGTGCTCACCTACGACGGCGGCGTGCAGATGCTCACCGTTCTGTCGGTGATTCTATTTCTTTGGGCGGGGGCGCACCAGGTGATGCAGGGCAATCTCACCATCGGTGCGCTGGTCGCCTTCAATACGCTGGTCGCGCTCGCCAACGCGCCGATTCAGACGCTGCTGCAGCTCTGGGACAATCTCCAGATCGTGACGGTTCTGCTGGATCGGTTAAACGATGTGTTCGAGCAGGAGCCCGAGCAGGGACAGGATCACTCCCGCCTGGTTCCGGTGCGAACTTTGGAAGGGAGGATAAGTTTCCGCAACGTCGGCTTCCGCTACGGCGGACCGGAATCGCCCGCGATTCTCGATGGCATCACATTCGAGGTCACACCCAATAAGAAGATCGCCATTGTCGGACGCAGCGGCTCGGGCAAGACCACGCTCATCAAGTGCCTCTCCGGACTACTGGAGCCGACGCAGGGGACGATCATGTACGACGGCGTCGAGCTCAGCCGGCTCAACTACCGTGATCTCCGGCGAAAGATCGGCTTCGTCCTCCAGGAAAATCACGTCTTCGACGACACCATCGCCCGTAACATCGCCTTCGGCGAATCGGAACCGGACATGGATGCGGTGCTCTGGGCTGCGCGAGTGGCGAATGCGCATGAATTCATCGAGCGGCTCCCCATGGGCTACGAGTCACGCATCGGCGAAAGCGGGATCGCCATCTCCGGTGGCCAGCGGCAGCGCATCGCGATAGCTCGGGCCCTCTACCACCGGCCCCCCGTACTCGTATTTGACGAGGCGACCAGTGCGCTCGATTCGGAGTCCGAGCGCGCAGTGAAGGAGAACATGGACAAGCTCCTCGAGGGCCGGACGTCGTTCATCATCGCGCACAGGCTGAGCACTGTACGCGATGCCGATGCCATCGTCGTGCTCGAGAGAGGAAAGGTTGTCGAGCAGGGCACCCACGATGAGCTCATGGATCGCCAGGGATTGTACCACTACCTCTGCAGCCAGCAGTTGGGCTTGTAACCATGCCTACCGTGTCGCTCCCGACCAATTCGAGTACCGAGCTTCCGTTCCTGTCGGCGGCGCCGCCGCATTGGGCAGCGCGGTCACTCGCCTACCTCCTGATCCTCTTTTTCGTCGTCTGCGTCATCTCGGCAAGCATCATCGATGTGCCTGAAACGGTGGATGGCCCCTTCACGCTGATTCCGGTTCGGTGGACGGATCCGATACGCGCTCCGCATGGCGGCGTGCTCGCAAGCGTGTCGAAGGCGGGGGGCGACCAGGTAACCGCCGGGCAAACATTGTACGTCATCCGGTCGGACCCCCTTGGAGACCGAGCCGGCGAACTGGGTGCGCTGAGGACACAATTGAGGGGCATCGCCGAGGCCGTTGCGAACGCCACCAGCCAGCATCAGAGCCAGCTCCGCGCTGACGCCGAAGAGCTTCGACAACTCCGTACGCGGCTCGCCTCACTGGAGCGCACGATTGAGCTCAAATCCAAACAACTCAATCTTACGCGCTCACTTGCCCAGAAATACGACACGGGGTATTCGCGTGGGGCTATAAGCGCCGCCGAGTACACTGGGCCGCAGGTGGAAGCCGAGCGCCTAGCCGAAGAGCTGGAGCAGTACAGAAACCAGAAGGAGGAGACGAGAGCATCAATCGACGGCTTGCAGCACGCGTCCGCCGCGCGCGAGGCGGGTTATCGCGAAAGGCAGCGTGAACTTTCCGCATCACGTGAACAACTGACTATCCGCACAAAAGCGCTGGAAGGCACGCTCGTGCTCGCCACTGGCGGCCAACTGCTCGTGCAGTCGCCATGCACGGGTACCATGCTTCGCACTCACGTCACCAGCGTCGGCGCGGTGGTAAAGGATGGCGACTTGCTCGGCGAGGTCGCGTGCGCGCACGAGACGCTGCAGGCGGAGCTGACTATTTCACAGCTCGGCGTAGGCCGGCTAAGGGAAGGTCAGGGAGTCAAACTTCTCTACGACGCCTTTCCACATCAGCGTTATGGAGTGCGGCGTGGCCGTGTCCGCTGGATCAGCCCTTCGAGCGTTTCGGCAACGGATAGTTCCGCTTTTCGCGCGCTGATCGACATCGAGGAGCGTGGCGTGCGCATCGACGGCGCGACGCGGCCGTTCCTGCCCGGCATGGGTGGCCGGGGACGTGTCGTCGTAGGGAAGCGATCCCTGATCAGCTACGCGTTCGAACCGTTGCGTCAACTGCGCGAGAGCTTTGCCGAGGTACCCGAAGGATGAGCCACGACATCGACCGCATGCACGCGCTCGCCGAGTACACTCTGAGCGATTTCACGAGCGAGGATGCCGCCATGCGGAGTTGCCTCGATCTCGCCAGGATCGCGGCGAGAACCGAGCTTGCCATTCTCATCCTCGGCGAATCCGGAACCGGGAAGACCTTGCTTGCCCGGGCGATTCACAACTCCTCGCGCCGCCGAGAGGCCAGCTTCATCTCCTTCAACGCCGCGGCGCTGAGCGATACCTTGCTCGACAGCCAGCTCTTCGGTCACGAGAAAGGCGCATTTACCGGCGCGACCAGGTGCGTGAAGGGAAAGTTCGAGCTCGCGCATCGCGGCACGCTCTTCATCGACGAGATAGCGGACATGAGCGCCGTCGCACAAGCGAAGATCCTTCGCGCCGTGGAGTACGGGGAGTTTGAGCGTCTCGGCTCCGAAGCGCTGCAGATTGCAGATGTCCGGCTTATCTCCGCGACGCACCTGCCCATCGGGCGATTCGGCCAATCGGACAACTTCAGAAAGGATCTCTTTTACCGCATTAGCGGGATCACGTTGAGCGTCCCCCCCTTGCGGTTGCGGCCCAACGATCTTCGTTCTCTCGTGGCTGCAGAGATCGCGTCAGCAGCGGAACGCGAAAAAAAGGTGATAGCGGGGCTCAGCAAGCGCGCGGCTGACACGCTGTTCTCGTACCTATGGCCAGGTAATCTGCGCGAGATGAAGCGGGTGGTTCACACTGCGGTCGCCATGTGCCAGGGAGACATCATCCAGCCGGAAGCCATACTGCTCGAGTCTTCAACGTCATATGGTTCGTTGGAAGAAGGAAGCCGGAAGCAGGGGGCTGGAGGCGGGAACTTGCTTGAGACTGACTTACCGCCATCAACCGCGCCCCCATTCTTGGATGGAGCAAGCTCCGGCACCAGCGCGGACACGGACCTCACACTCAGCGCCGCGGAGTTACGGCACATTCGCAAGGTTTTGACCCTTACCCACGGCAACAAGCGTCAGGCGGCCAAGATCCTCGGACTGTCGCGGTCCACGCTTGCTCGCAAGATCGACGTCATGCGCGCTTCGTGATCAGTTTTGTGGGCGACACCCGACGAGTTGATCACGTGGCAGATTCTGGCAGACTCAATTCAAATCCCTGGTCTCGTAACGAGGCCATTGTGTTGCGCAATAGGGCACTCGGCGGTCATGGCTTCCGGCGTATTTATCTGTGAACCATTGAGTCGCAGTAACTTACAGTTAGCATCCGTATGGGTACGGCAGTTGCTTTGTATCCTATCGCTGGCAGATCGAGCTGCTCTGTGAATTTGCGGAATCTGGGGGGAAGGCGAAAGCTCGACTAACTCGACTCCCGTGATCAATGGATGGTGCTTCTCGTAGCGCGATAGCTCTAATCGTCCGTCCGACACGCACCAGACCATGACTGAAAAGCAACCAGAGGGCAAAGAGGCGGAGCCGGAGAAGGATGAGGTTGTCCTTCTAAAGGATTTGTCACCAAGGAAGGATGTAACCGGGGGAGGAGCAAAGCTCCTCTTCGGCGAAGACCGGGCTCCCAGGCCGGAGCCCGAGAAGTGAAGTCGTAACGCGCGATACCCTGGCACGCGGCGGGCGCGTAAAGGGGATCGGCACTCACTCAGGAGAAGGACGATGGCCACAGACGAGCGGAAAGACCGTGACGACATGAAGCGCGATGACAAGAAGGACAACCTCAAGGATCTCTCCGCGAAGAAGCTGAATCGCGACGAGGAAGAGAGGGTGAAGGGCGGAGGTGGCGAGGCGCTGGAAGCGGATCTGGCATAGCTTGCTGGACCCAACAATCGCGTTGCCGAGGGCCGTCGTTGATTAGACGAGAACTCGTCTGACACCGCGGCAAGCGGGGCTTCGAAGAATCGAAGCCCCGCTTGTCCTATGCCTATGTCTTCACTCCACAGGTGAGGGTGCTCCACGATGAACGTCGTCATGAGCCGGATGCACTCCGGGTCCTGAATCACCTCTACGTTGACGCCGCGCGAGCGCAGAAAATCCTCATCACCACGAAAAGTCCGATTCTCCCCCACGATTACCCGGGGAATCCCGTACAGCAGAATCGCGCCGGAGCACATCGGGCATGGAGAGAGCGTGGTGTACATCACACACTCGCGGTAAATCGAGCCCGAGCGCCGTCCCGCGTTTTCGAGCGCATCCATCTCGCCGTGCAGCACGACGCTCCCCTTTTGGATGCGGCGGTTGTGTCCACGGCCAATTATGGCATCGCCGTGAACCAGGACGGCCCCGACCGGAATTCCGCCTTCACTGAGCCCAAGCCTCGCTTCCGCGACCGCGGCTTTCAAGAAGTCTGTCATTATGCGGGGAAGAAGGCGGTGCGGCTCAGGAAGTGGAAGGCACCAGTAATGGTCATGACCGTAAAGACCAAGCGCGATGCCAACCGGCTGTATTCATGCAGATCACACCATTCGTTGCGGTTCCGGTGATGCTGCTCACGTGACCTCGTGTGCGTTGCGGTGGACCGAATTCTGCCTCACAATTGTAGACTCGTACACCTCAACGACACAGCGATGACTTTACTTCCAGATCATTTTCGCAACTTACGGACGCTTACTTTCATTTGCCTGATTCTCTCCCTCTTTCCGGCCCAGTCTGGCCCGGCTCAGGAGCCTGCACCCGCCCCTGTGACAGTTTCGGACACGACGCCGCACGACTCCGCCAAGTTGAAGACGAACGGCGCCAAGGCAGCACGACCAAAACCGCCCGCTCCTGTTTGGCCCGTTGCCGCCCCCGCACCGTTGCCGGGCTCAATTCTCCCGGCGAAACGCATTGTCGCCTACTACGGCAATCCCCTTTCCAAGCGCATGGGCATCCTGGGCCAGGTCCCCCCCGACGAAATGCTGGCGCGACTCGACAAGGAAGTCGCTGCCTGGAACGCCGCCGACCCGTCCACCCCCGTTCAACCTGCGCTTCACCTCATCGCGGTCGTCGCGCAAGCCGCTTCCGGGCGTGACGGAATGTATCGAGCCCGCATGTCCGACAGCCTGATCGAGCGCGTCGCTTCGTGGGCCGCCCGGCGCAGTGCGATCGTTTTCCTCGACGTTCAGGTCGGCAAGAGTAACGTCAGGGCTGAGCTTCCCCGGCTAATCCCCTTTCTCAAGAGACCCAATGTGCACCTTGGTCTCGATCCCGAGTTCTCCATGAAAAGCGGCCACAAACCTGGCACACGTATCGGCACAATGGATGCATCGGATATCAACTACACCATCGGTTTGCTCGGCCAGCTGGTGAAGGAACACAATCTTCCGCCAAAGGTGCTCGTCGTGCATCGTTTCACACGTCCGATGCTCACGCGCACAAAACAGATCGAGCTCGATCCCCGCGTGCAGGTCGTCATCCAAATGGATGGTTTCGGGCCACCACGCCTCAAGCGGGGCTCCTATCAGGCGTACGTGTATTCGGAGCCTGTACAATTCACCGGTTTCAAGATTTTTTACAAGAATGACAAGCCCCCCATGACTCCGGAGGAAGTTCTCAAATTGACACCCGCTCCCGTGTACATTCAGTATCAGTAAATCAGGGGACCATGGACCGTCTGTGAGCTGGGAGCCAAGCAGGCTCTTCGCTATCTGCCGTCTTCCTGATTACTGGTCCCTCCTCCCTGGATTCCTTGCCGCTCGCCGACAAGTCCGTCCCACCACCGCTTATCGAGCGCCTGCTCGATCCCTTCCAGCGATTCGCGGCTGCCGAATCCTCTGGCGGTCTGGTCCTGCTCGCGTGCGCGGTAACAGCTCTTGCGTGGGCCAACTCGTCCTGGTCAGAGAGCTACTTCGGCTTCTGGGACACGAGCGTCGGTTTCGCGCTTGGCTCCTTCACGTTTTCAACCACTCTGCACCACTTCATCAACGATGGATTGATGGTGGTGTTCTTTTTCGTGGTGGGACTGGAGATCAAGCGCGAGCTTCTCGTCGGTGAGCTGTCGGAGTGGAAGCATGCCGCGCTCCCTATCATCGCCGCGGCAGGTGGCATGCTGGTGCCTGCGGCGCTCTACCTGATTGTGAACGCGGGAGGGGCTGGCTCCGCCGGTTGGGGCATTCCCATGGCCACGGACATTGCGTTCGCGATCGGAGTGCTCGCGCTTCTGGGCGATCGAGTGCCGGTGTCGCTCAAGGTCTTCCTGGTAGCACTGGCGATCGCCGATGATATCGGGGCGGTACTCGTCATCGCGCTGTTCTATACAGACAACGTCTCCTGGAGCTCGCTTGCGCTTGCGGGCGCTCTTATGACATTGCTTGCTCTTGCGAATTCCGCCGGCGTGCGGCGTCCCGCCGCCTACGCGCTGCTGGGAGTCTTTCTATGGGCCGCGATGCTCGCCTCCGGAGTCCACGCAACCATAGCGGGGATCCTGCTGGCCGCCACGATTCCATCGCGCACACGCATCAACGAAGATGAATTCCTGAGCCGGGGACGCCGAATTCTGGACGACTTCGAACAGGGGTGCGGGCCCGATGAAACGGTGCTCGCCAACCCCGCCCAGCAAAACGCTATCCACGAGCTCGAGCGCGCCTGCGAGCAGGCGCAGGCGCCGCTCGGCGCCATAGAGCACACATTGCACGGTGTGGTAGCGTTTGCAATCATGCCGCTGTTTGCGCTCGCCAATGCCGGCGTGCGCCTTGATGGTGGCATCCTCGCACCACTTGGAACGCCGGTCGCGCTTGGAATCATTCTGGGCCTTGTAGTGGGAAAGCCGCTGGGAATTACGCTCGCCTCATGGCTTGCGGCGCGCACCGGCGTAGCTAGCATTCCCGCCGACGCACGTTGGCGGACGCTGCACGGAGTGAGCTGGCTCGGAGGCATCGGGTTTACCATGTCGCTCTTCATCGCGGAGCTGGCATTTGGAAGAGGGCAGCTGCTCGACGACGCCAAGGCCGGTATTCTGGCCGCTTCCGCGCTGGCGGGCGTTGTGGGTTGGGGGGCGATTGTGCTTTCAGCACCGGTCGGACAGGAGAGGACAGATGATGCTGTTGCAGCTACGTGAAGCCTCGCCGCTGGACCTGCGGCATCGTGGCATCGGGCGCGGTACTGGTGTTAACCACACTTCGCGCTCAATCCACCAGAATTCCGGATCGCTCCACGCCTCTGAAGTTGTTCAAGACCTCATGGACAAAGTTTATTCGGTGATAAGAAAGCCATGGAACCAGGCAAAAGGACGCTGATATGCGTTGACACCCATCGGCAGCCAGGCCATTATCAACTCAACCTTCACGGGTCCGCATAAATGACCTGTCTGCTCCCCGTCGTGTACGCGATGCTGCTCTCCCAAACCCCCGCCCCAGCTCTCCGGGGCACCGTGTGGGACGATGCGTCGGGCGAGCCAATCTCCGGAGCTCTGGTGGTACTCGTAGAAGCTGGGAGGCAAACCCGCACGGATTCCGCAGGCCGATACGAGCTCTCCGAGCTCCAGAGCGGCAAATATCATCTCAGCGTTACGCGGCTAGGCTACCAGTTGCGAACCATTCAGGTCCTACTCGCCCCAACTGGAGAGCTTCATGTAGACTTGAGTCTGGTTCCGCTGGCGGTTCAGCTTTCCAGGGTGGATATCAGCGGTCGCCAGGGCCTTTACGGCATGCCGCTAGCCGCGCCTGTGCTCGTCGCGCCGATTGGATCCCGCGCGCTTACATACGAGCAGGTGCGCTCCAACCCCATGCTGGCCGAGCCGGATTTCATGCTGGCGGTCGGCACCACGGGAGACAATTCGGCTGCGCCCGAGTCTCCCACCATGATCAACGTTCGCGGCGGAGGGAGCGATCAGAGCTCGGTTCTCCTCGATGGCGTGCCTGTGTACAGCCCAGTGCACGCCAACGGCTCGTATGGCGCTCTCAATCCGGACGCTCTGCAGTCGATTGAATTGCACGGAGGCATAGCGCCCGCGCGCTTTGGCGGGGCGCTCTCCAGCGTGATCGAGTTGCGCTCGCTCGACACCGGCCCGGATAAGCTTCGCGTTCGCGGCGGGGCGAGCATGACCTCGGCGCGTATGATGCTGGAAGGTCCGCTGTTCGGCTCAGGCGCTCGCTTTCTCCTGAGCGGCCGTGGGGGCTCTCCCACCTTTGTTGCAGGCAAACCCGATGCCGCGCGATTGAGCGCCTCATCCAGTGACTTTCTCGCCAAGCTCTCGGCAAATCTGGCCGGCGGTACGCTGGCAATTCTGTCCGCGTCGGTCGCCGATCGCGCGTTTTTCTCGTCCAGTGATCCAACCGGGACGCCGAGCGATTCTTCTGTTAGCACCATTGCCGGATCCCGCGATTTTCCCGGAGGTGTGCCACGCCACGGGTTCGAGTGGGGAAGTAACAGTCATGCTCTCAGCTGGCACCGAGCTACCCAGTGGGCAGACTTCACCGTGAGAATCTGGAGGGCCAGTTATGAGGCGGAAGTTGGCTGGTCAGGCAAGCCCGCACCAACGACTCTGGCCAGCTCCCGCCAAACCAATGCACTGGAGAGCAGGCTCACCTTCACCGGTTCCACGCATCAAACGAGCGTGGGCCTGGAAATGCAGAGGGATCGGGCCAGTTACTCTGTGTCGGGCGCCGGTTCCACGCCATTGAACGAACTTGCTTACCGACTCGATTCCCGGCTTACCGCTGTCGGCGCTTTCGTGGATGAGGCCGTCCGCTTTGGTGAGCGTTGGGAACTCATGGGAGGCGCCCGTGGCATATTGTTGTCGGGCCGCTCAGCAGCACTCGAACCGCGCATCGCGCTCAGGTTCCGCCCTGTACAGTCGGTGTCCGTCGCGCTCGGCTTCGGACGCACCCATCAGGCGGCTCAGTCGCTCCGGAACCCCGAGTCGCTCGTCGGCGGCATCGTTGGTGCCGACCTGCCGATTCTTGCGGGTACCGCTGGGGCTCCTTTCGCCCGAGCCGATCAGGTAGCGGCAGCCGTCGAAATGCGCCCCGCGGTGGGAATGCGTATCGTGCTTGACGGTTACACCAGGCGGCTCGATCGCCTATTGCTTGTGGCGCCCGACAGCTCACACCCATTCGCCGTGGAGGGCTTTGAGACAGGCCGGGGGAGAACATCAGGGCTTGCGGTTGCCGCGGATTGGGAGCACGGCAGATTCCTCGCCTCGAGCTCGCTCGGGATCAGTCGCGTGATCACGAGCGCAAGTCAGGCAGTCTACCAGCCCAGTCATGCCGCAACGCTCATGCTGGCTGGGGGTATCGGCTATCGGCCCTCTCCGCGTACTACGTGGCGCGCGGCAGCGGTCGCCCGATCCGGCCGGAGGACCACCCAATTCGAGGGGCCGCTCGAATATGAGGGGTGCAACACGCTTATTGGCGGCTGCGAAATCTACGGAACTCCCGAGCGAGCGACAGGCCCACTGGGCGCGGAGCGCTTGCCCGCATACATCCGCCTTGACCTGGGGGTACGCCGCGCCTGGCAAGCGCATGTCCTGGGACGTGGAACCGAGATCGAGGGTCATTTGACCCTGAGTAATGTTCTGGGCCGGCGTAATGTCTGGGGAGTCTTAAGGGAGCCGGGCGCCTCGACAACGCTTACGGCGCCACTGCGTCCATTTTCCCTGCTAAACGCGGGAATCGACTGGCGTTACTGACGGTCTACCCGGTTCAGTTCCGCTGTGGCTCAGTCGATTGCTGTCACAAGCCGATATCCTCGGCGGTTCCCTGAACAACAGTCTCGTAGCCACAGTCGCTGCTCCGCGGTCCAAGCGGGGATGCAGTTGAAGGTCTGCCGTCGAAACGTCAGGCTGACTCGAGAAATTGCCGTTGACCGAAGAGGGAGCGCCAGTGAATGTCGAAGCAGTCACCTCCGTGCGGCCGACGATTGTCGGCGACACGCACGCGCTCGCTGTTTCATTCGAAGACCTTTTTCGTCAGGAGTTCGAACGTAGATATGCGTCGCTGCACAGATACCTTTCGCGATTGTCGGACGATCCCGCGCTGGCAGCGGATATTGCACAGGAGACGTTCGTGAGGCTGTACCACCGAGGCAGTATGCCGGACAACACCGGCGCCTGGCTGGCAACGGTCGCGAACAATCTCTTTCGGAACGAGGTGCAGGGACGCAAGCGCCGTGCGCGTATCATGGACGGCTCGCGAGCAACGCTCGTGCTCGCCGACCAACCCCAGTTGCCTGATGCAGCCGCGGAGGCAAACGAACGGAAGAATTACGTACGCGCTGCGCTGGATACAATTCCAGTTCGTGACCGCCAGCTGCTCTTGCTCCGGTACGAGGGGTTCAGCTATCGCGAGCTGGCAATAGCGCTCGATATCGCCGAGTCAAGCGTGGGCACCCTGCTCGCGAGGGCAAAGAGCAGCTTCCGCCGGGTGCTAAAGGAGGATCCCCGTGCACGTGAGTGACGTCCAAATCGAGCTTCTCAGTCGCGGGGAGCTGCCAAAGCAGGAGGCTGATGCGGCGTTGGCGCATATAGCGCAATGTCACCCATGTGCGAGTCTTCAGAGTAACCAGGCTGCCGCGGACGGCGAAATCGAAAGTTCGCTCAGGCTGCTGGATTATCCTGTTGCCACCGCCGACGTCGGGGCGATCATTCGCCGAGCGAAACGCGGCCGCGCCACATCACTCTGGCGCCTCGCGGCCGGGGTCGCATTTCTTGCGACGGCCGGAGCAGCGGCGGCGATGCCTGGTTCGCCGATTCGGGCCTGGATCCATCGTGGTGGTTTGGAGCGCGCGTCCATCTCGCCTGCGCCCGCGCCCGGAATCGTGTCGCCACAGCCAAACACGCCCCACGCCGCCGGCATCTCGGTTGAGGCCAGCGACAGTGTCACTCTCAGCTTTGATGCCGATCAGACTGAGGGCAGCATCAGAATCACGTTGGACACGCACAGCGAGCTTCGGGTGAAGGCAAGCGGCGGAACTGCAGGCTTCGAGATCCGTTCTAACGGCTTGCGCGTGCGGAATCACGGTTCGGTTGCGAACTACGAAGTGATGGTCCCAACTGCCGCGAAGACCGTGCGTATTCGTGTCGCAGATCGTTGGGTATTTCGCAAGAGCGGCGAGTCGATAACGAAAGCTCCACGCCGGGAGCAGGATGGGAGTTATGTGGTAAAGCTGGGATCTCGCGCGCCACGGCCGTAGTAATTTGGGTTCCAACCGCCACGAGTACGGTGGGCGGTGCCAGGTGCTCGGTGTTCGGTTGTCACAGCGCGGTCGCCGGTGCCGCGGTATCACGCGAACACTCTCCAGTCGTTGTTCGCAGTTCGCAGTCCGTAGTTCACCGCGTGTCCGAAGCCAACCGCTCTGACCAACGACGAGCGAGCTCCGGATCGCTCCGAAGCCCGCTCGTTTTAACTTGCACACTGCCCAACACCGCCCCCGTCATCTGGCACCCGGATAAGACGACCCGCCGAGCGGTGCTACTGCACCGCGTTGATCATGTCGAAGATCGGCAGATACATGGCCACAACCATGCCGCCGACGACTACGCCGAGGCACACGATCATCACCGGCTCAAGGAGACTGAGCACCGCGGACACCGCCGTATCAACCTCTGTGTCGTAGAAGTCCGCGATCTTGGACAACATCTCGTCCAATCCACCTGTCTGCTCCCCGACCGAAATCATCGAAATCACCATTGGCGGGAAGACCTTCGACCGCTGCAAAGGTGCCGAGATGGTGTCGCCGCCAGCGATAGACGCCCGCGATTCCATGATTGCGTCGTGAATCACCCGGTTGCCGGCGGTCTTGGCCGTGATTTCCAGTCCGTCGAGAATCGAGACACCGGAGCTGATCAGTGTTCCCAGAGTGCGTGTGAAGCGCGACACGGAAGACTTGCGAATCAGACCGCCGAGCACCGGCACCTTGAGTGACAGCTTGTCGAGCATGAGCCTGCCGCTGGCCGTAGCGTAATAACGGCGCAGTGAGAAGATGAACGCCCAGATACCGGCGCCGACGGCCCACCAATACGCCGGCAGGAACTTCGATGCACCAATGACGATACGGGTGGGCAGCGGCAGCGCCATGCTGACGGAGGCGAACATGGTCTCGAACACCGGGATAACAAAGATAAGGAGCACAACGATCGCAATTGCCGCGACGCTCATGATCACAGCGGGGTACATCATTGCGCTCTTGACCTTGCCGATCAGGGCGTCGTTCTTTTCCATGAAAGTGGCGAGACGCATCAGAATCGTATCGAGAATACCGCCTGCCTCACCGGCCGCCACCATGTTCACGTACAGATCGCTGAACGCTTTCGGGTGCTTTGCGAGCGCGTCCGCGACGGTGTGTCCCGACTCCACGTCATATACCACTTGACGGGTGACTTCCTGGAGCGCTTTGCTCTCGCTCTGCTTGGAGAGAATATCCAGCGCCTGCACCAGCGGAAGCCCGGAGTTGATCATCGTCGAGAACTGCCGGGTAAAGATCACTATGTCCTTCATCTTTATCTTCCCGCCGCTTTTCTTCTTCTGCTCTTCGTCAACCTTGACGATGATGAGCTTCTGTCGCCGCAGCTGCGCGACTACATCGTCGCGCGACGTGGCATCCAGCGTGGCGCTTTTAAGCTCGCCGCTGAGCGTGCGGGCCGTGTAGGCGAATGTGGGCATTCTTGTCCTCGGTTTCGGTAACTAAGTACGAATTGCGAACTGCAAACTGCGAACTGGATTGCGGATTATGCCAATGCGTGCTGTCCGACTGGGCTACTGCAAGAGAGACGACGGATGACCGCTTTCCGTTTCCGTTCACCTCCCCTCACTCCTGCCCATCTACTTGCGCGTGGTCGCGTACTTCGCGCCGTTCCCCTTGGTGTCCCCGTCAACCGAATCGCTACCCTGGCCGGCCATGCGGCTCAGTTCGGTAGGGTCGCCGGAGATCCGCAGGCATTCTTCCAGCGTCACCTCGCGCGACACGTACAGTTGGTACAACACGGCATTCAGCGTCTGCATGCCGAATTTCTTGCCCGACTGCATTTGGGAATAGATCTGGTGCACCTTGTCATCGCGAATGAGGGCACGGATTGCCGGGGTAACGACCAGGATCTCGGCCGCCATCGCCCGGCCGGTGCCGCGCGCCTTTGGCAGAAGCGTCTGGGTGATGATGCCCTCGAGCACAAAGGCGAGTTGCGCCCGCACCTGTGACTGCTGGTGGCTGGGGAAGACGTCGATGATTCGATTGATCGCCTCGGCCGCGGAGTTGGTATGCAGCGTCGCAAGACACAGGTGACCCGTTTCGGCAATTGTGATCGCGGCGGCGATGGTCTCGAGATCGCGGAGCTCACCAACGAGGATGATATCCGGGTCTTCGCGCAGCGCGTACTTGAGAGCATTCGCGAAGCTCTTCGTGTCCGTGCCAACCTCGCGCTGGTTGACGATGCAGCCCTGATGCCGGTGAATGAATTCGATCGGATCTTCGACGGTGATAATGTGTCCTTTGCGTTCGCGGTTGATCTTGTCAATCATGGCCGCCAGCGTAGTGGACTTCCCGGAACCAGTCGGTCCTGTAACGAGCACCATGCCGCGCGGGCGCTCCGCCATCCTGGCGACCGCGGCAGGGAGACCCAGCTGCTCGAAAGTCTTGATGGAGAACGGGATCTGCCGGATCACGAGCGATACGCAGCCGCGCTGCTTGAAGCAATTACCGCGGAAGCGGGCCAGGTTTTGAAGTCCGAAGCTGAAATCCAGCTCGTCGTCGATCTCGAACCGTTTCTTCTGATTTTCAGTCAGGATCGAGTACGCAAGCTGCAGGGTATCCTTGGGACTAAGCACTTGCTCGACTGTCGAGTTCGTGATGTCGCCGTCGATGCGCAGCTTCGGACGCTCTCCAGCCGTGATGTGGAGGTCGGAGGCGTTCCGCGCGATCATCTCCTCGAGGAGTGATCGCAGGTTGAGAGTCGCGGGTGTGGCGGCGGTAGCGGTCATTTTCAGTTCGTTGTGAGGCGTGGTGTTGTATGCAGTGATCGGTGATCAGTGAGCAGTGATCAGTGAGCAGTGAGCAGTGAGCAGTGATCATGAACTCGTCTCTCGCACCACCTGCTCCAGCGTGGTGATTCCCTTCATTACCTTCAGCAGTCCATCCATTCGGAGCGTCAGCATTCCCGCTTCGACGGCGGCGTCTTTTATCTCCTGGGCTCCGACATTCTGCATTATGAGCTTTCGGAGCGCTGGGGTCATGTACATGACTTCATACAGTCCCTGGCGCCCCTTGAGACCCGTGCCGCTGCACTGCTCGCAGCCGCGTCCCTTGAAAAACGGAATTTCTGCTATGCGTGACTCCAGGTTGATCTTTGCGAGAAGCGGCGCCGCTTCCTTGGTGGCTCGCCCCTTCGCATCGTTGATGGCTTCGTCCGTGAAGCGCAACTCACGTAGCGTCATGTCTGGCTTGATCTTAGCGGCGCTCATCTCCTCTTTTTCGGGCTGATGCTGCGTCTTGCAGTTTGAGCAAATTCGCCGGACGAGCCGTTGCGCCAGCACGAGGTTCAGCGCTGATGCCACATTGAACGGCTCCAGTCCCATGTCGAGCAGTCGCGTCACCGTCTCGGGAGCGGAGTTGGTGTGCAGCGTCGACAGAACAAGATGGCCCGTGAGCGCGGCCTTGATGGCGATGCTCCCCGTCTCGAGGTCACGGATCTCACCGACCATGATGATGTTGGGATCCTGTCGCAGAAATGCCTTGAGTGCCGCGGCGAAGCTCATCCCTATGTCGTTGCGAACCAGGACCTGGTTGACCCCGAAGAGGTTATACTCGACGGGGTCCTCCGCCGTCATGATGTTGACGTCGATGTTGTTGACCTTGGATAGCGCCGAGTAGAGCGTCGTTGTTTTGCCGGATCCGGTCGGGCCCGTGACGAGCACCATTCCGTACGGGTTTGATACCGCCTCCATGAGCTCGCGCTCGGCGCGCGGCTCGATTCCGAACTTCTCGAGCTCGAGCGTCAGGTTGCCCTTGTCGAGAATTCGAAGTACGATCTTTTCGCCGAAGAGCGTCGGAAGCGTGGAGACGCGGAAGTCGATGACCTTCTTCCCCATCTTGAGCTTGATGCGGCCGTCCTGCGGCACGCGCCGCTCGGCGATGTTCAGTGACGCCATGATCTTGAAACGGGAGATCAGCGCCGGCTTGAGCCTGAGCGGTGGCCTCATGATCTCCTCGAGCGCACCGTCGATGCGATAGCGCACCCTGAGCTCGTGCTCGAAGCACTCGAAGTGAATGTCCGAGGCACCGCGCTTCACAGCATCCGTGAGCACGCCGTTCAGCAGCTTGACGACGGGGGCATCGTCGATCGCCTGCGTGAGAGCCGCCGCGGTGAGCTCCTCTTCCTTCTCCTCCACAACCTCGACATCACCATCGGCTTCGCCGATGTCCATGTCCTTGAGCAGCGACTGGAGCGCGGTATCGGTCGCCGACTCGTAGTGCTTCTCGATCGCGTTGCGAAGGGTGTACTCGCCCGCGATGACTGGAAATATGTCGTATCGCGTTATGAACTTGAGGTCGTCGAGCACGCCGAGGTCGGACGGATCGGCAATGGCGACCGTAAGTGTGCGTCCGTCCCGCTTGAGCGGCAGCACGAGATGCTTGATGGCCATGTCGGGCGGCACCAGCCGTGCGATGCGGGGATCGACCTCGAACTTGGAGAGATCCACTGCTGGCATGCGGTACTGCCGTGCGAGCATCCGCGTGAGGTCGAGCTCCTGGAGGTAGCCGAGCTTGACAAGACTATAGCCGATGCGCGTTCCGTTAGTGTTCTGCTCCTGAAGGGCCACTTCCAGCTGCGCCCTGGTGATCATTCCCTCCTTTACGAGGAGATCACCAATACGCTCGTTCGCGGCGACAGCGGGTGCAGCCATGAAATTTCTTTGCGGTTGAATGATTCGGCGAAATCCGTGACAGCTGGCCGCGCGTGCCCATGTGACCCACTCAGCGGGAGTCCGGACGGTCCGTTTGCGGGCGACGCAGACGCGTCGCGCCACCCCTTCGGCGACGGTGCTCATCCCCGTGAAATGGACGCGGAGTGCCTGAAAACGTCACATTTTGTTTCACCTTCCCGGCAATGCCGGCACCCACCCCTCGGACGCGCTGAAATCCTTCCAGCGAGCCGAACGGCCCGAAGGAATCCCGGTCTGCAACGATCCGCTCCGCAAGCCGATTTCCTATATAGGGAAGACGCTCGATCTCGGCGGAGGTTGCGATGTCGAGATCGACTAGGGGGAGTGGGGAGTATGGAGTAGGAGATGAGGGCGAATTCGGAAATCGGGATTCGATATCTCGAGCCCTCGACTCATCGCGGCGCGGCACGATGACGTAGTTCGGCTGGCGCACTGCTGGCTCGGCACGACGGGCGGTCGCCTGTTCCCCTCGGCGACGTACCGGCGGCCCGGCTGGCTTCCTGGCGCGCGGAAGTTTCTTACGCGCGCGCACGGAATCCACGGCCGCAATCTGGCCTCGCAGCGCGGCCCGCGCGCCCGCGTCAGGAGATGGATCGTTTCGAAATGCTCTGGCGGCACGCACGCCCGATCCAAGCACGGCAAGTCCGGCCAGGAAAAGGAGAGCCTTCCGCTCAGCGGGAGTGGGCATTGACCGGGGGAGTGCGGAGTAGGGAGTGGGATTCCAGAGTCGAGCATAAAGTCCCTTCCAACCGCCAATCGCATCACATTCGCGCCAAGGGGGGCTAAAGGGCGCACAAGAAAGCGCGACTTATTTACCTGCTTCCGGGTGCTCTTGCTCCCCACTCCGAAGTCCTTCTTCGCGAAAGCGGGAATCCACCGACGACGCCGGTTAGTCCCGTGAAAAAGCCAGAATCCGCCGGGCCACGCCCATCCAGCCAGGAGAATAGTTCGTTCCCGGGCGGTAGTGCCTCATTGACGGCAGCCATCTCTGTTGTAGACGGAGGGCAGAGCAACGAATGGATTTGTGCCGGGGGGACCCTTTCACCCTGATCAGAACCCCACTGGAGGAAGCCGTGAGAGCCCTGGAAGCACATGGCGTGGAGATGCTCGCATACTACGACGCGATCGCTGCTGTGTTCGCCAAGATCGATCCGAACGCTGCGCATAGCGGAATCGTAATCACATTAATAGCGGGTCAGCCTCCCACCACCAGCGCCGTCGCCACATCCCCCACCCGCTGCATGCTTTCCTTTGACACGCGCTCGAAAGTGTCCTCCGGAGTGTGGTGGTACGGCAGATAGTCGATGTCAATCACGTCGATGACGCGCAGTCCCGCATCCAGCAGCGGAATGTGGTCGTCGGTGATGAATTGCCCCACACGCGGAATGAACCACTCAGAGTAGCCGAAACGGCTCGCCACGTCCCACACGCGCGACACCACTTCAGGCGCGCGTTGAACCGAGTGGCCTTCCTGGTGGATTTGCAGGCTCGCATCGCCGATCATGTCCCAAACTACGCCAAAGAGCGGCCGGTAGTCGGGTGCCGGAAGGTTAGACGCGAAGTACCTGGAGCCCAGCAGAACGTCCTTGCCGCGTGAGAAATCGCCGTAGTCTTCTCCGTCCACGAACAGGAGGTCGACGCCCACTGTTGGTGGTGTCGCCTTGAGTACGTCCGCCAGCGCCAGGAGGAGCGCGACGCCCGAGGCGCCGTCATTCGCGCCCGGCACCGGAAGCTTTCTCCGCAACGGGTCGCTCGCGGATTCCGAGATGGGACGCGTGTCCCAATGCGCGACGTAAAGGATGCGCTCGGAAACGCCCGGTCGAAAACGGGCGAAGATGTTCCGAAGGGGCAGCGTGTCTCCCTGCTCGGTTACGTGCGTCCACCGCTGCTCGGTTACGGTGTCCGCGCGCGTGCGCATCTGCGCGACTATCCAGTCGCCGGGGCGGCGATGGCCAATGGAGCCCGGAATGCGCGGTCCGAAATCGAGCTGCGTCCTGATGTATCCCATTGCGGCTTCCGCGCTGAAGGCGGTACGCGGGCCGCTGCGTTCGCCGCCGCACGCCGCGGTCGTTGCCAGCGCGAGCGCGATGGCCAGCACTCTCACCTCAGCTCGCCCGCAAAGAATGATATCTGCAGCGTGGCAGTGAGCACCATCTGCGTAAAACGCCGGTCGTAAAGATTATCGTAGTTCGCAATGCGCGACAGCGTCATGCTGAAATTCATATTGTCCGAGAGATCCGTGTCAGCGTTGGTATTCACCGCCCATCGTCCGTTGTCCGTGACGCGCCTGCGTGTGGTGTCAGCTGCAAAGAAGCTCTGTGTTCGTGATTGCACCAGCCCAAGAGTCCAGCGCAGATCGCCCCTGGCCTGGAATCGCTGGGGAAGCTTGAACGATTTACCAACGTTGCCGTTGAGCTCCGACTGATTACCAAGTGTGACGCCGCCACTGCGTAGCTCGCTCCGGTCGGTGCGCCGCCAGCCAGCGGTCGTCGAAAAACCACCGCCAAATGCCCAGACAATCGACGCCGAGACTGGATATGTTTTCGACGTGATCTCGCCCCGCAGCCCACCGCCGTCGCTGCTCCCGGTTCCCGTAGCCTCCGAGATGCTCGGCTGAAATGTCGTGCTCTTCTCCAGGCGGTACGCCGCGTTCGTTCCGATGCTCGATATGATGCTCCTTATCAGCTTCGGCTGAAGCGTCCAGCCAAGATTGAGATCGGGGAACGTCACGGTGCGCTGCTGAATTTCGGCCTGCGTGTTTAGCCGCCTGGCCCAAACAGTAGAATTGAGCCTGCCGTACCTGCTCGTGAGACGAGCGCCGAAAGGCAGCGCGAGCGTGTTGTTGACTCCGAACGTGTGCCGCTGCGACGCGCTCGTAGCCGTCACACCGTTCACGTCGCGAAAATCGGAGATGCTGCCGAGTCCAAATTGATATCCGAAGCCCGGGGTGAAGGGAACCCCGTCAAAGGACGATGACAGGTCGCGTCTCCACGTGACTTCGATCGGCTGAAAGACGCTGGAGAACCGTCTGACGAGTCCGGAGTCGGACGAGTACATCGAGATGCCGCGGCCAAGATCAACCGCTGCGCTCAATCCAAGTCCCTGGGAGTTGCTCAGCCGGCGCGGCAGCCGGAACGGCCCGCTGGAATCAGCTTCCTGCAACACGCTGGGTGAGTTGGGATCACGGAACATGGAGTACTGCGTGCTGAAGTCGATACGCGGCTTGATCCAGGTGGAGATGTGCGGGGCGGCGCTAATCGACGCGCCCATTTGCCTCTCACGCTCCAAACCGACGTCCACTCCGAGCAGCCTGTCCCGCTCCGCGCGCGCCACGACGCCGACGTTCTGACCGCCTCCCGCGCGCACCGTGTCGCCATAGTCCCGCAGGTCGCGCAGGGAGTTTACGTCCCAGCGTATGCTCAGCGACTGAAAAGGTCGAAGCTCCACCAGCGCCGCATTGCGCATGACGCTGGTTAGACCGGTCACACGGCGGCCACTGTCTCCTGAGTCGACGGCAACAGGCAGAGTAAAGGTGAGCCGCCTGTCGGAATTTCGAGCGTAGGAGCTGGTGAACCGCATCTGCGCCGGTGTCCAGCGCAGGGCCGCGTCAGTGAGCCCGCGGGCGATAACGCTGTTCCTGATGAATCCGGGCAGACGCCCGACAGCACGGTCGAGCCATTGAGGTGAGCTCACGGTTCGCGCGCCGCTCGCCAGGTTCCAATCCAGCGAAGTGCTGAACGCCGTGGATTTGCCCGACTGGTACTCACTCTTGGAGGACGCGGATGAATACGAGCTATTGACCCCCATGTTATTGAAGAACGCACCAACGATAGAGTTCCTGATCGGCGTGGCGCGGCGCGCCGAGAGAGAGTACGTCGCGCCGGAGCTCCGCGGCGTGCGCAGTCCCTCGATGCCACCTGCGCGCACGTCGGAGCGGGAGAGGAAGAACGGATCCGTGCCAGCCGACCGATAGTTCACGGTGAATGGCAGCACGAGTCCGAGCGCATGCGGCAGGAACCTGTCGAGCCGGAGAGACGACACTACATCGAATTGGCTGTCCGTTATGTATGTCGGTTGTTCGGCCAGCTGCCGGAAGTTCTTGTCGCGGCGCGTCAAATTCAGTTGAAGTGAGCCGACATCCGCGGCGAGAACATTGAGTGCGATCTGCCCTGCGTAGCCGGCATCTTCCACAACTCCTGTCAGGCGGATGTCATCCACCCATACCTCGAGCGAATCGTTGACGCTGATCTGTCCGCCATCTCCCAGGCCAGCATCGCTCACGCGGACGAGGCCCACTGCCAGCTCCTGCACGCTCGCCAGATTCGGCGGGGAGATGCCGGGGTTCGCGGTATACACGATGTAGCCGTCAGAGCAAACTGCGTATCGCTTTCCCCCTGCCGCCGCCGGCGGCGCGGAGCTCTCGATGAGCGCGCTGTCCAAAGCGCCGCATTCGAGCGTGTCGCCATTGCGCAAAAAGTTGTTCTGGATGCGGGCGCGCAACTCAAAGAATTTCTGAAAATCCACTACCACTTCCGGAAGCCACGCGTCCCGCGTTCGGCCGGAGCTTACAGGAGTCCGGTACAGATAGAAGTTGTCCTGATCGCGCCCGATCTTGATGAAGAACTGCAGATCCCCTTGTAATCCCCACCCCTTGTTGCGGCCCCGTGCCCAGATGCGAAGCTCATTGTAGCCCATGAAGTTCTTCTCGCCTTCAGGAAAGCGGTAGAACGCCTCCGCGCGTGCGAACAGGGGGACGTCGCCCGCCACAAGGCGAAGCGATTTTTCGTTGATCTGAACAGTGCCTGTCTGAAGCCCCGTGTTCTTGATATCGGCCTGATCGGTGACGCCCGGAGGTGACTGATAGAAGAGGTTGGCCGTGGAGTCGTTGTCCTGGGTCCCAATGACCGACGCGATAACGTAGCCGTTGCCATCCTCGCGGGCGCCGCCGAGCCCGGCAATCGCGCGGTCTGCGCGCTTCACCCATGGCGAGCCAACAAGCTTCAGACGCGCGATCGGCACCGCTGTAAAGTCGCTGTCAGCCGCCACCAGCGAGGATATGAGCGAGATACGCGCCGACTTGATCCGGCGGAGCACGGGATCGTTGATCGTCTCGGTCGGCGCGCTGAAGGGCACGCGAACGTTCACCCAGCAAATGGAGCCGCTGTTTGGCAGTCCGCCCCCCTCCGGAGGCACCTCGGCGGCCGAGCGAGAGCAGCCTCCGATGCGATTGTACGAACGCTCGTCGCTCAGATCTATTACGTATCGAAGCAGCCGCTCGCTGTTCCTTGCGTCGCTGGGGATGTCGAGAAAGTTGTCCAGGTCGAGGTCCTCCTCGTCCAGGCGGCGGTTCGCCACCGTGCAGTTGCTCTTGGTGTCGCCGATGAGCTGCAGCGTGAGATTGCCGCCGCTACAGATGGGCACATTGACGATTGCGCTCGAGGAGTTGTTGTCGAGATCGATGCGTACCAGCCGCTCCACCAGGTCACCCGGAAGACCACGATCGTTCACCGCTGCGTCGAAGGAACGCGTAACTGGGTCGCGTTCGGTGTCCACCCGGTCGAAGCCCTGCAGTTGCCGCCCGGTGAAGACGCTGTCCACGCTATGCACCTGAGACGGTGTCGGGTCGCGCTTGACGAAGAGCGTCTCCGGCGCGAACGAGATGCTGTTCTCCGACAGTTCGCCGAAGTCAATGACGAGCGTACCGTTCTTGCTCCTTTTGACCGACGATGTATCGACCAGCGCCCAGAATTCCAGCTGCTCAACACGCGAGAGATCGACTCCGGTGGTGCTCAGCGATTGCGTGATTGACCTCCACCGTCGCCCGGGGTTCGGTGGCGTGCGCCAGGTGAACCGGGAGGTGTCGCAGCTGTTGCAGAACAGGCCCCCAATGGTGCGCGGATACAGAGTGAGCCAGAGAAAAGGCTCGGGCGAGCGAAAGCCCTGCCCGGTGGACAGCGAGATCTGAGGGTCGATCTGCTCAGCGAAAAACTGAATTACGCGCGAAGTTGGCGGGGTGGTGGTGGTGTCGATGGTAATCCCGCTGTTCTGCCACGCCATGGTGGACGCCGACGCCGTGTCCGGCTGGAACGGTATGCCGCTGATCGGAATTCCCGCCCCCTGCGTCGCCGGGAGGCTGCCGTATCGCCAGGCTCCTTCGGCCAGTGTCACCTGAACACCGGCTTCCCCCTCGAAGCTTTCGACGTACGCGACTCCCGCCGCGTTCGGTTGCGGCCGGCTGGTAGCGAACTCGCCCTGCACATTCACCGAGGACGGAGCAGTCGTTTCGAGGATCGGGAGCGCGTCGAGAGCGCGGGTGAGCACGTTGCTCTCCCACGAGAAATTGCCGTTCACGCCGGCCACCAGGGCCGACGCTGGCTCGAATCCGAGCGGAGGCCGGGTGAACGTCGTCTTCTGCGACTGGGATATCGCGACGAAATTGAGCTGGCCGTTTGTGAACGGAAATTCCGCGGCCAGTCCGAAAATTGATGTGGGCGCGGCCGCAAACAGGGGATTCTCCTCGTATCGCACGGTCACCTGCTGCGGTCGGCGAAACAGAGTATCTGGCCGCAGGAAGGTTACGCGCCCCTGCTCGTAGTCGACGCGGTAGTCTACGTCGCGAACCAGCTGCGAGCCGCCGATCGAAAGACGCTCGGAGTTCGCTCGCACCTGCACCGATCCGAGCGCGAGCGAACCCGCGTCGCCTCCACCTTCCGCCTGGTATGCCGCGCGCAGCCTGTACTGAGTGGCGGGACGTCTTTGCGAAGAGAGGTCCTCGTCCGGAGTCCGATACAGCGAATCGTTGACGGGATCGGGCGGTCGCACGAACACGGGATCGGCGAAAGGTCTTTGCGATGGAAAGATGACGAAATAATCGCGTATGAGCTTCGCGTCGGTCGCATTGGCGGCCTGATTCGGGTCACCCAGGCGCGGCCACAGCCGGTTCTCGACGTCAAAGGCCGAGGAATTGGTGCGCTGCGCCATGCCAAAGATCTGGAGATACG
>JBPCJT010000272.1:0-3465 GCA_051005015.1 Gemmatimonadaceae bacterium | reverse complement strand
CCATCCATGCGACCCGTCGTGGAGATTGCCATTTCCTGGCGTTGGCGGCCGACCAGCGCCTGGGCGCCACGCCGGAGAAGCGATGCTTCCTCCGGCGACAGAACCGTGGCATCCGCACCATCCGTCGCCGAGAGACCGAGCGCCTGCGCCGTCCGGCCGTCGAGATTTCCGGTTGCGATGATGCCCTTGTCGATCTGGAATTCGAACAGCGCGCGCTGCGTGCCCTCGTCAAGCTGACCGTTGATTGCGCCGCGATAGTAGTTCTGCTGCGCGAGCACCTGCTGCGCCGCACGAATTCTGTCCGCGGCGGTGTAGATCGTGAACGCATCCGGCGCTCGTGCAGTCCCGCGGCGACTCAGCACCAGCCCTTGCTCGAGCTGAACCGCGAGGGGGGTGCCTGCCGGCACCTTAACGTCGCGCGCCTCCGACAGCAGATCGCCCAGCGCAGCGAGAATTCCGGATGCAGGACTTCTGTCGGAACCGGCTCCGGCGATCGCCGCGCCCACCCCACCACGTCCTCCCACCAGCACGACGCGGGCGTTGGGATCGGATTCGATCTGGCGTCGCTCGGCGGCGTCGGTGCTCGTCAGCTTTCCGCTCAAGCTGTAAACCTTGCCGTCTGGCAGGGTCAGCCGGTCGAAATTGATCTCAATGACACCCGACCGCTTGCGATCAGCTGCCTGGGCGAAGGTCACCACCCCGCGGATCCGGCTGTCCGCCGGAATGGCCGTGTAATTCTCCACACGAATGGTATCGACCACGACCGTCTCGAAGGTCTGACCGGCCTTCGCGGTCGAGGATTCGAGCGGACTCGAGGTTCGCACGATAATGACACTGCCTTCGGGCAGCACCAGGCGCGTCTGCGCAGAGAGTTCCGGCACGCCAAGGAGCGTGAAGAACAGGGTCCACATTCCGCCTGCCAGGGCCTTCGTTCCATTGCATCCCATAGGTGAAGCCCCCTTGTGAAATGATACCATGACGAATTACCGCTGCCTCACCATTGGTCAGCACGGATCGTTCCGTGTCGCCGAGGCGGGCGTGCAGCTACGCCAGCTCCAGCAGGGTCCTCGGACGGGACTCTGAGCGCCGACCGCCTCGTCCCCGGCGTAGCCAGGAACCCGGGCGGCCGCAGGTCCCCGATAGGCATTCAGGCATCTTCGTCCGGCCGGAGAGCCAGCCCAAGCGGCTGCGCATGGTGGCTCGACGGCCTGACGCCCTGAAACGGTTCCTGGTCGATCGCGAGGGATGAAAATCGCGTATGTCGATACCTCCTGTTTCGTGGCAATTGCCTTCGGGGAGCGCGGGGGCACCGCTCTCGACCGCGGCTGAATGGATTCGATGAGCTTGTTTCGGCGAATCTGCTCGAGGCCGAGCTGCGCGCGGCGTTCGTGCGGGAACGTGCCGATCCGCAGCCTGACTTGCTGGCCGGCCTTTCCTGGGTCATGCCGGACCGGCCGCTTCACGCCGAAATAGCGAAAGTACTGCAGGCGGGCTACCTCCACGGCGCTGACTGCTGGCACCTTGCCACCGCCCTCTATCTGGCTCAGGAACCAGGCACGATCAGCTTTCTGACGCTGGACGAACGGCAACGCAGCGTCGCCCGCATCCTCGGGTTTCAGAAGTAGCGATCACTGCACTGCGGGCATGCCGCGCGAAGAATGTGGCCTGTCTGGCTTGTGGAGCTTCACAATCGGCGGCGCCCGGCTCGGTTGCTGCGTCGACCTGCTGGTGTCGAAGGCCACAGGACGCCTCGCCAATACGGCTTGACCGAGAGAGCCTGCCGTATTACGCTCAAGACAAAGGAGTAATACGATGGCAGACCCCATGCGCACGGTTTCTTTCAAGCTCACTCCGCTACTCGACGACGCGCTGAGTGACCTGGCACGGCGACGCAGATCAAGCCGTTCCGCCCTCGTTCGTGAGGCGCTGGAGCTCTTTGCCCAGGACAAGGACCAGTCGGTCACGGCGAGGGTCGATGCATTGATCGGCGGAGTTGAGGGCGCCCGCGATTTGTCCTCGAACCCGAAGTATCTTTTTCGCTACGGGAAGTGACCCGAATCGTGATCGATACGGGGCCTCTCGTTGCATTGCTAAACAGGCGTGACCAGCATCACGCCTGGGTGCGTGCGGTGCTGGATAGCGTAAAGCCGCCAGTGTTCACATGCGAGGCTGTAATCTCGGAGGCATGTTTTCTTCTCCGCCGCGCGAGGGGTGGGCAGGACGCTGTGCTCGCGCTGCTCGCGGAAGACGTGCTCCGCGTGGACATCAGGCTGGCCGATGAAGTCGTCGCGCTTCGGGGACTGATGCTGAGATTCCGGAACGTGCCGATGTCGTTAGCCGACGCTTGTCTCGTGCGCATGACAGAACTGGACACCCGCAGCACCGTTTTGACGCTGGACGGAGACTTCAAGGTTTATCGTCGCAATCGACGCCAGTCGATTCCGGCCATTACGCCAGAGGGCGGGTAGCCACGTCCGGCCCAAGGGTCGAACGCATCACCAGTCGCCTCGCTCCCCGGCCCCGTAGGCGTTTCCGGCGTCAATGCAAAGCCTGCCCTGCGACAGTCGCCATGACGCGCATGCGATGATCGCGCCATGCCCAACAATGATGCGCGAATGCGCCACGTCACGGGCCGCTGGCTTACAGTTTCAGGCGGCATTCCCGGCGTCAGGCCAGTGACATGAGCTACGCCGCCGTGCCCCGTTATGCCAGCATGGAGTCGGAGGCCGTATCCATTGCCCCTAGAAGGCGTGTCCGAAATTCATGGCGTCGCCTGCAGGAATTCACGAACTGATTTCAGGTGCTGCACTGGAAGTATCCGGAGATTTCCCGTCATGTCGGTGCATCGCCACGAACATTGTAGAGCATCAGCGCCGCAAACGACTGCTTCAGGGGGTCGGTTGGTGCGCCGCGTTGGGGCCGGATGGCACATCTCCGTTCGCCTTGTCAGAACGTTACAGCGAGCTGACGCGTGTGTCTAATTGACGTCGGCTCCTCGTACCCGAGTTCCGTGAAGGTAGCGACGATGCGCGGGTCCGTACCGAGGCGTGCCTAGCCGGCCCTTGAACGCAGCAACTCCTCGACGTCCTCGAGCCCTCGTTTGCTGGCGAAGTCCGCCGCCGTCATTCCATTCCTGTTCCGGAGCGCCGGATCCGCTCCCTGGGCGATGAGCAGCTCGGCGATCTCCATTGCGCGGGCCTCGTCGTCGGGCAACCACATGAGCGGCGTTTCTCCATCGCCGCTTCGGGCCTTTGCCAGATCCGGGTCCCTAGTCAGCACTTCACGCAAGCGCTCGACGTTGCCCGTGAACGTGAGGTTCCAGACATCCCGGCTGAACCGGCTCAGCAGCTCTATCATCCGCGGTCCTTGTTCGTACACCGCGCAGTCGAGCGGAGTGTTGTTCCAGTTCAGTTTCACGGGGTCGATCTCCGCGCCGCGCTCGATGAGAAGTTGTGCCACGCCGAG
>JBPCJT010000271.1:0-4147 GCA_051005015.1 Gemmatimonadaceae bacterium | reverse complement strand
CTTTGGTGCCCGCCGCTGCCGGCGCGGCGACACGGGTGAGCGCCCTCACAGCTTCGTATCGACATCGATGGCGATGGCCATGTTCGGTGGCAGCGTGAGCGTCACCGTTCCCAAAGGCCCTACTACGACGCTCGTTCCCGTGCACTCGGCGCCGCTCCGTCCGCCGGTCAGCAAGTCGCAGTAGGTTCCGGGTGCGAGGCCTGTCCCGATTGTCGCGTCAACCGGCGCACTCTCCCGGTTGATCGCCACGAAGCCCTTGTCTCCGCGCGAGAAGGCGATTGCGTTGGCGCCGTCGTCCCACCAGTGATTGATGTCGGCACCGGCCACTGTGCGACGGAAGCGCACCATGCTCGCGACAGCGGCATCACGGTGCTCGCAAACCCACTGCCCAATGGTCGCTGCCTCTAGATTCGACGCGCAGCGCACGTCGGATGTGTTTCCGCTCGCATCAGACGGCGGGCCCATCGAGTTCCCCGACGGATAGCTGAATGCATAGCTCGACAGAATAGACGGGTATCCGTACGGCTGGGCGAGCATCCACACGTTCGCGAGGCGAAACATGCTGCTATCGCGATAGCTGATCCCGCCTGAATGCTGGGTGTCGTGGTTTTGAAGGAAAACGATCGCCTTGTCCGAAGGCATTAGCCCCCACGCTTGCTCCGAGAACTGATTGCCCGGCTGGCCGCTCGGGTTGAGCTGCGAGATATGCTCAGCGTTCACGCCGAGAAACTTGTTGCCAGCGCCTGCGAACGTGAATTCAGTGATATCCGCCGTACCCCCTGAGCTGTAGGCCGCACCGAAGTAGTCGCGCGCTGAGAGCGCCTCAGCTCCTCCGCCTGCCACTTCAAGGAAGTAGTACGGAATTGGGCGCCCATCGGCGATCATCGTCGAGTTGACGACGTTCAGGATGTTGTCGAGCTCTACCTGCTGGATGTGCTTCGCCGCGTCAATGCGAAAGCCTGCGACGCCGAGGCGCGCGAGCATGATTAGATAGCCGGCGATCTTCCGCCGAACCGACGGCAAGCCCGTATTGAGGTCTGGGAGGCTGAACAGCTGACAATCCTGCACATTGGCAGCGTCCTGGTAGTTCTCGATGGTGCAGGGCGTGTGGAAGTCGCCAGGCGTGTAAAGCGGCGGGTAGCTGTACTTCGTGTATGAGGTGCCGTTGCTGCCGATGCCGGGGCTCGGATAGTTGGTCATGTGGTTGATGACGGCATCGACGTAGATGCCGACGCCTACGGCCTTGCACCGGTTGACCATGTCCACGAACTCCACGCCGGTCCCAGAACGACTCCTGGCGATGGAGTAACTCACCGGCTGGTAACGCTGGCTCCAAGTATGGGTGGGCTCTACGCTGTGCTCCTGTGGCGGAGACACCTGCACCGCTGTGAAGCCTGCAGCAGCGAGCACCCCCTCGCACTCGGTCGCGATGTCAGTCCACTTCCACTCGAACAGGTGAACGAACACCTCGCCGGCCTCGGCGTGGCCGCTCGGGCGGTATATCCGCGGTAGCGAAGGCCTGACCGGGGGCTGGATGAGGGGCTCGGTCGGCGCCGAGTCAGGTCCGCAGCCAGTGGCGGTCAGGAGACCAAGCACCAGGAGACAAGCCGCGAAGCTGAGTGGACGATGCGACATTATCTCGCGAACAGGAGTGAGCGACAGTGTCCCCGGCACACCAGTGTGGAGGTTCGTCTGGTTCTTTGAATGATATCGTGCTCGCTTAGCCGCAAGACAAGAAAATTCACGTGATCATCGACAACCGCACGATTGAACGCCACGTCCTCGCCCGCGGATCTTCATCGTAGTCAAGCGCCTCTTGGCGCAAAATCATGAGTGCCGAAGCCACGCAACCAAAGTTAACGCATCGTTACGTCCCACCACTCAGCCGCCGGTCGAGTGACAAATCGTCCTCATCGCGAAACGCCCAGAGCACCAGCGCACCAGCGAATATGATGCTGGACGGATAGAATAAAATTTGCCCGCCCTCGAATAGCCGGCCGAGTGGGTCGATGATCGATTTCCACACGGCGACCAGCGTTACACCAGTCACGCCGAGCAACGCTGGATACGCATAGCGGCGGCCCAGCCCCACGACGATCGCCAGTCCGAGTATGATCTCAATGATCCCGAACGCTGTCATTATCCACGCCGCCGAGACTATGCCGCCGTAAAAGTGCTCTGACACCTTCAGCCCGTGGCTGACGTTGAGCAGCTTGTCCGCACCCCAGATTACGAGCAGAAATCCGAGAGAGATACGGAGCAGCAGTAAGGCCCTTGGTTTCATGCGGAGTCCTTGTCCAGGAGAGGCGAGCGCGGGAACGGAAGACGAATGCCCGCCGAGCGCCGGGAGTTCCGACGGAAGGTGAATTCGCAATTTCTTCTTCGGGGAGATAGAGCGCTAGCTTGTGCCCTACGAAACGCCGGTCATCTTGAAGTTGCGCTTTTGTGCGGCAGGGCTGGCCCTTCTTCGCGTGCTCGCCGCTATCAGGACTTTGTCCGATTCGGAACTGGTGATGAGAGTTGTGAGTTTATGACTGGACACCGATCCGAACCACCCGATGGCCCTCCCCGTAATTCTTTCGTTGATGACAGCAGTTTTCCCGATGCCATGCCCACGGAATTGTCCGACGATGATGCAATCGCGCGTTTCGAGCATGAAGCGTTGCCAAGCTTACCAGATGTGGCCCGCTTCGCGCGCTCGCTCACGCGCGATGCCGCTGACTCGGATGACCTCGTTCAGGAAACCTTCCTTCGCGCCTTCCGCGCCTGGCACACGTTCATTCCAGGAAGCGATTGCCGGCGATGGCTATTCACCATCTGCCGCAACATCTTCCTTCGCGCCAGAGAAAGGGAGAGCCGAATGGTGAATGTGGACGATGCCGAGGCGGAATCGCTCGCCGCTGTGCGGCTGCACATCCAGGCTCGAGACATCGGGTTGAACGACATGTTCACCAGACTGGATGTAGCGCCAGCGATCGAGACGGCCCTGGCAACGCTGTCAGAGTCCTTTCGCGAGGTCGTGCGCCTGGTCGATGTCGAAGGGTTTACGTACGAAGAAGCCGCGGAGGCCCTCGGCGTACCGGTGGGCACGGTCCGTTCAAGATTGTACCGCGCGCGCAGGCTGCTGCAGGCCGAGCTTCTCACGTACGCTGTGGACCTTGGATTGGCCAAAGCGCCTGGCGGCGATGTTATCCCGCAAGCGGAGCACGGCAAATGAGCGACACGACTGCCACGTACGATTGCGATCAGGCCATCCACCTTCTCTGGGATTATCTGGACGGGCGTCTTCCCGATGAAGCCAGGGAACTGGTCGCCCGGCACCGGGAGGAGTGCGTGGAGTGCGACGGCCATTTCAAATTCGAGCTGAGCTTCCTCGATGCGATCCGAACGCTCCGCCGGAATGATGCCGAGTTCGCGTTGCTGCGTGGGAGAGTCCTCCACGCTCTGCGGGGGTCGGGATACCGAGACGTAGAATAGATGCGGGACCTGGGATTGGTCGCGGGAACTTTGCCAAACGCAATAGGCTTGGTATCAGAATAAGCACCGGCCTTCAACTGCCGGTAACACGTCCGTCGCTCGCATGTGAGGTAGCATGCTCTTTTTGCTCGCATTTATCGGCGGTGTGCTCGCTATCCTGAGCCCCTGCATCCTTCCAGTAGTGCCGCTGATTTTTGGGCGCGCCGACCGGCCTTTCCGCAGAGAAGGACTTCCGCTACTTGCCGGGTTAGCCGGGTCATTCGCTATCGTTGCTACGGCTGCCACTGTCACCGCGGGGTGGGTGGCGCAGCTGAATGAAGCGAGCCGCTGGATGGCCATGGTTTTGCTTGCTGGAACGGGACTGTTGCTCCTGCTCCCGCGAGCCGCGAACGGTGTCGCACGGCCCATCGTTCGACTCGGTCAACGCATCGAAAGCTGGGGAGAGGGTCAACCACCCGTAGTCCGTTCCCTGGCAGTGGGCGCCGCCGTCGGGCTCCTCTGGGCTCCGTGCGCCGGCCCCGTGCTTGGGCTCGTTGTAGCGGCGGCCGCCCTGCAAGGTGGTGGTGCCCAGAACGTACTTCTCTTTCTGACCCTCGCACTCGGCGCATCGACGTCTCTTTCGGTAGTCCTGTTGGCAGGTGGCCGAGCAGTCGGAGCCTTTACCCGAACA
>JBPCJT010000270.1:0-8832 GCA_051005015.1 Gemmatimonadaceae bacterium | reverse complement strand
AAAGGGTGGAGTGCCGTTCTGCAGCGAACCCTCGCTGGGTGACAGAGAGAAGGGCCAGGGGATTTCGCCTGGCCCTTCTCGCATCATTAACCCTGGCCCCGGATGTCAATTACAGCCCACTGGGGTCAGGGACGCACCCCCGAATGCCTGGCCGTGAGAACGTCCGTAACCCGTTCGGCGAGATGCTCATTGTGAGTCAGAAGGATGGCCAGAAGCTTTCCGGAAACGATCAAGTGCGGTGGTTGTAGCCAGGATACCATTACATTCGGTGGCGCGGCGCGAGCCGGCTCCAGTTTTTGGCTATCAACTTCCCGAGATTCAATACTCGGATAGATGAAGAGTTGAAGTGGGCTCTCGCTTACCTCGAGCAAATTGCCCGGCACCGACAGGAAAGGTTGCCGAATTTCCTCCCCGCGATCGCTCACCACGAGTCCGGCTTCGGACAGCCGTTTTACCACCTCCGCCCTGTTCCACTCATCGAGAGCGGTGGCGGCGCTCTCCGCCGCCACGATCGCTCCCCGTGCAGCACTGGAGTCCAGATTCCCAGTGTCAATCGCGGGATTAGCATCTTCCGCCTGCCCGCATGACGCCGAGAACGCCACCGAGGCCGACACCATGAGCACGATTATCGCCGCTCGGGCATTCGGACACTGAAATAGGCGGGTAGTGCGCGGCGATGGCCTCAGAACGCAACCACTCCACATCCCGAGACTTCCCGTTTCCTACGGGTGTCTTTGCACCTCGGTGGAGCCCAGGCGCCACTTCAGGGCACCGCTGGGCGCATGCACGGGACGTCTGGCGGCACAGCGCACCAGCCGCGACGCGTCCGCTTGGGATAGCGTAGGCAGATACAGGAAACCCGCGATCGCCGACGCCTCTCCCGGCTCCACTTCATCGGGGCGCTTCGTGAGGCTGATCGCGAGAATGGGAATCGTCATGAGGGACGAGTCCCTCTCCCACCGCTCGAGCGGAGCGGTGACGAGAAGGTCGTAATCGCAGAGGACGACGTCCGGATGAATGTCCCGTGCGACCCGAGTGGCTTCCTCAAAGCCGACCACCGAAGAGCATACTATGTCAGACGCCGCAAAGACCTCGCAGTAGTGATCGCTGAGAAAGCGGTGGCGCGCGATGCAGAGTGCTCGCATATGGGGCCAGGAACCAGAAGGCGAAAACCAGAGACCGAGTCTCTTACTATACCGTTACCGCACAGCCGGTCAATAGGCAATTGTCACATAAGTGACACAAGTGACCGTTGAAGTAGCCGCCATCGCGCTCCGGGACCGGGATGTCAGTTTCCCTGGGGCGTGCCGAGACTTCTGCTGTCAAAACGCTCCCAGCGGCTTGACATCGCCGCCCTTCTGGACACATAAAACCTCGGAAGAGCGCGCCTGTTCGGTTTCGGCAAACAGCGAGACGACTGCAAATGAGCGAAAACGCGAGGAGCGGGATTCAGATAGCGGAAGTACCGCGCACATGCGTTTCACTTTGTTGGACGCTGGACGCCGCAACACTCCGCCTCAACACGAGCGCGTCACATCCGTCGCGCACAGGATGGTCCCTCTGACCCGTTCGAGCTGATGCTGCGCGTTGGAATCACGAAGGAAACTGCGCCGGGCGAACGGCGGGTAGCGCTCACGCCCGATAGTGTAGCCCGACTGGTAAAAGGAGGGATCGGCTTTGACGTCGAGCGGGGCGCGGGCGTGGACGCGGGTTATCCCGATAGCGCGTATGAACAGGCCGGCGCTTCCATCCTCCCCGACGCCCAATCCGTTTTCCAGACAGCAAGTCTCGTTGCCAGGGTGCGTAGACCGTCGCTCGATGAGGCCATGTCCCTGAAAGCCGGTACCGTACTCGTCGCTCTTCTGCAGCCCGCTTCCAGCGCTGATCTGCTCGCACGCCTCAAGGAACGCGGAATCACCGCGCTAAGTCTGGAGCTTGTTCCGCGGATCACCCGGGCGCAGTCGATGGATGTTCTGTCTTCACAGAGTACGGTAGCTGGGTACAAGGCGGTGTTGCTGGGGGCCGCGATGCTCGGAAAGCTCTTGCCAATGCTCACGACGGCTGCCGGAACGATCGCTCCGGCTCGGGCCTTCGTCATTGGTGCAGGCGTGGCGGGGCTGCAAGCGATTGCCACCGCGCGGCGGCTGGGCGCGGTGGTCTCCGGTTTCGATGTGCGCGCAGCGGCCAGGGAGCAGGTGCAGAGCCTGGGCGCGACTTTTCTGTCGGCGGAAATTGCGACTCCCGATGCTGAAGACCGGGGCGGATACGCGAAAGCGCAGAGCGACGAACAGCACCGAATGACGCTCGAGGCGATCGCATCGCACATTCGCGATCAGGACCTCGTTGTGACGACTGCGCTCATACCCGGAAAACCGGCGCCAGTGCTCATTACGGAGGAGATGGTGCGCTCCATGAGATCCGGCTCCGTGATCGTTGATCTGGCCGCGGAGGCGGGGGGAAATTGCGCGCTGACACAGGCCGGGGAAACGATCACGGTGAACGGGGTGACAATCATTGGCCCAACCAATCTTCCCGCCACCGTGCCGTTGCACGCCAGTCAGATGTTCAGCCGGAACGTTGAAACTCTCATCAAGCATCTCGCAAGGGAAGGCAACGTCGCCATCGACCCGGCAGATGAGATCGTGGGACCCATGATCGTGGCGCGGCCGGACTAGATCTTCAATCCTGGAGTTTCAAGTGACCGAACTATCCATCATAGAAATATACGTCTTCGTGCTGGCAGCCTTCGTCGGATACCAGGTCATCACGCGCGTTCCGCCGCTTTTGCACACGCCCCTCATGTCGGCGACGAACGCCATCTCGGGCATCTCGCTCGTGGGTTCGCTCGTGGCGGCCGGATCCGATCACGGCTCGGTGAGCACTTACCTCGGCTTCATCGCCGTGGTAGCCGCGACGATCAACGTCGTCGGCGGATTCCTGATCACAGACAGGATGCTGAAGATGTTCAAGAAGAAGGGAATGGGGAGTGGGGAGGAGAAAGGCGGAAAAACGCCAAGCCTGCCCACCTCCGCGGCTGATGGGGCACGATCAAAGGAGTAAGTCCATGCGCATTCCCGCTTACCCCCTTCCGCCTCCCGCCCCCCGCGAATGAGAGAGTATTTCATCCAGGCCGCCTACCTCACGGCGTCGGTACTGTTCATTCTCGGGCTCAAGAGCCTTACCCGGCCCGAGAAGGCGCAACGCGGAATGCAGCAGGCCGCTCTCGGGATGCTCGTCGCGATCGCCGGCACGCTCGTGAATCACGAAATTGTCCGATACGACTGGATAATCGGTGGGCTCATACTCGGCTCCCTCATCGGCTACCCGCTCGGAATGTTCGTGCCGATGACAGCGATGCCACAGCGGATAGCGATCTCGCACATGTTTGGCGCGCTGGCGGCGACGCTCGTGGGCGTGGCGGAATACTGGCAGCACTCGCACGGCGTGGGCGCAACGCCCGGTGTCGTCTCGATGGGGGCGACAACCGGCATCAGCCAGGGAAAGATGGCTGCTCTCGGCTTCGAGGTGCTGTTCGGCGCGCTTACAGTGACGGGCAGCTTCATGGCCTTTGGAAAGCTGCAGGAGATTCTACCCGGCAGGCCTATCACTTACAGGGGCCAGAACATAATCAACCTTGCGCTGTTCGCCGCAACACTCGGGATTTTTGTGTACCTCATCTTCAACCCGGGTAATGCGACGCTTTTCTACACGATGATCGTGCTCGCGTTTGTCATCGGCATTTTGCTCGTAATCCCGATTGGTGGGGCGGACATGCCGGTAGTCATCTCACTCCTGAACTCGTACGCCGGTCTCGCATCAGCCGCCACCGGCTTCGCAATCGGCAATAACGTGTTGATCATAGCCGGCGCCCTGGATGGCGCATCTGGATTCGTGCTCTCCATCATCATGAGCAAGGCGATGAACCGGAGCTTTGGCAACATTCTGTTCGGAGCCTTCGGTAGCGTAGTGACGGCGACCGCCAAGAGCGTGACAGGCCTGACGGCGCGCTCCATTAGCGCTGAGGACGCCGCGATGCAGCTCGGCTACGCCCAGTTGGTAATCGTGGTGCCGGGATATGGGATGGCGGTGGCGCAGGCGCAGCACCAGGTTCGCGAGCTTGCGGAGCTCATCGAGAAAAAAGGCGGCGAGGTGAAGTATGCAATTCACCCAGTGGCGGGACGCATGCCCGGGCACATGAACGTGCTGCTGGCTGAAGCGAACGTGCCGTATGACCGCCTATACGACATGGACGACATCAATCCCGAGTTCGACCGGGCGGATGTCGCGCTCGTCATAGGCGCCAACGATGTAGTGAATCCCGCCGCACGCACCGATCCAGGCAGCCCGATCTACGGAATGCCGATACTCAACGTGGATTCCGCGAAAAACATCATCGTACTCAAGCGAAGCATGAATCCGGGCTTCGCGGGCATCGAGAATGAGCTCTTCTACAATCCCAGGACAAGCATGCTCTTTGGCGACGCAAAGGCCTCTCTGACTGCGTTGGTCGGGGAGGTAAGGAACCTGTAAAAAGACGGGCATGACGGCCTTCAGAAGTCCAGCGCCCCTTTCTTCGTCAGCTGCTTTCCATTTCCGACGTACGCCCACCTTACGTTCCGCATGTACTTTTCCGCAACGCGCCGAACGTCCTCCGGCGTCACCTCGCGCAATTCGTCCACGAATTTGTCGGCCACACGGTGATCTCCCCGGTACAGGTCTGCCCGAGCGAGAAAGTCACCCTGCTCCGCATTCGTTTCCGTCTTGAGAAAATATTCCGTAAGAAACCCCTGCACGAGTTGCGCGAGCGGCTCCGCGTCCAGTAGGCCGGTTTGAAGACCAACTATCTCCTTCCGCATGATGGAGAGCGCCGCGTCGGGATTCGTGGTCGTCACATATAACCCGCCCAGAGCTATCGCGCGCTCCACGAACGGAGCCTCTACCGCATATGTGAGATTCCGCCTGGATCGGATTTCGTTGAACAGCCGGCCTGAGAGCACTGCGCTCGCGATCCTCAACGCCTGATAGTCCCTCGAGTCGGCGCGCGGGCCGGTGTAGTAGCCGCGGACGTAATTCGTCGGCAGCGTACGCTCCGCTATGGTAAGAGTCGATGGGCGATCGCCAGCCGAGGGTGGTGGCGACCAGCGATAGGTTCCTCTCGGCAAGCGCCCCAGCGTACGACCCACAAGTCCGGCGATGCGGGCGCTGTCGACATTGCCAACGACCACGAGCCGCATTCGGGAGGTGACAAACTCCGCGTCGCGAAAACGCCGTAGCTCCGGTAGCGAAATACGTGACAGCGAGTGCTCGGTGCCGCCTGCCT
Source organism: Gemmatimonadaceae bacterium (assembly GCA_051005015.1). GTDB lineage: Bacteria > Gemmatimonadota > Gemmatimonadetes > Gemmatimonadales > Gemmatimonadaceae > JACMME01. The sequence continues at coordinate 3,512 of JBPCJT010000270.1, read as the reverse complement.
CGAGCTCGTAGGGATGTCCGGCGAAGGCGGCGCTGTCGGCGAGGTAGGAAACCAGCGCGTCCGGCGCATCACGCACTGCCCGCGCTCCCGCCAGCATCTGCGAGCGCACGAGCTCCACTTCCCCGGAATCGAGAGTAGCCGACATGACCCGGTCGGCGAATATCATCCACGTGCTGTCGAATGACGCTCGCACCGAACGCATTCCGAACATGGTCCAGTTCTCCTCTGGATCGATCACGATGTTGCTTCCCGTTGCCTCGATTCTTCGCCGGGCGAGATCGCCTGGAAAGTGCCGCGTCCCGCGCTCGGACGCGACCAGCAAAAAAGGCTCGATGCCAGCGTTGTCGGCCGTTACCTCACCCGTGCCGCCCAGGAGATACAGATTCGCGGCGACGACATCGCTGGCGGTGTTACGGCGCAGAATGATGGGAAGACCGTCCACCACGAAGCGCGTGGTGATATTTACGGCCGGGAATGGGGAATCGGGAATGGGGAATCGGGAAGGCGCGCTGGATGGCGGCGTGCGAGCCAGGCGTTGGCCCCTGTCTGATTTCCGAACTATCGCTCTGTCGTCCGGAGTGGCTAGTCGCGCGTTTCCGTTAGCGATTCCCGATTCCCCCTTCCCGCCTCCCACCAGTTCCCCCGCTGTCAATCCCAACAGTCGTCTCGACTCCGGCGCAATCAGCACTCCCACCACCCTGGGCTTGCCAACGATGTACTTCCTCGCGTAGGAACGCAGATCGGTTACATCCTGAGTCGCCATGCTGTCGGCGTACCCCATGTAATAGTCCAGTCCGGCTACGCTCCACCAGAAGCCAAGCTGGTGTGCGAAACCGGATGCGCGCTCGAGTCCCATCGTGGTGCCAACCGCACGCTGTCGCTTGACTGGCTCCAGCTCCGCGGTCGTGAAATATCCGGGATTCGCCAGCTTTTCCACTTCCGCATGCATCGCCGCCAAAGCTTCGCGCAGACGCTCGGGAGTAGTCTGTCCGCTTATCGTGATCGGGCCGGTGTGATCCAGCGTGTAATAGTTGACGCCAACGCTCTGGAATAAGCCGCCGTCCACGAGCCTGCGTTGCAGCCTGGACGTCGACCCGTTGAGAACGTCCGAGAACACGTCCGCCGCGTAGGTCGCCGCTGGATCCCTTCTCACGCTCGGCCCCTGCCACTGCATGAGGATGACCGCCGCGCCGATGGGCTCCTCCACGATTACCCCCTCGCTCCGGGTGAGCGGCGGGATTGGCGGAACGGGGTCGGCCGCGAAGGGGTCCGGTGCGCGTCGCCAGTCGCCATAGATGCGCTCCGCGAGCGCGAAGACGCGCCTGGGATCGACGTCTCCGGCCACAATGAGCGCCGTGTTGTTGGGCACGTAATAGCGGCGCTGGATGTCGGTCAGCTGTGCCGGAATCGCCGAGCGAATTACGTCCCGGTTTCCGATGGTGTTCTTGCGGCTGGCCTGGTCACCGTACAGGCGCTGCTCCATCTCGCGCGTGAGGCGAAAGAATGGACTCGACTCGTTGCGATCGTACTCCCCGAGTACCACTTCCCGCTCGCGAGCAAGCTCGCTGGCGCGAAAGAGTGGTGCCCGAATCGCCGAGGCCAGCAAGCGCATGCCGCCCTCGAGACTGTCGGAAGGGAGGGTCAGGTAATAGTTGACGCGCTCTTCCTGGGTGGTGCCGTTGAAAATCGCGCCGAGCTCTCCCGCGCGCCGCACGAATGCGTCGGAAGAAAAGTCCGTGTTCGACTTGAAGAACATGTGCTCGTACAGGTGAGCGAGTCCTTCGGTTGCGGGCGTTTGCGTAAAGGCGCCATTGCGAACGTCGAGCTCAACTGTCGCGAGCGGGACGCCGTGGTTTTCCACGACAATGACTTCCAATCCGTTTGCGAGAACCTGGCGCTGGATTATGCGCTCCAGCTGCGCGCGTTGCGGAAAAACCGCATGACATGGCGCCACGAGCGCGAAAGCTGCCAGAATGGAGACGAGCGATTTGACCATGTCAGGATGTTAATGGAAAGCGGAAAACGGAAAACGGAATCTGGGAACCTGGCTCCAGACACCATTCGGGTCGCGTACTCGCAAGCGGTATCGGAGCAGTTGCCCTTCATAGCCCGCTTCTTGCACGTTTTGTGACAATTGCCCGTTTTGGGGGTATGTTGAGAAGCAGCTTCATGTTGCGCTCTAACCCACACACTCGTTTGGCACAGGGACACAGCGGTTATGGCCGCACTGTCGGTTTGTGTACTACCGCATCATGTAACTTTCAGTAGGAGCTTCCTTTGGCTATAGGTGACAACCCGGAGGTCGATCAGGAGACCTCCGTCCGAGAAGCGGACGCGACGGGTAAGCGGCGCGTGCGCCGAGGCAAGAGCACGACTAAGGCAGCCCGTAACCGGGACGCGCAGGAACCGACCGGTAACGGCGGCACCGGCGTCAAGCAGGCACGCCGTCCCGGAAAGGCCTCTACACCAGCTCGTGGCGGGGACGATGGCGGTAACGGCTCAGGCGGTGGCAACGACGGAACTCACCGGCGGGTAAGCTCAACGGAGCTCGAGCGGCTGCTCGATGCTCTCACAACATTCGAGGCGGGAGATTTCAGCGTCCGCCTGAGGGAAACCGCCGATCCTCTGATGGCCGCCATCGCGCGCTCCTTTAACCGGGTTGCGCAGCGGAGGGAACGGCTTGCGGACGAAGTATTGCGGGTGAGCACGGCTGTCGGGCGCGAAGGGCGGCTCGATGAGCGCATGGCCCTCGCGGACGAAGGGGGCGGGTGGGCAACTACCGTCCACGCCATCAACGCAATGGTCGCGGACCTCGTTCACCCTACCGCGGAAGTATCCCGCGTGATCAAGGCGGTGGCGGAGGGTGACCTGTCCCAGAAGGTGGCGCTCGACATCGACGGCAAGCCCGTAAAGGGAGAATTTTTGCGCATAGGAACCACGGTCAACCGAATGGTCGACCAGCTCGGCTCCTTCGCGGACGAGGTAACTCGAGTCGCGCGCGAAGTGGGCACCGAGGGCATGCTGGGTGGGCAGGCGAACGTGCCCGGCGTAGCCGGCACCTGGAAAGATCTCACCGACAGCGTCAACGCCATGGCGCGCAACCTGACGGGTCAGGTGCGAAACATCGCCGACGTCACTACGGCAGTCGCAAAGGGAGACCTGTCGCGCAAGATCACGGTGGACGTCAAGGGCGAAATCCTCGAGCTCAAGAACACGATCAACACGATGGTCGATCAGCTGAGCGCGTTCGCGTCCGAAGTTACGCGCGTGGCGCGCGAAGTGGGTACTGAAGGAATCCTCGGCGGGCAGGCGAGCGTGCCTGGAGCGGCCGGAACGTGGAAGGACCTCACCGACAACGTAAACTTCATGGCCGGAAACCTCACCGGCCAGGTGCGTAACATCGCGCTGGTGACCACGGCGGTCGCGAATGGCGACCTGAGCCAGAAGATTACCGTGCCAGTGAAGGGCGAGGTGCTGGAGCTCAAGGACACGATCAACGCAATGGTGGACAG